>NZ_CP102798.1:2400000-2730013 GCF_028356935.1 Lysinibacillus sp. OF-1
GCGAAAGGCGATTTCGCCATTTGTCGCAGGTGTTAATCCCATAATTGTTTTCAAGGTCGTTGTTTTACCTGCACCATTTCGTCCAAGCAGTACGCTAACCTGTCCCTCCCTCGCTTCAAAATTAACTCCCTGCAAAATGTGATATTGGCCGATATGCGTGTGAACCTCATTTAATGTCAGTAAGGTGGTCATCGTACAGCCCTCCTAAATATGCTTGTTGTACGGTATCATTATTCATAATTTCCACGGGTGAACCATCTGCTAGTAGCTGACCATTAAATAACACCATAATGGAATCCGATAAATCTAAAATCATATCCATTTTATGTTCAATGAGCAGAATGGTTTTATTCCCTTGATTTTTAATGGTCCGAATGACCTCTAAAATCGTAGGTACTTCCTCTAAAGACATACCAGCTGTTGGTTCATCGAGTAGCAGAATTTCCGTATCCAACGCAAGTAGCATGGCAATCTCAAGCTTTCTTTTCTCTCCATGGGATAGCATCGTTGTCAGGGCGTCCCGTTTATTGTCGAGTAAAACGAGTGATAATAGCTCCTCCGCTTTGTCGGTAATCGCCTTATAGCTTTTGTAGTGTCGAAATAGCTGATAACGAATCTTTTCCTTTGACTGCACGGCTAAACGAACATTTTCGAGAACCGTTAAATTTGGAAAGACATTCGTGATTTGAAAGGATCGACCCAACCCCATACGTGTTCTTTCGATGGCCGACTTTTGGGCAAGTGATTGCCCTTTAAAATAAACATCACCCGCAGTTGGTTTTAGCTCTCCACTAATCAAATTAAAGAATGTTGTTTTCCCAGCACCGTTCGGCCCTATAATGGACTTTAAATGCTTTTCAGGCATTTGAAAATTAACGCAATCCACCGCCGTATGTCCCCCAAACTGAATCGTTAAATTGTCTGTGTGTAGTATTGGCTCCATCCTCTACTCCCTTCTCCTCTAATAGTTATGTAGAAAGACAGCCATGCTGCCTCTCATTTGTTTAATTCATAACAGGTGGTGCTGTTTCCTCAGGACTTAACTCCCGAATAAGTACGGGTACTGGATAATCCACGCCATCCTGTTGCTCTAAGCGAATCGAATACATCGATTGAAGGGCTTGATGGTCCTCTTCACGGAACGTCATCGTACCTTTTGGTGTCTCAAATGACATCCCCTCCATTATGCCGATCAGCTTGTTGGCATCTGCATCTCCCTCCGATTTTTTCAATGCCTCCATAATGGCAATCGCCGCAGACATGCCGCCAGGTGTAAATAAGTCAGGTACTTCATTGAAACGTTTTTGATGTTCCTCAACTAACCATTTATTGACATCATTTTGCGGTAGCGTGTGGTAATACACCGAAAAACCTTCCATACCAACCAATGGATTCATAAATTGAAGCGCTATAATATCAGGTGCTCCCGTTGAAATTTTAATGCCCTTTTCTTGAATTTTAAGATCTGCGATTTGATTCCATGGTGAATTTGCTCCTGCCCAGACAACGAATAAATAATCAGGCTTAGCATCTAGCACCTTTTGTAAATTAGACGTAAAGTCTGTTGCTGCTGGGTCTGCATACTCCTCTAACACAATGTCAGCACCTAATTTCTCCGCTGCCGTTTTAAACGCATTCACCCCATCCCAGCCAAACGAATAATCTGGGGCAAATGTAGCAATCTTCACACCTTTACCAGCAATAGCCGCCGCGGCTGCATAGGCATCCTGTGATGAATTACGACCTGTACGGAAAATATACTCATTAAACTCAGAACCTGTAATACTGTCAGCCACCGCAGGCTCCACCACCATAATTTTTTCATACTCCTCTGCCAGCGGTAGAACAGCAAGGGTATCACCAGAACTTGAAGAACCTACTAAAAAATCAACCTGGTCATCTTCTAATAGCTTTGTTGCTTTCTGCACGGCCACCTCCGGCTTTGTCTCCGTATCCTCATACACAACCTCGATTTTCTTACCATTGACCTCCATCGTCCCACCAGTCGCATACTCAATCCCTAAATCAAATCCCCGCTGCGTCTGCTTCCCATATGATTCAAGCGCCCCCGTTAACGAAGCAAGCACCCCAATCTTAATCGTGCCTCCTTCCGCCGTCACCGCTTTTGTCTCACCATCGGAGGAATCTGCATCTGTTGCATCATCCTTCGTATCCTCCCCACTACAAGCTACCAGCACCACAGCCAACATTACTAAAAGAAACCAATACCACCGCTTCTTCATCCTATACCCCCCTTTAAAATAAGCTCCATAGAAAGCGCTTTCTTGCTATGACAACACTATACAAAAGTCCAGTTACAAATTAGTTACAAAAAATGCTTTGCACAAAAGTACAAAGCATTTTTCTGTATCGAGGTTATGGAATTATTTATTAAAAATTTAAAAGTGTTAAAAGATTTATCGCTACGCTACTAATTACATCAGGTAAAAAGAAAGACAAAAACGTTGAATATACAACATTTTTGTCTTTTGTATTAGGAACTATTTTTTAGTGTTTCAAACTGCATTCTGTAGTACGCTTCATGAAGACCATTCCTGCTTCAATACACTATACAAGAAGGAATCTCGCCAAATACCGTCTTTCATTAACATATTTTCACGTAATATTCCTTCTTTGGCCATTCCAACCTTTTCTAAAACCTTTGATGATCCAATGTTTCTTGGGTCACATGTTGCATAAATACGATGGAGCTTTAATGTGTCAAAACCGAAAGTGATCACTAATTTAGCACTCTGCGTTGCTACTCCCTTCCCCCAATAGTCAGGGTTAACAATATAGCCAATTTCCCCCACCTTATTCGTGAAATCCCTAATCATTATCTCAACCGAACCTATTAAAGTTTCTTGATAAATAATAGCAAAAACATATCTTTCCCTTGGTGTTTGTCTTGCTTCATCGAGTGCATCCTGAATGAATTCTTTTGAATCCTCCTCTGTATTCGGTCCCCATGTTTGATACCTACAAACAATCTCCTGTGAGGCATATTTATGAACATCAATCCAGTCATGTGGCGTGAATTCCCTTAAAAATAATTTTTCATTTGCAAGTATCACTTTAATTCATCTCTCCTTCTACACGATTCAACCATTCACTCATCTTGTTCAATCTGCAAATTGTGGCCAGCCTTTTATTTGTCTGACAAAATGGCATTTAAATATGTTGCTTTTTTTAACTTGTTCATATAGTTCATTTCTACTTATGAGTGGCTCTCCCTACACTACAAAGTAGTACCACCCGAATAAGATTCCCTCATTTAAACGACGGCACTAGCTATCCCATAATTAAATCATAGACAGCCATGGTCGACTCCATAGGGGTTGTATTTAATTCGCTCTGTAACTGCTGTACACATTTTTCGTACCATTTGTATGCTAGAGAACGGTTTTGGAGTTGGTAGTAGCTGTACATAAGCAGGCGATAGCCCTCCTCCCATAGTGCATCCTCTCCAATTATTTTCTCTGCATAGTGGATGGCTTTTTTATATTGCTGCTGCCTTGTGGCATTTTGTGCCAAACGTTCTAGAACTTCTATATATAAAAATTGTAGCTTTTCGCGATCTTGAGTAAGCCAGTCGATTTGCTTTTTTTCTGCATATAAGGCGTCTGGATAACTCGCTTCCGCTAACAGTAGCCATTCATCGGACAACTGTGGATCAAATTCCTCCATTCCTAGGTTGTAATAATAGTGAAATCGTTCCACGTCAATTTGGAGAAAGGCAATATTTTGCAACTGATACATATTATTCTTACGTTGAATAAAAAAGCTCTCCTGCCTTGCATGTCGTTGTGGCTCCAACACTTTTAATAATGTATTTAAGACCACTTTAAAATCCCGATCTAAAGACTCGACAGTGCGGTCTGGCCATAATGCCTGCGCTATTTCTTCCTTTGGTGTAAAACGATTGCGATGACAATATAGATACACGAACAATTCCTTCGATTTATCACGTTGCCATTCTTTATCTTCGAGCTTTCTTTGTGCTCGAATTAAACTTAAACTCCCAAAAAGATTGATTTGTATTGCATCATGCGGATAATTGATACTGTCCTCCACTTGAAAATAGCTTCGTAATGCAAGAATGGCTGCATGTTCCACACCTCCTGTTTGGCTAAAATGCAATAGCTCATAGAAAATCATTCGATCACTTGGACCAAGTATCATTTTCCTTTGTAAAAAATAGTCATAGCCATTTGCCAAACATAATTGCGCAAACTGTTGAAAATACGGATGAAATTGGTCTCTATTATTTTCTTGAAACGCGATAACGGATTGATAGAATAGAACATGCATCAAGCCATTGCGATCTCCGCATTCCTGAAATAGTTGTTGTGCCTTCCTTACTAATTGCTTCGCTCGTTCTGTTTCTTGCTGGGAGAGAATGATTTTCACTTCCGCTAAAAGAATGAGGCCTGTCATCCAAGCATCTTGTACTTGCTCGGTTTCTCGTAAGCCCAATGCCAAGTATTTCTTAGCCGCTACTATATCTCCTAAATAATGTTTAGCAATCGCTAGCCCCATATAAGGTTCGGCCTTAACTCGAGAAATATTAATGGCATTCAATAAAGTCAACGCTTTTTCATAGGCTTGACATGCCCCTTGATAATCTGGGAAATCCATTAATAGTAGCGCATGTGCTTTTCTGATATAACCAACCGCCTCTATAAAAATAGACTTCTCTCTTAACCCCCTGCGTATCCCATGCTGGGCTGCATACCAAGCTTCCTTTCCTTGTCCTAACAATGCATAGACAAATGCTGCTAGTAGTTCACTTTCACGATGGGTTGCCACAAGCTGAGGTGGCAATTCAAGGCGCTGTGCTAATAATTCCTTCGCCTCTCGTAATTGCCCAGTCCGTAGTAAAACTCGGACATCCACATTCGCTCGTTGCATGACATCCGCTGGCAATGCCACGTCCTCCATAAATAACTGTGCACCCTTGGCCTTCCCTAAGTTCACTAAGTTTTCAGCATATTGCCGTTGAAGTTCTAATAATTCCTCTTTTAGTAAGGGGGTATATTTGGCAAGCTCTAATGCTTTTTCTAAATAAGGCTCTGCTAATGCAGGCTGTATAGTGTCTAAGTAAATATGTGCCAAACCTGCTTGAGATTTTGTCATAAATAGGTGATCCTGCTGCTGCTGTGCGATCATTGCACACTTGTCGTAGGATTGTTTCGCCCTTTCATAATAAGCACGGTAGCGATGGCATTCGCCATCAAAATAATATAATCTATAAAATGTATCTTTTTCTTGTACAGTAAATCGATTGATTTTTTCTAATAACCATTCAAATTGTCCAGCACGTACTAATGGCTCTGCATGACGCTGTAATAGCTCTCCACAAAAATCATGGTCATTCGTTTTAAAGGCATGATAAAGCACAGCTTGAATATTATGCCGTTCCATATAATAGAATGCCGCTTGTTTATGAAGGTCCGTATAACAACTTGTATGCTGACGCCATTTCATTTCTAAAAACCGACTAAACAAAGCATGGAAGCGGTATAAACCATCTGTTGTCACTGGTTGGATAAATAAATGACGCTGTGATAAAGTATTCAACATTTGTGCCATTTCAAAGCCATAAAAATCTTCCAATAGCTCCGCTGAAAATGTAGGAAAAATAGCTAGTTTTAAAATGGTCTCTTGCTCCGTTGCAGTCATCCTACTATAAACCTCTTCTGACAAATAGGTGAAAAGATCATTCGGAGAAATCATTAGCCAATAATCTAAAGAAACATGATGCCATTGCTCTGCTAACAAGGAAAGACTGATGGCCCAGCCTTCTGTGATCTCCAATATCTTGGCCATTTCAGCATCGGATAAATGCACGTCTACATATTCTTCAAAAAAAACAGCAATTTCCTCAGTTGAAAAGGCCAGCTCGTCCTCGTTGATCACTAGCCACTTCTTTTGCAGCTTTAATTTTCTCATAATATCCCAATTCGGTAATGTTCTAGATGCGATAATAAAATGAATCGCTGGTGGAGCAAATTCAATAACTTTCTCCATAAAATAATTAATTGAAAAGACGTGATCCACTAAATGAAAATCATCAATGACAATTAGAAATGGCTCCTCTATGCTACATAGGCAATTGACAAAAAGCTTATACCAGCGATTCAGCTCCTCCATTTTAGGGAAGCGTGACAATTGATTCCACTCATCGAATGTAGGACCAAAATTCGGCACAGCTCGCTGTATGCTAAAAAAAAGATGTCTTAAAAAGGGTAATAAATTATCATCTTCTTCGGAAATACTATACCAAGAAAATTTATTCGCTTCGTTCGAGAGAAATTGTGTGAGGATGGTCGTTTTACCATACCCTGCACCACTATGAATAAATGTACAAGTATGGTGATGGCTCTTCTTTAATGTCTTCATAAGTGCGGCTCTATTGATACAATGAGTGGATGGACTTGGTGCCATACATTTTGATTGAATAATAATATCTGTCATGTTAACGATAACCTCCAAATTTGTGTAAGGTTACAATAGCTCCATTTTTTCACAAAAATTCAGATTATTAAATTATTGACAGTTTACCATATTTTATCGAATGAATGGCAAAAATAAAAAACCCGATAATCAAATGAATGATAATCGGGTGATTTTCTATGATTATAGTAATTCTTTACGTAATTCAGCAGCTGATTTTGGTGAAAGCAGACTGAATGGAATATCAAATACTGTTTTCGCTCCTTTATCACCAGCTTGACTTAGACGATGCGCAGCACGTGCATAAGCCACTAATATACTAGATGTGAAGTTTGGATTACTTTCAAGTTTTAATGAGAATTCGAGAATTTGTTTATCGTTTGCTCCACTGTCACCACTGCGAATGACAAAACCACCATGTGGCATACCTGTGTGGTTTGCTGTAAATTCATCTTCAGAGATGAAGTTAACTGTTGTGTTATATTCATCGAAATAGTTAGGCATTGTGACAATTTCTTGTTCCACTTTTGCAGCATCTGCACCGTCTTCTAACACAACCCAACATTCACGTGCATGTTTTTCACGTGTTGTTAATTCAGGGTTTTCACCATTACGTACACGTTCTACAGCTTCTTTAATTGGCAATGTGTATTGAACAGCATTTTTAACACCTTCGATACGACGTACTGCATCTGAGTGACCTTGACTTAAACCATCGCCCCAGAATGTATATGTTGTACCAACTGGTAATACGGATTCTCCTAGTAGACGATTTAAGGAGAATAAACCTGGATCCCATCCAACTGAGATAACAGACACTTTACCAGATTTTTGTGCCGCTGCGTCTACAGCATCGAAAAATTCAGGAATTTTCGCATGTGTATCGAAGCTATCAATTGTATTAAACCATTGTGCAAAATGTGGTCCTTGTTCTGGTAAATCTGTTGCAGAGCCACCACATAAAATCATGACATCAATGTCGTTTTGGAATTTTTCGGCGTCATCTACTAAATATACGCTCGCATTGCTTGCTACGTTTACTGTTGAAGGATCACGACGTGTGAACACCGCTACTACTTCCATATCTGGATTTTGTGAAATAGCATACTCCACACCACGTCCTAAATTTCCATATCCTACAATACCTACTCGAATTGCACTCATTAAAATTCCTCCTAACGATTTCGTGACTTTGTGAAAACTTTCACGTTAAATCTAATTACAATAATACTTTGTGTTAGAAAAATTCACAATAGTTTGAGTATGAGTTTTTCAAAAAGAATTTATATCAGTTTTCTATGGTTTTTATCCAAAAACGGTATGAATGCGGTTACAAATTACTAAATATTCCATGAATCTTAAAGTTATTGTAAAAGCCTTGTAAATAACGGCTATTTTTCCAACCAGTCTTGTACAATAAATGTAACGACAAAAGGGGGCATGTTGAATGAAAAGTACTGGTTACTCATCAAGCACGGCATTGGCACAAGGAGAACTACTTGCATTCCATATGACAGAAAATAATACGGCGAACAAGCACCTTGAAGCGAAACAAACTGTTCGTAAACCACATGAAAGTCTTTTACCAAACAATCCTTTATGTATCGGTGTTTTACCTTTTGACGTTATGGAAAACACGCTAGACATCACCATCCAAAAAAATAAGGTGCATGAGGTAGACTTCTACCATAGTGGTAAGGACATCGCTCGCTGGTTCATTAAAAAAAGTGAATACAACAAGCCAAACCCAGACTTCTTTATATGAAGTCTGACATGGTACTTCGTAAGCGTTCTGCTAACTTAATCGGGCGCTTCCTTCTAGCACGATCTCCTGCAAGTCCATCGCTATTGTATCTCCTGAGCCAACTGTGCAAGACGCTTTTCATCAATAATATGGTAGCCTGTCTTACGTTTTTCTAATATCTTCTCTTCACAAAACTGTGCCAATACATATAATAAATGGCGATAAGAAACCCCTAAATACTCACAGATTTCCGTATGCTTTTCCTTATAGACACCTTGATCAGCAGATAATTGAATAAAGGCTGCTAAGCGATTCTCAAACGGATATGCTTGATTTTGTGTATATTTAGATGTCATGTTCGTGGCTTTTTCCCCTAGAAACACACAAAGTCTACGTAAAAACAAGGCATCCACAAGTAACTTTTCCTTACATGCCTGTGTAATGGAGTAACAAATTGTCTTGGTAACAGTTTGTATCCCCTTTGTATACCTCGCCTCATTAAGCAATTCAATTTCCCCCATAAAACGAGGAGCTTCCAAATATTCAATTAGTGAAACCTTGCCATTTTTATGCGTCATATAGAGCTTCGCCTTGCCTTCTATCATGTAATACAATGTATCTGGAAAGGAGCCTTCCTGAAAAATCCACTCTCCTTTGTCAAATTGACACACTTCCAGATAAGGATCGATAGCAAATGAGAAAAAATCATCTATCGGATATTTTTCAAGATATTGGGTACGTGCTTCAGCTGTTAGAATATGCATTTTTTACTCTCCCCTCTAAAAAATATGAGATATCTCACATTATTGTAGCGATGAACATGCTATTATTCAACTTAGTTAATGGAGGTACGGTAATTATATGAACAATCAACGATGGCTTTCTCAGAATTTCTTTACATTTTTCATCACCTGGGGCATTTTCTTACCCTACTGGACAGGTTGGCTTGTGGATGCAAAACATCTGACAGTATCGCAGGCAAGTGTTGTAATGGGCTGTGGGCTACTAGCTCGTGCCACGTCCAATCTTTTCTTCTTTCCAACCCTTGCAAAATATGTACACAATAAACGTCTTATTACGATTTTAGCAGTAGGTGCTCTACTAACTGCATTACTTTATATTCCAAGCACTGGCTTTATCGCATTATTAATCGTGACCATTTTATTTAGTGTCTTTTATCCAGCACTATTACCTGCTGTGGAAAGTAGTGCAGCAACGCTTGTCCAGCATGGCAATATTCACTACGGCAAAAGCCGTTCCTATGGTTCCTTCGGGTTTGTGATTGCTGTATTAATTATTAGTATGCTGACGGGCGTTTTCGGCAAAAACATTATCTTTTGGAGCATGATTATTGGGTTGATTGGCATGTTACTTATGCAGCAATTAGCCACTCCAAAGGAATTACTTGTTGTGCCAACAAAAGAACAACGTGCGAAATCATTATCGATGAAGACTTTATGGACTATCAAGGGCTTCCCGATTGTCTTATTTATCGTAATTTTATTACAGGGTGCACATGCCTCTTATTATAGCTATGGTTATATTTATTTAGAAGACTTACAGGTTGACCCATTCTATATGGGCATGATTATTAACATCGCAGTAATTTGCGAAATCCTATACTTTATGAAGGCCGATACATTATTGATGAAGTGGCGTTCATCGTCATTATTGCTCTTAGCAGCAAGCGGCTCTTCCCTGCGCTGGTTACTTATCTTTATGTTCCCGAATGTCTGGGTATTTATTGCTTCACAAACCTTGCATGCATTATCCTTTGCACTAGCACATTTCGCTTTTATCCGCTACTTAACGAAAGCTCTACCAAAGGAACAAATTCCAAATGCACAAGGTCTCTATTCCGCATTAGCCATGGGCTTAAGTACAGCAATCCTTACGTTTTTAGGGGGATATTTATACGAAATATCTCCTGGCCTGTCCTTTGCAGCCATGCTTATTTGTACAGTGCCTGCCATCGCTATTTTGCTGCTGACGCGCAAAAAATATCAATATTAACAAAAAGCAGGTGAGAATAAATATAGAACTTAATTATCATGTATTTTATTAAAATATCACACATTATAGTGGGTAAAAAAAGGATAGATGAACAGGAATTATACCTGTTTACATCTATCCTTTTTGGACAACATAGAACCCATTTACTACTACAACATCTACCACAATACTACAATAAATAATCATTGGCTTCTTCCATGATCGCGCCAGATTGTGGAAGATCGTTATTGAACTAAAGCACTCCGTTAGTTTAAGTGAATTTTCTCACAAATTTATGATATTATACAGTTGAATAGAAAGACAAATTAGAATTTGGAGGTTCACTATGAAAAATGAAGATAAACAATATGCTTTAACTGTTATTACTAATATATTAAAAGTAATGCACAATAAAGAATATGAAAACATTTTAAATTATGTGGATGAATGTGAAGTGGATGATATTGGTGAGTTATTCTATTATGTTCAAGAAACATTAAACTTAAATGGATTTGATTCATTTGATGAATATGGCGCTCCATGTAATTTCCACCCAAAATACGAATATTCACAAATCAACTTCTATGAATTCAATGATAATAGTGGATTTGCTGTTGATTATGCTTTAACTTCAAATTCAAAATTGGCAGATATGTGTTTACAAATGGAGTTTTTATATACGGATGACGGATTAAAAAGTGTTTTTATCACAGTTGACCCACAGTAAAACAATATATTAAAAGGAGAACATATGGAAATATACAATATTAATTTGAATATTCATTATTCTGCTCCACAAGAAGTTTGGGATAAGTTGGAGCGTTTATATAGAGAAATGCCTAACTGGAACAACTTTGTAAACGGCTGTCCACAGTGGTATGGTTCAGATGATAAATTAATAGAAGTAAGTATTGAATCAAGTGGATTACAATTCTATGCTAAGTTACCATCAGAAGAATGGGATGAATGGATTACAATATTTAAGAATAGAGCTACAAAATTATTGGGATATGAAGTTGGCGAACCAGAAGACGGTTTTGAATTTCACTATTATGATTAACCCCACAAATTCCAAGTTGTCCATAAGCTTAATTTGAAAATACATATGACACTTCGGTGTTTTTTTATATCATCTCCAATTCTTCCAGTCACACCTAATGGCTATTCAACTAAATGCATCGTTAGCTTAAGTACATTGTTTCACAAACTCAAATCAAGATTAACATAAAGCCCCATTTTTAATTCAATTAAATGGCCCTATTAATGAAAAAGGCACAATTCCTTTTCAAGAATTGCGCCCGATTATTTAATATGTCTTCGAAATAGCGGTAATGAAAATAAATAAATATTATATAAAGGAAATATCCGCTTGAAAGTAGAATATTACCCTACAACCATAATTAACTATTCCGATGAGGAGGATTCATGTGCGTCCACGACCATTATTTATTGAAAATCCAGAGCATGATAGGTATGTTAGTCTTGTGCCAGATGGAGATATTGAAGAAATACTTAATAAGCAACAAGCTAAGACCCTTACCCTCTTAGGCAGCGTATCAGAGGAGTTAGCAAGTAAGACGTACGCACCAGGGAAATGGACTTTAAAAGAAGTGATTGGGCATATGACCGACTCGGAACGTGTGATGTCGTATCGAATACTTGCCATTGCACGAAATGAAATTGCACCACTCCCAGCAATGGATCAGGATCAATACGTTTCTGCGGCAAACTTCAACAAATTATCTTGGGAACAGTTACTAGCTGGTTTAGACACCGTACGCTCCAACACATTAAGCCTGATTTCAACTATTGATGAAGCTGCGTGGGTTCGTAAAGGAACTGTAATGAACAGTCCAGTTTCAGTAGGAACCATTGTATATGGCATTGTCGGGCACGAGTTACACCATATGAAAGTGATTAGCGATAAATACTTATAAATCTCTTTCTATTATTGAAAAAAACTAATTTTTCACTTCATACTGAGAAATTAGGTTTTCTCATAGTGAACCTTACTTAGCGTTATAAATCCGCATTTTCCTAACGTTATCCCTATTTATACATTATAATTTCTTATTCAATTATATGTCCCTATAATGATCGAGCACTGATCCTTATTACAGAACCACGCCCGATGGTGGAAGAACTTTATCTACTATATGAAGTCCAAATTCTATACATTTTTTTACCGTCTACCTCCATCTCATCTCTATGCATTGTAACATATACATTCATGTATTCCGCCCATTGTGGTATTAGTTCCGTTAAACAATCAATGACCTTTATATCAGGAGTTGCATAACCGATATTTTCTTTTCTCAAAAAGCCATTGGAGAAATCCTGATATAATGAGTCCGTCCATTCATAAACTTCAAACTGAGAATCAAAAATCCGCTCATCTTCTTGATATTGTCCGTTTACCCAGTATATTTCCATAACAATGCCCCCCTAATTAAATGCAGCGTTCCATAACACTTTGTCCTATAAAGACACTTTCCTAGTTTTCCATGAAAGCGCCCGATTGCTGAATAGCAAGACGGTGATTTGTCTTTTGCCTGTTAAAGTAAAGCATACTGTTAGCTTAACAAGAAATTATTTCCTTTTCTCATAGATTCCTTTTACGAATTGTTCCTTATAATCTGTGTATTCATTGATCCCACCATTTTTCTCTTCTACAAATTTCATTTTCAGTTCTCTGTACTCTTCCCTTGCTGTTTCGTTTGAATTTAAGTAGTTCCTAAAAAAGATTAAATTTTTCCAGAGTTCTTTGTTGTATTCTACTAAGTGAATAAAGTGTGTCTTTTCCTCATAATGATCATCATTAAACTTCGCAAGCACAATTTCATTAGGGCGTTCCACTTTGAGCTTTAAAAAACCAGCTTCCCTTAGCCCTTGAAATATCGATTTATCAACATTTTCAATATTATCAACACCAACGACTAAATCCAATATTGGTTTGGCAACGATATTCTTTATGGCTGTGCTACCAATGTGTTCAATTCTATTCTCTTGAATCGGCGTTGCATTTAAAATATCCTGTTTCACCCTAAAAAACTCTTTTTTCCACTCATCACAATGTGCTTCTAACCTTACCTCATCTCGTTTTAACCCTAATCTCATTTAGTCACCTCATTTTCAATATAGTTAACTAATTCGTTCGATGATTTCTTTATCCTTCTTAAACTCAACTGCAGTGTTAGTTTAAATACACTACTTCACAAGCTAAACTGAATTCTAATGTAATTTTGCCGAATTTCTTTACCATTTTAATCGCCCTTTAGATGATGAAAGACGCATTCCCAACTTTAACAATTGCGCCCTATTGTTCAGTTACTTCATCATAAAACTTACCATAACGGAAGTACGATTCCCACATGATTTTTAAATAATCATTTGAATAACAACAATAATATAATAAAAAACGAAATAAATATATTGATAAACGATAATAAATAGACTAATATCATATTATCATTAAATCGGTGAGGTGCTTCAAATGAATGTTAAACTAAGTTCAACTTTTTTCTTAAAGATCATTGCTTTTCTTATTGGAATTGCGGTACTTGCTGTGTGTATCTATTGGTTACCTCAAGCAGCTTTACGAGATGCCAAAGTGCGTCCAGGAGATTACTCGATATATCCATTGTTAATATGTGCCTATGGAGTATGCATTACGTTTTCTGTTGCATTGTATCAAGCCTATAAACTATTGAGTTATATCAATATAAACAATGCTTTTTCTGAGCTATCCCTTAATTCCTTACAGATTATAAAAAAATGCGCTTTGACAATTATTTTCTTCATTTTGTTTTTAATAGTTTACTTAAGGGTTTCTGCTATGTTCACGGGTGAAGACGCAGCAGGTCCGATAGCACTTGGTCTAATAGGGATTTTAGTAACAGCTATCATCGCTGCCATTATAGACGTACTTCAAAAACCCATAAAAAATATCCTAGAAAATATGTAGGTGTTTCATAATAACCATTTTTATAAAACTCCCTTCGTTGTTGTAGTAATAAATGAGGTCTACTAAATAAAAAAGTACACCACTACTATATAAGTGATGTACCAACTATCCTATAATGTGTGACATTAAAGATAAGTTACTGTTTTAAAATAAAAACATGCGTTCACTTATCTTTAATTTTACAAAGTATTCACCTGCATTCTTATTTTGGATAATACGAAAAACCAGGGTACTTCACCACTGGCCATTTTTCCTTTCTAAGAGCCTGTAGCAACTCAGGGCCAACCTGCAAATTACTTTGCACCAATTCTGTTGGCGTTAAGGCCATCCATTGATTCAAAGATACATCCTGGAATCGGTCACTTTTAAACATTTCTAAAAACCATAATGGCTCTGTGCCAGTATTTTCAACGTAATGCCCCGTCGCAAACGGCACATACCCAACATCACCTGCACGATAATCAAATGTTCGTGCTGTTCCATTCCCTGTGAAAACAGTCATTCGCCCTTTTCCTTGTAGATAATATTGCCATTCATCGTTGTTCGGATGCCAATGTAATTCGCGCATCGCCCCAGGCTCAATTTCTACCAGTGCCGCTGCGATATTTTGAGAAATCGGAAAATTAGTTGAATCCACAATACGCACACTGCCACCTGGTGTTTTCAGTGGTGGCTGTGCTAATAAGCGATGCTTAAAAGTTTGTGGAACCTGCCCATAAGGAGACTCCACTTTTTGTGAATTGATGGGACCAGGAACCTGATCCTGATAAATATACACTTGCTCATTCGGAATATGATCAAAAGCACTAATTGGAACCCCAAAATTGGCAGATAGCACATCCTTCGGGGTATGCGCAAACCAATCTGAAATCGACAATGTATTCAGATCTGAGAAATTGCCATCATCAAACACTAATAAAAATTCACAGCCATCCTCTAACCCCTGAATTGAATGAGGAATGCCAGGTGGAAAATACCATAAATCACCTGGTCCTACATCGGCAATAAAATTACAGCCATTTTGATCGACTGCCGTAATCCGAGCATGACCGAGTAGCATATAAGACCACTCCGCCTGCTGATGCCAATGCAGTTCGCGCACGCCTCCCGGTGTCAAGCTCATATTTACACCCGCCAATGTCGTAGCAATCGGTAATTCACGAACCGTAATTTCCCGTGACCACCCACCTTGATTTAATGTCATATGCGTGTCTGAAAACGAGAATCGTAGGTTAGGGATCAAACCCGCATCTGTCGTTGGTGGCACCAGCATATCCGGATTTTCTAAATCCCTCATAATATCGCGTGGCCCCTTATCCACCCCTCCAGCTCCATCATTCCGAATAGGCTGAGGCACTTGAAAATAACCCGGCGGCAAATTGTCCAATCGTTCACCTCTTTATCGTAGAAATTTAAAAAATACTTTCATCCTTCTAAATGTATGGGCACACAGCTTGTACTATTCACTTGCTTTTCTGTTGGGCGAGTGCATGAGAATGGCTATTTGGTTACGAGGAATGATTACTTTTTTGACCGCTTTCCTCACATTATGGAGCGGAGGCATCACTCCTCTAAACGTAGAGCAAATTCATTCCCATGAAAACATAATCAGTCACTGTAGCAAAGCCTCCACTACACATTTATGCAAGATTTGGAGGCCTTCCTGCAATTCGTCATATGTTGCATAGGCATAAGATAGACGAATATGATGATGATCTTGTGGGTCATAAATATAGCCAGGATTGATTAATACTTGTTGCTGCAATAGCTTCATAAAGAATTCTTTGTCTATAAGTGGCTCATGAAACTTGAGCCAAATATAAAAGCCTCCCTTTGGTTTGCTCCAAGTAGCAATGTCTTTAAATTTTCCCTGTAAAATTTGCTCAGTGAAATGGGCTCGATCCTGCAAGTGCTGACGTAAAGATGCAAGATGCGATTCATATTTTCCTGATTGTAGCCAATGTAGGACAATTTCTTGTGAGATAGCACTTGAGCCATAGTCCGTTTGCATTTTTATATCGGCTAATCGTTCGATGACGGTGGTTGGACCAATAAGCCAGCCAATGCGTAGCCCAGGGCTTAAGGTTTTGGAGACACTCCCAATATAAAGGACTTGTCCGCTGCTATCCATTGCTTTAATAGGAGGAGAGGTCGCTTCAAAAAGTAATTCATGATAGACATCATCCTCAATAATTGGAATACGTGATGCCTGACAGGCTTCATAGAGCTGCTTTTTTTCCAGAGATGTCCATACTTGGCCCGTTGGATTATGTAAAGTTGGGATAGCGTAAAATACGGCTTGTTTTTTCCGTTTCCTTTGAGACAATGTTTGGGCAAGCTGTTCATCGCGGTGAATGCTCACCATTTGCATCCCTACTGATTGAAATGGATGGACAGAATTTAAATAGGAGGTTGGCTCCTGAAATACAATAGACCCTTGTTCTAGTAAACCAACGGCAATTAACTGCAATGCCTGAAGTGCACCTGAGACAATGCAGACCTGTTGAGGCTCAGCAACGATGCCTCTTTTTCGTACATAGTCACAGATAGCTGCACGAAGGTGATCATTACCCTGTGGTGAGGAATAGCCCAATGCTTTGGGCTGAAAAGATAGCTCCCTTAGTGAAGCTTCTATGGCCTCTATGGGCAATAAGCTTGGTGCTAGCTCACCCGTTCCTAAACGAATGACATCCTCACGCTGCTCGTATTCATTAATTAATTGGATAGTGTGATAGTTTGGCTTATGGATACTTGTTTCGATATAGGTTTGCCAATTCGGCTGTGTTTGTTGAATTAATGCATGCCATGAATTATGCGTAACGTAAACCCCAGAGCCTACCTTTGATTCAAGGAGACCTATTGCTTTTAATTCCTCTAAAGCCTGTTGAACCGTGCTACGATTGACGCCAAACTGCATGGCTAACTGTCTTTGGGTGGGCAGTTTTGTTCCTGCTACCCAGTCTCCTCGTTCCACCAGTGCTGTTATCCATTGCACAATTTGCTGTTGTAATGAGGTATCTCTTTGTCTATTTGGCTGCCAGTTCATTTATCCATCACCTTTCCTGCTAGAAAATTGGGTGGATAAAAAACCATCCAATTGGTCGTTTTCTTTTAGTTATACCATATCTAAAATGAGTAGTGAAAGGAGGGATGATTGTTGGAAGCTTTTCTTCATGGCATCATTTTAGCATTTGGACTCATTTTACCTTTAGGTGTACAAAATGTTTTTGTTTTTTCTCAAGGTGCTACACAACCCAATTTATTACGCGCCCTGCCAGCAAGTGTAACAGCTGCCCTCTGTGATACAATGCTAATTGTGCTTGCGGTATTCGGACTATCCTTAATTGTTTTACAATTTGAGTGGCTACGTATCGCTTTAATGACTGTTGGTATTGTTTTTTTACTTTATATGGGCTATACCATCTGGCGCTCAAATCCGAGCACTACAGAAAAAAGTGAACCACTGCCCATAAAAAAACAAATTCTCTTTGCCCTCTCTGTGTCGTTACTTAATCCACATGCCATATTAGATACAATCGGCGTCATTGGTACGAGCGCATTAAAATATAGTGGTACAGAGCAAATGATTTTCACGGTAGCCTGCGTGCTAATTTCTTGGCTATGGTTTTTCGGTCTCACGTTGACTGGTGCCTCGTTCAAAAAACTCGATAGCTCTGGTAAGTTGATGGGCATCTTGAATAAATGCTCAGCCATCTTTATTTGGGCAACAGCGTGTTATCTCGCAAGTGGCTTACTGTAGCCTACATAGAAAATGCTCAGGATTCCTCCTGAAGCATTTCATGTTGTTGAAAAAAGATGATGTCAACGGCAGAAAAAGCAAATTTGCAAGGTGAGAGGTTGATTTCCGTTCCGCCAGCGCCCTTTCCAGGGGGCGTCCGATGAGCCGCTTCACTCACTTACGCTCGCTCCAGGGTCTCCTCTGTGACGCTAAATCCCCTAGGAGTGACGCTGGCTCCACTCCAATCAACCATTCTGCAAAGTGTCTTTACTTTTTTCATAGTAGTATAGCGATCAAATAGCCCATTATTTTTAGAGGGAATAAGCTCTTATTTTCAATATGGATAAGTGATGCGTGACAACACCTCTTCATAAAAAGTAGTGAACACCTTCACTTTATTTGAAAATTTCGCTAAAAAGGTAACACTTTTGTGGACTGGAGTGGAAGGCTACTTGACTCCCGTGGGATAGCGAGACAGGCGAGCCTCTAAACGGAGCGGTAGCGGAGGAAGCGGCTAGGCGCTCGCCCACAGGAAAGCAAGTAGCCTGCAACGGAAATCCATTTCTCCCTTTCAATTGACTGTTTTGTTTTTCAACACTAAGAAATGCTCAGGATTCCTCCTGAGCATTTCTTTTAGAGTGAGACAAATACCGTGAGCTGTTCATTAAACAATGTTGTTTCAACGGATTTCGCTTTAGACCACGCTTCACCATAATGAATAGCCTTGACTAATACATTCGCTTGTAATATTGCTTCATGCTGTCGGATGATAGAAAGTACCTTTGTACTACCGTTAAAGGCAATCGACACATATTGGGCCACTGGTAGCTGCCATTTTTTCCTTGCGTCTTGAATTGTGCGAATTAATTCTCGCATTTGCCCTTCTTGTAGCAAGCTTTCTGTTAGTTGAACATTCATCAATACACGACATGTGCTATCCTCAGCTAACCTATAATACTCCTTCACAACCGCTTCAGCAACAACATGGGCTGCTAATAATGTTAGCTGTTGCCCTTCCATCTCAAAATTAACCGAACCATTATGCTGGAGCTTTTGCTTTTCTTCATTCGTTAATGCCATCACATATTCTTTTACTTGATTAACCTTTGCACCAAATGCAGCTCCAGCAGTTTTAAAATTCAGCTTATATTGGATGCTTTCATAGGCTGAAAAATCATGCGCCCACCTACAGGCTTTGATGTTTAACTCATCTTGAATGAGCTCACTATAGACTTGAAAATCCATCAGGTCTCCTTTTACGGCAACAATGAGTTCACTTAAAGGTTGCTTAACCTTCATTCCCTGACTATTGCGAATGCTGCGTCCAAGTTCCACTACTGTTAAAACCATTGCCATTTCTTGTTCAAGCTTGACATCCACTAATTGTTCGTCACATGCTGGGTAGTTCTCCAGATGAACACTTTTCCCACATAATTGACGGTAGATGTCTTCAGCAATAAATGGCGTAAACGGTGCTACCAATTGACAAATAGATGTAAGCACTTCATAAAGCGTACTAAATGCACCTCGTTTATCTGCTGTCAGTCCATTTGCCCAAAATCTAGCTCGTGAACGGCGAATATACCAATTGCTTAACTCCTCTACCAACTGAGCAATTTCTCGTGTAGCCTGTGTAAATTGATAATCATCCATGAACGTTGTGACAAGTTGGATAGTGTGATGGAGACGAGACAAAATCCAATGATCTAGAGGTGATCGACTCCCTTTATTTGTAGCATCATACGTAAAGCCATCGATATGGGCATACATTGCATAAAATTTAAACGTATTGTCAAGTGTATCCACTAGTTTCGATTTCGCATCTAAGATAATTTTCTTAGAAAAACGCTTCGGATTCCAAGGGGAGCTGTCGACTAAAAATGCCCACCGTAAAGCATCCGCTCCATATTGCTCGATTAATTCAACAGGCTCTAAAGCATTACCTTTACTTTTTGACATCTTCTGCCCATGCTCATCTAAGACATGCCCTAACGATAGAACATTTTTATAAGGTGGCTTGCCTGTAAATAACGTCGATACCGCTAATAAGCTATAGAAAAAGCCTCTTGTTTGGTCGATTCCCTCAATGACGACATCTGCAGGGAACTGCTGACGAAAAGTCGTGACATCTTCAAAAGGATAATGCTGCTGGGCAAATGGCATCGAGCCACTGTCAAACCAAACATCAATAACTTCTGGCGTCCGCTTCATGTCTCCTTGACAGACAGGACATGTACAGACAATGTCATCAATAAATGGTTTATGAAGCTCTAAATTTTCATCGAAAGCCCCTTTAGCTAATTTTCTTAATGCTGCAACACTACTTGGAGCCACCTCATGAGCACACTCCCGACAAACCCAGACATTCAATGGTGTACCCCAGTAACGATTACGGCTAATATTCCAATCCACTAAATTTTCTAGGAAGTTGCCAAATCGACCGTCCTTAATATGACCTGGATACCATGTCACTTGCTGATTATTTTGTAAAAGCTGCTCCTTTAATGCTGACATCTTGATAAACCAGCTATCTGTTGCGTAGTACAGCAAAGGTGAATCACAGCGCCAGCAATGTGGGTAGCTATGCTCATATTTCTCTTTAGCAAATAGAAGTTTTTTTGCCGCTAGCATTTTAATGATATCAACATCACAATCTTTTACAAAGCGTCCGACAAGCTCAGACACAGCTTCTGTATAACAGCCTTTTAAATCAACTACATTGACAAAGGACAAACCATGGTACTGTACTGTTTTATAATCGTCCTCTCCATAGGCTGGAGCAATGTGCACAATTCCTGTTCCACTATGCTCCGTCACGTAATCCGCCATAACGACAACTTGCCCTTTTTCGACCGTTACATAAGAAAATGGTGGTTGATAGGAAACACCCGCAAACTCTTGCCCATCATGCTCACTTAGTACTTCGATAGGCTCTGTAAAAACCTTTTCTACCAGTGATTTAGCGAGGATGTATATGTTATTCTCATGCTTTACACGTACATATTGAAGAGATGGATTCATAGCCAAGGCTACATTAGCAGGTAATGTCCAAGGCGTCGTTGTCCAGCCTAAGAAATATTCGTCGCGATCCCGAAGCTTAAACATCGCTGTAACGGATAAGTCTTTGACATCCTTATACCCCTGTGCTACCTCATGTGAACTTAAGGATGTTTGGCAGCTAGGGCAATAAGGTGAAACACGATGCCCTTTATATAAAAGTTGTTCCTTGTGTACATGGCTTAAAATATGCCACACAGATTCGATATAATCATTGCTTAGTGTCAGATAAGGATTATCCATATCAAGCCAGTAGCCAAGCTGCTCGGTAAAGGTACGCCATTTTTGCTCATAGGTAAAAACGCTCTTTTTACATGCCTGAATAAATCGCTCTACCCCGTAATTCTCAATTTCCTGCTTCCCAGAGATGCCTAATGCCTTTTCTACTCCTAATTCCACAGGCAATCCATGTGTATCCCAGCCTGCTTTTCGTTCAACGAGATAGCCTTGCATCGTTTTATAGCGTGCCACAACATCTTTAATTGTTCTGCCAAAAGCATGACCAACATGTGGTAAACCATTCGCTGTTGGCGGTCCCTCGTAAAATACAAAGGGCTGCTGTCCAGCACGATTGTTGATGGACTTTGCCAAGGTTCCTTCTTGCGCCCACAACGCACGAATCCTTGTTTCTCGTTCAACCACTGTTTCCTTCTTTTGTTCTTCCTGCATATGAGTTCCTCCTATACAATCCATTTTGTATAAAAGGCATACAAAAAACCCCGTCCCAAGGAAAGGGACGGGGTTAACCGCGAATACCACCCTAATTCTATTGACACAATGGTCAATAGCGCTCAGCAACGTACAATCATACGTGTTCTTTTTAACGGTAGACACCCGGATTGGCTTACTCTATTCAGCCAATCTTCTCAGAGAGGATTTTCATGTAACACCTGCACACCGACTTCCACCAAATGTCGGCTCTCTGTAGAACAAAATGAAACACTACTCTTTCTCATCAACGAATTTGTATGCTTTTATTGTCACTCATCGTAACAAATTACCAATTGTCTGTCAACAGTGGACAACCTTAAAAAATTTCGTTGAGACAAGTGACAATACTTTGATGGAGAGTCATATATTAAGATTGCGGATTGGTTTGAATAAAGCTCTTCAGCAATATTTTGACATTAAATAGCCCGATATAAAAGTTTACTTCATCCAATTGCCCCTTTAATGTGGCTACTGTTGACAGTGTTTGCTGCAATATTTGGATGATTTCATTTTTCCAACATAGCGAAAATCAGGACTAACAACCTTTCCTCCTCATCATGAATAAATACATAAGCAGGTTGTAAATAGAAAAACCAAAGTGCATGTAACATAGCGACATAGGCTGATCCATTCATTTTAGGATTTTTCACTAGTTCATCAATAGCATCCGATACATGTGCCACACTATGTGCCCATCCTTTGCCAGGTACATAGCTTCTTACATCCTTTTCAGATGATATGTAAGTTCATAACTTCGTTTGACAAGCCTCATGCTATCCTTAGATAAAAAAATATCTGTGTAGATCCCTAGCTAAAATAAGTACGAGCAATAAGATTGTAAACGAGTGAGTAAAAAACCCAATCAGATTCCTTTGAATAATAAATGGTTTAAGCTTTAATCCCAAAGTTCAATGAAGCAACGATGATTCAGCAAATTTTTTCTAAAATCCATTCATAAAAGCTGCCCTAAATCCATGTATCTCGTAGCTCACTTCAGTAGAACCGATATGTGCTAGTAAAAGCTGCTGTTGATGCTCTTGCTGCCAAGTAGCCTGACCCTTTTTCAATGCCATTAATCTAGCCTTTAATTCATCTTCCTTCAATACAACTGGCTAATTCCACTTTGCTTATTCATTGTGATACTCCGTACTACTTTCTCGGTATAGCCCATCCAGCTTCCATCCATTATAAAAACGGACATAGGTCAATTCCTTTTGCCAATTATCTAGGTGCACAATCACCTTGCTGCTCCAGGGTAAAGTAGCTGCATAAACCTGACCTCTGCGTACCTCAGCTATGTCATCCGCTACACCAAGAAGTGTAGAAGGTGCATTCGCATTATACATTAAATAATGCTGTCGATCTGAACTGATCTCGAGTTCTTCCATGACCTCCTGATGAAAAACAATCACTTGCTTATTTGCCTGATAAAGTGAATAGACGAGAGCTCCCCCAAATAGCACCATCAATGAAGCCACAATGAGTACATGCTTTTTCTTCAATCCTATGTAAAACGCCCACTGCTTTTCCTTGTTGTATAAATGAATATATATTGCTAGACTTATTGGCCACAAAAATAATAACTGCCAACAAAGAACAACCCAAAAAATCTCGCCATCCGAGACAAAATATCGAATGACATTGTAATTCAACAACCATAAAGGCATCGACCACCGCCATAGGGATTCTTCCTGCGGTATACTTTTTAAATAAATCAGTAGAAGAGGTAAGCTTAGGAAAAAGGCTGTCGCATTATCTAATAGAGCAAATACCAATTCAACACCTCCTGCATAGAAAAATGTTACAACTATTGTATTTTAATCCAATTGTACAGAAAAGGCTAGACATTCTAAAACGTTGAATATCTAGCTTCCTTTTATTGAAGTTCCTCCACTATTTTCATCTCTACGAAAATCGATGAGAGGTTGAGAGGCATTGTTCCCAATCACCTGGCTATATTGTACTTCGATAGCGTTTTCGGGACATCCACTAGAGGAAACCATGTACCATTGCTATGTTTTTGCACCAATTCATCTACAGATAATTATATCCACCACAGACATTGTTTCAAAAATGACCTCACGCTGCTTGAATAGGAGTGCTAGAATCATATTTTCAATCAAAATGAGTTCGTCTTGCTGTACAAGTATATCCTTCTAGTGGTAGTTTGCTTTGCAAAAAGCTTCTGTTGTACTTGAATTTTGCAATAGGCCCAACTGCGTAAATCTTTGCCTCGATGCTTCGATAAATAAGCCTTTAGCTCGCCACGTTCCTCATAGTTTTGTTGGTTATCATAAAATTTAATTAAGACATCCTGCACGATATCTTCTGCACTTTGTCAATCTCTTCCATAGTAAAAGGCAAGACGAATAAGCCTCTCTGTATGCTGTTCCATTATTCTTTCTAGTTCGTAAATGAGCCCTCTCTTTCCTATAAACGGTGCTCATAGCTTCGAGGTTTGCTTTTTTTGTCATTTATTCTAAATCATTGTCAGCAAACGGGCTAATAACCTTTTTTTCCGTTGAAGATAACACGATATTGGTAGAAGGTGTACCATAGGGCATAGCTGCATCAATAAACTGCTCTAATGTTTCTACTGAATAAGTCGCTAGTTTGACAATATAGCTAATTTCCCCCGCCACTCGATAGCACGCCAAGACATCAGGATGAGCCTTACAAAATGCAGAGAGGCTTTTACAATCAATGGATTTAAATAAAATAATGGCCTCAATAGTGCGCTCCATCTTTTTCAAATTCACCCTTGCATGATACCCTTCAATCACACCTTGTTCCTCCAGCTTTTTGACCCGTTCAATAACAGCGGGAGAAGATAAATGAACAATTGCTGCTAATTCCTTCATCGAGATTTTTGCATTGTGCTGTAATTGCTGTAATATTTGTATATCAATTTGATCCATGGTCCTTCACCTTTCTAAATCAATTATTTTTTCTATAATACCTTTTCAAATAAAGTTTTTTATCCAAAATACATTATACAGCTTCTGTTAACATTCAGCTCTTTTGATTACAATAAAAGCAATAAAGGAGGCAGAATCAATATGAAAAAAATATTATTACTTTTAGCAAATGGCTTCGAGGCCGTGGAAGCCAGTGTTTTTACAGATGTGCTTGGCTGGAATAAATGGGAAGGCGATGAATCAACAGAAGTCATTACAGTCGGGTTACATAAACAATTGCAATGTACATGGAATTTTAGCGTCATTCCTGAAAAATTGCTGCATGAAATTGATTTAAAGGATTTTGATGCTTTAGCAATCCCAGGGGGCTTTGAGGAAGCAGGCTTTTACGAAGATGCCTTTAGCGAGGAATTTCAAACAGTTGTGCGTCATTTTGATGAACAGAAAAAGCCTATTGCAACAATCTGTGTAGCCTCCCTAATATTAGGGCATAGCGGTATTCTACAAAATAAGAAGGCGACAACTTATAATCATCCAACAAGTAAACGATTAGAGCAGCTTCAATCCTATGGTGCAAATGTTGCTAATGAACGAATTGTCTACACAGAGCACATTATTACATCTTCGAACCCAGGCACTGCATTCGATGTCGCATTTGGCTTACTTGAAATGCTAACATCACCTGATAATACATTGAAAGTAAAGGATTTAATGGGCTTTAAATAATTTTATAAAGCTGTCCAAAAGAGTTCATTTTGGACAGCTTCATTATGTTCATTTGTTTTCTGATATTGATTGTAATAACTTCACTCCTAACTCTTTACTTCTTGAAACTAATGATATAGTTCTGATTAAGGATCAATATATAGGTGTCAATCACGAACCGCTAAGGCACTGACTACCAGTTTTGAGTTAGTAAACATCGTTTAAACATGATTTACAGCAGGTTAAAAAGCAGGCTTACACCAAATATTATGGTGTAAGCCTGCTTTTTACTTTATTGCTATTATTTTTCTAATGGTGCTGTTTCTGATGTGTTAAAATCCATTTCCTTCGCGTTGTCTAGCACATCTTTTGGAATCGTAATCGTTGTTACCGCATTGAAATCATGATATTTAATTGTAGTTTGCTGTCTTGTTTTGATCGAATTGCCTTCCACTTTCATCTTTAAGGTCATATCCATAGCAATTTCTTCTACATCAAATGTTTCTTTATTAATCAATAATTTATATGTGAGACTATCAAAGGACATGTTACCTAATTGTGCCTCTAGATCAGCATCCGTTCCTAAATTCATTGCGCCAAGCTGCTGCTTCACTAGCTCTGTGAATTTATCCCCAGCACCCTTTAGTGTTAATTCATAACGGTTTGCTGTTTCAACTAATGTGAAATCTTCAGCAAATGCTTGTAGCATCTCCAATTGTTCCGTTGCATCTGGCTGTATCCCTGTTTGGCTAAGTACATCCTCAAATAATTGTTTCGGGAACTTTATCCAAGCCTTTTGCTCTGCCTCATACATATACATACCATCTTTAGCCGTCATATACATTTTAATCGGCAAATTAATCGCTTCACCACTTGTTGGATCTGTTAGCGACATTGTACCATCAGCAAAGAATTGCATCGGCTCTGTAACAATTTCCATCTTCATGTTGCCTTTAGAATCCATTTTCATGGTTTCCTTGCCATCGTTTGCCTCCACTGACTGAGAGATGGTCATGGTAGCCTTCATGCTTTTTACCTCTTTTTGCTTGGCTACTGTTTTAGTAAATACTTCCTCTAACAAAGCACTATTTTTTGTTGTAGTAGACTGTTCTTCCTTTACCTGCTCCTCTTTAGGGTCTTCCCCTTTTTCTTCCGGTATAGGCTGTGTATCCACAGGTAAGTCTAATGCGTTGACGATAAATGTTGCTAACTGACCACGCGTAACATTTTTATCTACACCAAATTCTGTGGCAGAAACCCCCTTCGCAACGCCTGCCTCATACAGTGCTGTTACTGCATCTGCAAATGGACTATTTTGCTGTACATCAGTAAATGGGCTTTTGCCTTTCGCTGTTAAACCTGCTGCCTCTGCTACCATTATCGCCATTTGACCACGTGTAATCGTGTCATCTGGACGGAATGTATCATCCTCATAGCCTTGTACAACCCCAAGATTTACTAGTGTAACTATCGCCTTATAGTATGGGCTAGATGAGTCAACATCCTTGAAATTCGGATTTTCTACAGTCAAATCCGTTGTTGTTAATTGAAAAGCACTTGCTATCATCTTTGCCGCCTGTCCACGTGTTACGTCCTGTGAGGGCTTAAATGTACCATCTGGAAAACCATGAATAATATCTGCTGCATGTAATGTGGAAATACCGTTAAAATATGCATGATCTTCGCTCACATCTGAAAATGGACTAGCAGCCGAAACAGGTACTACTGCAACAGCTGTAACCGCCATTGCAGCTGTTGCCGCCGTATAAAGCTTATGTTTTTTCTTTGTCATAATTAATCGTCCCCCCATTTATGTAAAATGTAATGCTTACATATTAATTTTATCTAAAGATTTGGGAAAATGCTAGGTTAGTTGGAAATTAAAATATAATTATCCAATATATCCGTCATTTGGTTCGATCTAATTTTTATCCTCCATATAAAAAAACCGACCTCCTAAGAGATCGGTTTTTATGATGATGATTACTCAGCAGCTTTTGCGCGTAGAACCATTTGTAGGATACCACCGTGACGGTAGTAGTCTACTTCTACTTCTGAGTCGAAACGAGCTAAAGCTTGGAAAGTTTTAACTGTGCCGTCTTCAGATTTAGCAGTTACTGTTAAGATTTCACGTGGTTTTACGTTGTCAGTAATGTTAACAGAGATTTCTTCTTTACCAGTTAAGCCTAGTGTCTCAGCAGATTCACCTGGCATAAATTGAAGTGGAAGAACACCCATCATTACTAAGTTAGAACGGTGGATACGCTCGTAAGATTGTGCGATAACAGTTTTCACGCCAAGTAGGAATGTACCTTTCGCAGCCCAGTCACGAGAAGAACCCATACCGTAGTCATTACCAGCAAGTACGACTAAGCCAGTACCTTGCTCTTGGTATTTCATACATGCGTCATAGATATACTCTACTTCGCCTGTTGGCCAGTAAGTAGTGAATCCACCTTCTGTACCAGGAGCCACTTGGTTACGGATACGGA
Organism: Lysinibacillus sp. OF-1; assembly: GCF_028356935.1. NCBI lineage: Bacteria > Bacillati > Bacillota > Bacilli > Caryophanales > Bacillaceae > Lysinibacillus > Lysinibacillus sp. OF-1. The sequence continues at coordinate 2,427,779 of NZ_CP102798.1, forward strand.
TGTTTGCAAATGTACCACGCATCATTACTTCGTGGTTACCACGACGAGAACCGTAAGAGTTGAAGTCACGGATTGCAACACCGTTTTCAATTAAATATTTACCTGCAGGTGTATCTTTACCGATTGCACCAGCTGGAGAAATATGGTCAGTTGTGATTGAGTCACCGAACTTCGCCATAATGCGTAAGCCGTCTAAGCCTTGGATTGCTTCTGGCTCTTTTGCAAGACCTTGGAAGAATGGTGGGTTTTGGATGTAAGTTGATTTATCATCAAATGTGTATAGAGACTCAGTTGATGTTTCAATTGCATTCCATTTTTCGTTCGCTGTGAATACTGTTTCGTATTCTTTTTGGAATAACTCACGGTTAACAACAGTACTTAATACTGCATTAACTTCTTCTGTTGATGGCCAAATATCCGCGAAGAATACTTCATTCCCATCTTTGTCTTTACCGAATGAATCTTTTTGTAGATCGATATCCACTGTACCAGCAAGTGCATAAGCAACAACAAGTGGTGGAGAAGCTAAGTAGTTAGCTTTTACAAGTGGGTGTACACGACCTTCAAAGTTACGGTTACCAGAAAGTACAGAAGTTACGAATAAGTCATTTGCTTTAATTGCATCTTCGATTTCAGGAAGTAATGGACCTGAGTTACCGATACATGTTGTACAACCATAACCTACAGTGTTGAAGCCGATTGTATCAAGGTACGTTTGTAAACCTGAATCTTCAAGGTAACCAGTTACAACTTTAGAACCTGGTGCTAAAGAAGTTTTTACCCATTTAGGCACTGTTAGACCTTTTTCTACAGCTTTTTTCGCCACTAAGCCCGCAGCAATTAATACGTATGGGTTAGATGTATTTGTACAAGAAGTGATCGCTGCAATTGCAACAGCACCTGTTGGAATTTCTACATCGCCTTCAGCGAATTTCGCTACAGAAGTTTTTGCGAATTCATCTTCTGTTAAACCGAAACCTTGTGTACCTTGTGGTGCCACCACTGCTTCTTTGTAACGAGAACGCATTTGAGATAGTGGAATTAAGTCTTGTGGACGTTTTGGACCAGAAAGGTTTGGTTCGATTTCAGCTAAGTTTACTTCTAAAACATCAGTGTAAACTGGCTCTAATGCTGGATCGAAGAACATGTGGTTTGCTTTAAGGTAAGCTTCAACAACCGCGATGTGCTCTTCGTCACGACCAGTTAAACGCATGTAGTTTAATGATTCTTCGTCGATTGCGAAGTAACCACATGTAGCACCATATTCAGGAGCCATGTTTGAGATTGTCGCACGGTCAGCTAGTGGTAATTTAGATACGCCAGGTCCGAAGAACTCAACGAATTTACCAACTACGCCACGTTGACGTAATACTTGTGTTACTTTTAATGCTAAGTCAGTGGCAGTTGTTCCGTTTGGAAGATCGCCAACTAATTTAACACCGATAACTTCTGGAATTGGGAAGTATGAAGGCTGACCAAGCATACCTGCTTCAGCTTCAATACCACCTACGCCCCATCCAAGAACGCCGATACCGTTGATCATTGTTGTATGAGAGTCAGTACCTACTACTGAATCTGGGAAAGTTTCGAATGTGCCGTCAGCATTTTCGTTTACGTGTACAACTGGAGCTAAGTACTCTAGGTTTACTTGGTGAACGATACCTGTTGCTGGTGGTACAGCACGGAAGTTATTGTAAGCAGTTTGAGCCCATTTTAAGAAGTTATAACGCTCAGCGTTACGTTCAAACTCAAGGTCCATGTTTGCTTGCAGTGCAGATGCATTACCGTATTTGTCAACTTGTACTGAGTGGTCAATTACAAGGTCAACTGGAATAGCAGGGTTGATTTTGCTTGGGTCACCGCCCATTTCCTTCATTGCAGAACGAAGTGATGCAAGGTCAACAACTACTGGTACACCAGTAAAGTCTTGTAATACAACGCGAGATGGTTTGAATGGTACTTCTGCTTCAGGGTCAGCACCATTGCCCCATTTTGCTAATTCGTTTACATGTTCTTCTTTAATTACATACGCATCATATTGACGTAAAACAGATTCTAATAACACTTTAATTGAGTAAGGAAGGTTTGAAACTTTTGCAACGCCAGCTTTTTCAATCGCAGCTAAGTCATAGTAATTGTAAGTTTTACCATTCACTTCGAATGATGCACGGCTGTTGTGTAAATTACCTTGTGCCATTTGCGGATCCCCCTAAATATATCTTTTTGAAAAGGCTTTAAAAATGTGTAGCATCTTTTCTCCAATACCCATGATAGCGCATTTATATTCATAAGTAAATTACATTAATATTATCTTTTTTGATAAGCATAACTTATGACCTTGATTTCTATCCTGATGTTTTTAATTTTTTGATGTGCATAATATCAAGGGTTTGTATTAATGTGGGTTTCTATACCTATCTAACGAAGCATATCTAAATGTATTTAACTGGGGCACTTTTTGGGGCACTTGCTGGGGTACTTGCGTTTTTTTGTAAAAAAAGTGCCCCAGTTCGAAAAGAAGAAATATAATAATGTTTGGACAGGTACATTAGTTATTATAGAAGAAACTACAAAAAAAGAGTTAATTCCCTTGCCACATTTTGTGGCTTTTTTTCTCCAAACTTTTTATGTACTGACATCAGTATACAGTATTGATACAATTTTAATTATAAAAATATAAAGGAGACAATATTCTACTAATGAAAAAAACTTTAAAGAAGCCTTTTTATAAAAAGTGGTGGTTTTGGTTAATTGTAGCCTTATTTATAATTGGCACTATTAACAATGCTATTGGAGATCATGAGAAGCAATCTTCTGATAAAAATAATGATCCTAAAAAAGAAGAACCGGCTAAATTAGAAGAAAAGCCAAAAAATCGTACATTAGAGGAACAAAGCAAAAAATTTATAGATGAGAATTTAGAAGGTAGAACAATAGTGGATTTTACTAATAAATTATTGACTGTAGAAAATGAGGAATTAGTTGATATGATTATTCTTGGTCATAAAAACGGAAAGCAATTTGAAGATGACTTTGATTTACTTGGAAGAAAAGCAACTGCCTCTGGTGTAATTACTGAATTCGCTTTTGAAAGTTCTAACATCGGACAAAAAAGAAGAAGAGAAGGTTCAACTACAGCTGTTCGTACAGATAAATTCACTATCTATATGGGAAACAAGGATATAGAGAACTATGAGTACATTGAATATGATGAACTTATTCATAAAGATAGAAATAAAGAAGAGTTTTTCTTAGGTGCTTATCCTGAAGAAATAACAAACTTTGCAATAATTGATTTGGATCAAGAAGCTGATTTAACAGTTGGGCAGCAGATAACAGTTGAAGGTACAATTGCTAATTACTTTTTAAGAAAAGACTACTCGGACGAAAGTAAAGTTGACGATTTTAATGTATTGTTAAATGATGCCGTATTAAAATAGAACTAAAAAATTTACTCATTATTTTAATTGAGTGAATTTTTTAGTTCTATTTAGCTTTTCATTGCTCTTTCTTTTATCATCAAATCACTCCTATGCCAAATGACCTCCAACTAAGCGATCACGACTGATAGCTGTACCAGCAGCAGTAAATGAAACAGCTCGTAATAAAGATGTTGCTCCAAATTTGTTTCTAATGGCGTCCATCGTTGGTCCAATAAGTTGTCTCTGTGGTTTTCGCTCATCAAATAGATCCAATTGGATACTACGCTCACGATCTAAGTTCGATATACGAACAGTTAGCTGTCTGGCTGGCTCTCCGGCAAAGTGTTCATCAAGTAATTCAATACAAGTTTTATACATCACAAGAGTTTCACTTGTTGGCATTGCAATTGTTTTAGACCGATGAAACCCTTTAGTCATCGCATTATGACTGTACGATAGACCCAAACTGATAGTACGACCAACAAAGCCTGCATCACGCGCACGTTTCATGACATTTCCACACATTTCTAGAAGTATTTGGACCTTCCCAAAACTTAAAGTTCCGTTCGCTATTAACGGCTCCCCTAATTTGGATAGATCTATTCCCCATGCGTGGTAATAGAGTTGATTGCCCATTACACCAAAGCGCTTTTCTAATTCTTTTAAATCTGTATTAGCCAAACCACCGACTGTTTGTACCCCCATAGCATTTAGATTTGCTTCCACAAATTTAGGTAAGAAGATAATTATCCACAAAGAATATTGTTAATATTAGGAATTATTATTTTTTAAGGAAATTATTGAAAAATATTATTTAAAATGAGATAATTTCCTTAATATTCCGGAATATTAATAAATTTGAAACACAAGGAGCCAAAAATGAAGAAAATATTTAACAAATTATCTATAATAATAATATTTACATTAATTCTACAATTAACTTTACCTTTTACTAGCTCTGCCAACACTCAAAATGGGTTAGATTTAATTAGACAAGAAACAAGTTTAACAGAAGATGATATACAATTAAGTTTTGATATTATTTCTGAACACAGCAGTTTATTTCTTGAAAATGCTGATATTACTGTCCTTAATTCATATGGTCTTGAAGATCAAAATATTGCATTACTAAAATATTTTTATGATATTAATTATCCATCGGTAACTTTAAATGCCTTTGCTGTTTCACAGAATGTAACTAACAATGATAACATTCAACCCCGTTTAGCAAATGTATTAATCAGAGTATTGATTAAAGATGCACTTAAAAAGAAAATGGGTGATAAAATAAAAAAAGAGATTGGTAAAGAAGTAAAAGATCAAATTGAGGATAAATGGATAGCTGCAGCTGAAAAAGAAATTGGTCAACATGGCTATTCTAAATTCGTAGGACCAGAAGGTTCTGGGGCAAATGGAATTAGACAAGGTGATCATGTTTTTGAAATTTACGGTAAAAATGGAAATCCTATCATGAGAGGACATGTAGGCCTTGAACAAAATAAAACTGTAACTAACTGGCACTACCATCTTAAATATGATGGTTTTGAATATCATCATGAACAAACACTATTAAGACATAATAGCTTACCTGCATGGGGGACTCCGATTAAGTGAATGAACATGAAGAAGTTTTTATATTAAGCTATGGGTGTGATTTAGATCATAGTAATATCGATTATTTAGTAAAAGAACGGCTGTTACCTTTTTCTCATTGGACTAATAAGAAACGACCTAAGAAAACAGATATTTGTGTTAGATATGAGGTATTTGATATTAACCCAAAGAAACACAAACAACTCTATTACGGCCACAAATTTTATATTAATAAAATGAGATTAGAGGCTTTCATGTATTCACTCTCTAAACTTAAAGGAAATCATGTTTATGTTCACCCTAAGGTTAGAGGGCATGTTAATGTTTATATTGATGACCTAGAGTATACTGGCCGAGTATACAAAACATTAGTGAATGACCAAAAATTAATTTTTATAGACGAGGAATCTGAAAATAATTTCACTTTAAGAGAAAAGTTGCCCAAACTACAAAAAGATTTACACTGTCTAAAGATGCAAAGTAATATAACTTTCGAAGAGAGAGATCTGTTAGTTACTAATTGGATAAATCGCATAATTAACGAAATTAATTAAAAAAGCAATAAAATTGTTCAAAGTCTAAACTTTAATAGTTTACTGTAAATTGGACACATTAGCCCAGGCTCAAATTAATGAGTACCTGGGCTTTTGCTATTAATTACTTCGTTGAGCAATGATAATCTTCAATCCTTCAAAATCTCCACCTGTCAATGTGCCATCGTCAAATTTTTCTAGGTGTGACTTATCAATAAGCTTTTTATCTACCGCTTGTTGAATATAATCACGTACTGCGGCTTTAGTTGTTGAGTTTGTAAATTTCATTTTATCATCATCCTTTTCTGTTGGTTTATCTTTCACAATTGACGGTGTGGAAGGTACTGCTTTACCCAAATATGCTGCTAATTCTTTTGCAATAGCCATACATATCTTTTCGAAATCACGTCGATAAATAGCAGTGTCCACAATTGAATTGACAAAGCAGACCTCGATTAAAATGGCTGGCTCATAAGTGCTAGCGAGAACACCTAAATCTTTACGCTGTTTTGCACCTCTATTTATTAATCCTCCACCTGTAGCACCTGATATAGCTTTAGAAATACTTGCTGCTAACGCTTGTTGGTCATAATAAAGTACCTCTGTACCAATCGGCTTTGAGCTATCCCCTCCTGAATTGAAATGTATAGAGACAATTAAACCGTCCTGATCCTTGTTATGTTGGCTAACCAGATAATTAATATTTTGACGTTGGTTTGTCGATGTGTTGTCCTCGTAATATGTGCACGGAACACTTGAAGCTTTTAAAATCTCATAAACGCGTTTAGCTACCTTACGAGCCTCTGTAACTTCATTTAAGATTCCTGTTGCGCCACTACCAGGATTAATCCAATGTCCTGGATGAATTTCTATTTCAACTGGTTTCATTTAAAATCATCCTTTCGTGGCACATCATAATTGAGCGCTCGCGAGCTGTCAGATGCACCTGCAGTTGTTGGGTCGATAATAATACCAAGTAATCCTAAAATGCTTAATACAGTCTCTGAAATGGCTGTGATTTGTGCATTGTAAATCGTAATATCGACATTAAAAATGCCCGCTGTTTGATTAGCGAGCACTAGTAGTAATGCGATTAATGAAACCCAAAATTGCTTATGTTGTAGACGTACTTTCCAATTAATTTTCATGTGTAATTCCCTCCATTTTATCTAAACGTTTATGTGCTTGTTTACTTGATTCCTCTACACGAATCACACGCTCTGATAACCCTGTAACACGCATCTCTTGGGCTTTAATATCAATCCGTATTGATTCTACCCCAGCGTTTATATTGTCTAATTTAGTACGTATTACAGCTGAATCAGATGCATCATTTTTTACATCCTTATCTCGATTACGGTTGTAAGTGAGCACCCCAATAAAAGCACCTAATACCGTACATAAAATTCCTATTAAAGCTACTGTTTGACTGTCCATGTCAACACCTCACAAATAAAAATAGCACTGCTCGGCACAGCGCATTGCCTAGGTCTTGTTGTATAAAAAATAGCCCCCACAATTCTCTGTAGAAGACAATATAAAAAGCACCCTCAACTTGAGGATGCTCACTCTTTCCTTATTGTTTTTTTATTTACTCGAATGTACTCTTAGAGAGAATAAATTATCTAATGCCTCTAGTACAACAGCAGCAAAAGTTAGTTTTAAAATATTTTCATCAATAATAAATTTTAACTCACCCTCTTTTTCTGAAGGTATTGAAATATCCGGAACAAAAAAGCTGAAAACCGTTTCAATCCCATAAAGGTTAAGTGCCAAAATAATACCTAAAAAAGAATATACAAGAATTTTCCATCCTTTAATAATAAAAGTTATATAGAAAACCAAATAGATCTCTCCTTTCTATCTACTCATTTCGACAAAAAGGAAAGTATTTCCTGCCAATTCAAGCATAAAAAATAACGCTAGCTTAATGCTGCGTCTACTTGTTTTCGTTATTCTGTTCAGTCGCTTTTATTTTGATAGCCTCTTCTTCGGTTATTAACTCTTTTGTAACAGCTAAGTCAATTTGTTCCTCCGTTGCTCTGCAATTACACCAATTGCGTAAGAATAAATTATAAACAGCACTCAAATTAATCTCCTCCTAACAATAAAAGCATGATATTTTCATCTTGATCTGCTTGAGATTGTTTAAATGCCTCATTCTCAGCTTGTAACATCTCAATCTCTGTTTTAGGAATATCAGTATACTCATAATATAACGACTTTGTTTCTTTGTCGTAAAATAATTCGTGTGTTTTACCTGGTATGTTTTCTGGTTGTGGAAAAGTGCTCATGTCATACGCTACCGCGATTTCGCCGAATGAAAACACTGCCGATACTTTGACTTTTGTTTCCTCTGAATTTTCAATGATAATCAAATGTTTCATCTCCTTTTGTGTCAGCCATACAATTAATTATTTTATGGGTAAAGTTACCACATCAAGCAAATCAAGCCGTCGCCCCCGTTCCCTCCGTTCTTTGCGTTAGGATAAGAAGAGTTTCCACCAGCTCCGCCAGAACCATTAATTCCGTGTTGTTGACCTTCTCCCGTACCAGCTCCATAACCACCTGCTGAACCAGCGAAATAAAATTTTTGGTTTTGAGCTAAACCTCCATAATATGTTTCCCCTGCACCTGCCATTAGTCCACCATTAGAATCTGAGGGTGACCCACCGCCACCACCGCCCCACATTATCCTTCCATAGATACCATGACCGCCCGTAAGACTGGATAATACTTTTGACATGCTGGCGTCAACTTGAGCTACAGGTCCGCCGTCAGAACGAGTGAACGTAGGTGATATGGTTCCAGAAGGTCCATTGTTTACATCTTGCCCTCCAGCTCCACCGTACCCACCAAAGCTTTGTTGTCCGCCCATTCCGCCACCGCCACCATGAGCGTAAAACGCTCCATTTTGCGCTCCTGTGATGCTAGAAACAGCCCCGTTTTCTCCGTATTGACCACCGCCTGCTGTCCCAAACTCTCCGCCTGTCCCACCTTTAGCGACTGTCAAAACTAACTTCATACCAGGCGTAACTTGAAGTAATACGCGTTTGGACGCTCCTGAACCCCCACCGCCACCGCCGTAACCGTAAGTGGTATTAGCTCCACCGCCACCGCCACCAGACCCCCGCATAAACGCTGTTATTCTAGTGACCCCTTCTGGTACGGTGAAAGAATAGGTACCAGGGGCAGTATAAGGTATATAGTTTTGTGTTCCTGATGTCATAACACCTCCTTTACCCTGTAAGTGAAAAGAACCACCTGCAAAAGTTACGGTATGAACGGTTGTAGAAGGTAAATCACCTGCTTTTAATTGAATTCCATTATTGTAAACTGGATAGGTTTTTGTCGTTCCGTTCGCGTGCGTAACGAACATAGTTACTGCGCCGGTATTAGCTGTACTATTCATAAAACGAAACGAAGCTCCATTTATCGGATCTCCATTGGAGTCAATAGGTAATGGCTTTGTAGTTATTATTGTTTTGGCGTTTGTTCCGGTTGCGTTACCGAACCATCTAGTATGCCCTTCATCATCTTTGATATGGGTATCTATTTTTAAGGAATTCGAATTAACAGTTTGCTTTAAAGAATCAACTGTTTCTTCTATATTTTCTACAGTTTGAGTTAAATCATCAACATTTCCACCAGCTTGCTGTAATTCCTCAATACATTTATAAGCTCTGTTTAATAACCAGTTCATATGCTGTGCAGATGGCTTCATACCTGGTTGCCACCCACTGTCCTTTAATGACTGCGGAGGCTCGACACCTACTGCATTCCATTGTGGTAATTGTTCTGGCATTTTCATTCCTCCTAAATCGGTAGTTCGTTATCTTGACTAGGTGTATAAGCTGCGCCTAGATATCCTCCAATAGTTTCATCGTATATGTCACCGAAACCAGCTGTGTTATCAATTGAATTGGTAATATCACTAAACTCAAAAGTGCCTGTAAGCTCAATTACACCCACTTTTACACCAGCCGCCACTGTTCGTTGTACAATTCGCACAAAATTCGTTGGATCTAAGCCTGCCTCATTTAACTTTGTTAATGGTAGTTCTATTACCTTGATTGCTGCTGGTTCTGGTTCTTCTGGATCATTCCACTTTTCTTTAATTTTTATCATTTTAGGTTCAACAGATAATGCGATGGCGAGGACCTGAATTATCATATCTATCGTTCCGTCGCTCAGATTTCTTGCAATCTTCGACTTTAATAAGATTCTATATACTTCATCATTTGCAACACCGCGAGGCTGATTTACATTTTGACCAATCAAATCAAGGCCTACACCTTCCGCATCATCTATGTTCCGCCACTGCCTAATACGGTCATTTGTTGCTTTGACTTCCTGTGCTTCAGCAGCGAATATACTCATTAGTTTGGATATATTCGAATCTGGTGTTTTATCAAAGTAATCTGATAATCGTTTGACAATTGATTGAGTACTAAACATTGAGTATCACCTCTATGTTGTTAAAGTGCGTTTGAGCCACTTCTTGCAGGGCAACAATGATATTCGAATCATTGTAAATTACTCCGTCTTTCGATACTTCTATCATTACATCGTCTATTCCATCAACACTGTATGCCTTGGCAATTAATCGAGAAATAACTACATCTTCTCCCATGTTTAAGCCAGCATAAGTATTGTTGTCATAATCTGTACCACCGATATATTTGATGATGGCCGTTTTGAGTAGCTCAACGCCATTAGATGTAAATGAGGTATTCGTTTTAGCATTTACTTTAATAAATACATTTACTTCGTTGGCTCTAGTGAAGCCTATTTGTTTTATGTCACCACCTAAGTCGATAACATTTACATAGGTCGTTCCATAAGGTTGAATGCCTCCAGCCTTTTTTTCGTGTATCGCTTTAGCAATTTCCTCGTCATCACCACCTAAAACGAATGCCTGAATGGATCTAGGAGGCGTCCCATATTGATCTACAGCATCACTGTAGTTTTCAATCACTTTAGCAGCGCGAATGCTTGAAATCTTTAAAAGATTAGTTCTTATTGCTGCCGTGGTAGCTGAACCAATCCCATCAACTGTTATATCAGCCCTTTCTCTGGCTTCGGCATCTGTTTCTTTTTCACGGCCACCGTTAGTTTTTAATGGATTATTTACACTAATAACGTCCGCATCTGGATTCACAATTTCTGTAATAGTATTTGCTCCTACATTCCCGATAGCTCCAACATCTAGTGCTACGATTTCAACAGTACCTTTACCTTCGGAATCAAGAGTTAGATCATAAAGTGTTTCAAAGAAAATATCATTATTTGTAGACACTAAAAAACCACTTTCAATGAAGTGGTTGGGGGTGCCTGATATATGGATTTGTCCATAAGCGAAATCTGCAAGGTTACGGCTAATGCCTGCATAAGGTAACAACATATCTAATTGTACGCCTTCGGCTGTCTTACGATAAGTACTATGATATACATCTTCTGTATCTTGCCATAACAGCGAGAAAAACCATGCCATAATGCGAATAATAATACCCAAAAATGAACGTTCTGTAGTATTAGCATCAGCACCAAATTTCTCTTTAGCCTTTGCTGACATACTATCAACAAGGTCGCTGTACGATTTGCGTTTAAAACCGTTTTTATCCAATGCCACCAACAGCCACCTCCTCATTAATAATAGTGCCGTCTAAAAGAGTTACAACAAAAACAACGATCCTAACTCTATTAACATCCTTTATTTCAACACTTTCAATATCTTTAATCCGTTCTTCTTGCGAAAAAACACGCATAATCTCAGCCCTAGCTTCATCTTTGGTTGACTTCTCTAAAACCCGACTGAAATCTAGTCCGAATTCTTCGTTTAAAAACCATTCTTTCAAGTTAGTGCCGAGTGATATCGAAATACATTGAGATATCTCTTTTTCTCCTTCAAATAACTTAAAATCTCCATTTTCAAAAACTAAATCGCCATTTAATAATGCCAGTGTTTTCACTAAAACACCCCCACAATTACAGCGTCATGAATATCAAACATTCTGGCTGTACCAGGATAAATAATGTTACCTTTCATGGCCTCATCTATTGCCCGTTGACAAAATACAACTAGAACCGTATCTGTAGGCTCTATAAACGGCTCATAATTTTGCGGTTCGCTACCATTAACACGGTATTTCTGAAATAAAACAGGCACATTTTCAATAGGAGATAACTTCGCCGGTTCTTCACCAGTTTCTTTAATCATAAACAACGGTTCGATTTTTGCCATTCGTTTTTCTTCATCATACGCCAACACTTTGCAAGGCATGGCAGTATTTAAGTTTACTAATACACCTTGTTGTAACGTACGGAAGAATTCAGTAGTGTTCGTCATAATAACGCCTCCACTTCTGTGTAGAACGAGCTCCCTTTACAAATGTGTTTACCTTTTTGGACACGAACAGTACTTTTGGTAACAATTGATTGTAGTTGAATAATTGCTCCTGTATTCATCCTGTGTTGTAGTAGAGATTTAGCTTTGTATCCTTTCATCACTTTACCTTTACGTTCATTCTCAAAGTATTCTGGTGATCCAATTAGGCCTGTATCCGGACTGAGGATAAATCGATGATTATCACCTTCAGTAATTGGTCTGATATAAGTCTGTTGCCTTGAGATATAAGCAGAAGCTCCGCAATCGTTAGCAATGTCTTGTATCTTTTTAAAAATTTCTCCACTAACTGAGAATCCTTTTTCATACACTTTATTTTTAGGTAATTTCAAAACAGCTACTTTTAAGCCTAATGCTTTTGTTAAATCTCTTATAATTACATCGGCTTTTATTTTTCCTTTATATGAGCGTTTGAGAGTCTTTTTACTGTTGAATGGATAAGTGTCCAAAACCTTAATTACCGTAGCACGGTCAGCTCCTAATGGTGTTGTACTAATGCTATTGATACGCCCACTAAGTATTAATCCCTTATCTTCAATGTATCCAGCGTTAATCGTTATAACCTCTCCACGTTTTAATTTGTTCCTTGTTGATTCAGACAAATTATAAATCGTGATCTCACTGATATTCGGCTCAAGATCATCATCAAAAGGTACCTCAAATTCAATGTCTAAATCGGTATTATTAAACTTTAGATTTCCTGTTACAACCTCAACGTAGCGCTTAAATAGTTTACTCATTGCCATTCACCAACTTTAAAAATACTGTTTCATTTAGGTTCTCAAAGGATACTCGGGTCTCTTTTCCAGATGTATCTAGAGGGATAATTGTAGGTGCTGGAAAACGGCCATCAAACACCTCTCTAAATAAAGGTGTAGCATATACAAGCTTTTCACCATTCACCAATACTTCATCACCCTTTTGTAAATCCAACGTAAAATAATCATGCAGCTCGTTATATCTAATCTCAATTAAAAACAATTCAGCGCCCAATTCCATTTCAAAACGATAGGGAATGAGCGCTTTTTCAATTTCTATATATTCAAAGTCTAACATCTTTTACACCACCCTTAATTTTGCACCAAGAGGGATTTTCTTTGGATCATAACCATTCCATTTCTGGATATCCTGCCACTTAGTACCATACCTTTGACCAAGCGAACCATAGGTATCACCTTTTTTTACTACATGATATATAGGGGATTGTTTTTTGTTTGTAGTCTGTTTACGCCCTGCCTCTTTGGAAGGAGCAGTTACAGCTTTTACTTTCGGGTCCACAAAAGATGATTGGGCAATGCGAACTTCTGTCAATGTACAACTGAAATTATAGCCATTCATCACTTTAGAACTGGCCTTTATAGACAAACCATGCATGAGCATATTTTTGTATATGCGGCGCCCTTCATAAGTAAGTAATTGACCTTTATACTCAAAGCTCTTTAATTTGTTGACTAATGTTTCAACTCGCTCGTTAGTAGGACGTATCAAGAGACCTGATAACTTTACAACCACTGGTTTTCGCTCAACGTGATCTGATAAATCTATCCCTTTCTCAACCTTATGAGTGGGGATATCAACATCAAAATCAGCATCTTCACTAGTTACATGTATTAAGTAACCACTTAACCTCGCTTTACCAACTAATTCTTCTGCCAATATTACCCCTCCCTTGGTACAGGCATAACACTTAATAAATCACCGAATAACTCTTCTAGTGCATCTTTAACGCTGTATGCAGTCTCATGAGGGCTTTCGCTGCCTTGCACGATGATTTGGATAGGTGCTGACACCTTGGAGCTATTAGATGTATTGTTAACTGTCTCAGTCGCTGAGTAATCCCTCGCAGGCTCAAACTGAGTAGCCTGGTCTAAATTTATTTCAGGGTCTGTACCATTGCCTTGTAAAATTCCTCTGTCACGTAATTTATCTGCTTCATCTGCTGGCAAAACAGCCTCGTCCTTGTGTAGCAAAGCTGGCATTTCATCAAATGGTACTCGACCCAAGCCGATTTCAAACCCAGGCAATAAACTTGTAACTTTTGAAACTACTCCACTAATTTTTTCACCAACATTGAAGTTTTGGATTGCCTCTCCAACTGAACCAAGTTTCTTTATCACCCATTCTACTGCATCAGCAATCGCATTAAAGGCTTTAGAAATAGCACTAAGAATTGGTTTTAATGTCCCCCACGCTTTTTCAATTGAACTAACAGCAAGAGGGAACAAAGGAACAATCACTTCATTTACCAAAAATTTAATAACAGCTGTTATCCCTTCGAATAATGAACCCGCAACTCTTAAAATTGGAGAAATGATATCCATTGCAACACTAATTACTTCTTGCGCAACTGGAAACAGAGGAACAATCACGTTTTCTATTAAACCTGTTACAATCCCTTTCAATGTCTCGAAAATATTTATGGCACCCTTAACAATCCTTCCAATGTACTCCATAGCTGTGCCTACAAACTCTTGAGCTTTTGGCATTAATGGGACTATAACATTTTCAATGAAATTCGTTAAAACAGACTTAGCTAAATCAAAACCTTCTCTAAAGCTTTGCATAAATCGCTCTATAGCATCTGCTACATCCGACGGAACACCTAAGTTCTCCCATATATCAGCAACTTCTCCAGTATCGTAGAAAACAGACATAATACTGTTGTAAACCGCCATAATCACGTCTTTAATCATAAAAATGTTAGTGACATACGCTTCAATACCGTCAGCCACCCAAGCAGGCACTCCAAGTTTTTGCCACAAGTCTGATACTTCACCGGTATCGTATACTAAAGACATAATCGTGTTATATACAGTTAGAATTACATCCTTTAAACTTGCCAACTTATCGAAACCAGCTGAAACAAATTCCATGAATGGACCTGGATCTATATTGCTGATAACATCGCCTGCTTTGGTCATTACAGCAACTGCTTGGTCAAGTATCGGAGAACCAAGCTTTATCAAGAAGCCATCCCATGCAGACTTTAAATTTCCGAGTTGGTTTTCCCAACTGTCGGATTCCCTTGCTGCCTGCCCTATAGCACCAGAAAGTTTATTCCCATCCTCAACCATGGCTAGCAAGGTCAATTGCTTTTGTGCCTCAGATAACTTAATAAACGACTTTCCATATAATTCAGTAGCTTTAGCATTACGAGTGGTTTCTGTTGCTGAGATACCGAGCGCGGCATCGTTTTCAAAGTTACCTTTCAAGAACGATTGAAGGTTCTCGGTAACATCTTCGATAGAACGGTCGTAAAAGGCTGCACTATCTGCTGCTGCTAAAGTGGCTCGCTCAGTTAATTTCAACGCTTCGGCTGTATCTACACCGGTAGTTTTAGCAAAGGCTGCCATTTGAATGTAGCTGCCTTTCAAACGGTTAGGAAGGATACCTGTTTCTGTAGCGATTTTATCAAGTGCTTTTGTTGCAGCATCTTCCATGCCTGCAAACACTTGTTCAAATTGTGAGGCCATTGCTTTGGCAGTTGCTGCACTTTCTAAAGCACTAACCCCTATTTCAACTATTTTGTCCACTGCTATATAGGCACCAATTGCAGCACCTAATCCAATTATTGTGCCTTTTAATTTACCAAAAGCACCATCTGCCTCATTGGCACTTCTTTCGACATCATTTAAGCTATCTCCATCAATATTGTTTAACTCACGGTCGACATCATCGATGTGATCTCCTAAATCATCAAAATCATCTATTAAACCGTCTACATCGTCTTCCATGCTATTAAACCCACTGAAATCCATGTGCGTTATGGATGATATAACCTGGTTGATTCTTCTGTCTAAATCAGCTAAAGGGCCATCTTCAATATCCATGATAATTTCAACGAATAGATCACGTATACTCACAATTTAGCCCCCTTTCTGTGCATTTTTTCGTTCGATATATACATCCATTGCAGCGTTAAATTCATGTAGTTCATCTGGCGTCATAGTTTCAGCTCGCTCAAAACTTAAAAAGCGCTCCATAACGGGGCGCCAGAAGAACCAATTTCCTTCAACTTGTTCTTTATAGAATTCATAAGGTTTACACGTCTTGAAAGAGGAACTGCGCTGCGGCCTTCATAACTTCGGACAATCCACCATTTTCCTCGAAGTGGTCCCAACTTACACGACCGCCATCACTGGTAAAAACAACATGTTCCATGAACTCGCTGTAAAGTAGTTCTGATGATGTCCCTGTTTCAGTTTTTGCACGATCACGCATTCGAAACGATTCACGTAATCCAGGATGTTGAAATACATATTTTTGTCCTTTTTGAGTAGTGAACTCCATTTGTTCGCCTTTTTTAGCCATAGCTTTTCGCTCCATTTCTTTTCGTTTTAATTGATTTGTGATATGTCCTTTTTTCATTGCAAATTAAAAGAGTGAGTTCATGGCCCACTCTCCTTTCGTTTTATTTAACTGAGTAGTCAAATACTCTGATTGTGTAAACACGGTTAGCTACAGACTTACCGTGTTCAATGTCAGGTACCTTTGTAACCATCGCCTTTGTTCCACCAACAACCTCTTTGATTTCGTTGTTACTATTCACCCAGATAGGGAACATTGTACGTTCGTTCGCAAGTTTGTTTAATGTTGTTATAGAGGGTGATGTTTGATTCAATGTGATTTCAATGGTACCCAATTGATCTCCATTAATTGATACAACTGCATCACCTTGAGCTGAGGAACTTGATTCAAAGTTGTCATTATCCTTTGAACACTTAACCATGGTTCCATCTCCGTAACCTGTGATAAACATGCCATTTACTGTTGTTGTAACCTTTCGTGCATCATAAGTGCCAATATGTCCAGTCATCTAAGAACCTCCTTATGCAGAAATTTCACCTTTGATTTTCGCTTCATGAATGGCTCCTTCTAGTTCGAAACTAAATGACAAACCATCATATTTACGAGCTGCACGATCTGACGCTGAAACTTCTGTTCTTTTTTTAGTATTGATTGTATATAAATACTGATTAGCTTCATCTGTGGCAATAATACCATTCTGACCCGCCACTTCTAACACTGTGCGGACGGCACCCTCTATTTGTGCAATACCACTGTCTGAATAGGCAATTTTAGGATTTGTTGCAAACAAGCGTTGTACCTGCTGTTCAATATTAATTTTCACCCAATCCTTACCATGCATGACATCGATATATTCCCCACTGATTACCTTGCCTTCTGACGTTTGATCTATACCAGCCTTAGTGACATATGCAATGCCTCCGTTACGATGGATTTCATCTAGTTGAACAGGAGTAAGATCTTGAGGTGTGGCAAATTTTAAAGTTTTAAACTTCCAAGTTACAGAACCAACAGGTTTTGAACCAACTTGTCCAATAAGAGCAGCATGAAGAAACTCAGAAATTTTATTGTGTTGAATAACAAATGTACGATCATACTTACCTACTTTTAATGCTTCTAAATCGGTTGCACTATCAACGATATGAGTAGCAATCTTTAATTCTTTTTCCTCAACTAAATCGCTAATTTCTTTATAGTCTGTAACTGCTCCTGTATCTAACATCACGAAATACCAATCATTATAAAAATAGTTTTCTAGTACAGAGACAGCTGTGACAGGGGGCTCTGCTGAAGGGTTATAAGTCGCGATAGCAACTTTGTCAGGTCTACTATCACCCTGATTGAAAATTTGTTTGGCGATTTTATACCCATCTGATTCTTCACTAATTGCTGTTTTGATATCTTCTAAATCATCAAATTCTTTGTAAGAACTTGCTCCGTCTTTTTTTACTAAAATTAACGCAGTGCCTAATCCAGTAAGCGATGACGGCTTACTAATGTCAATCGTTACTGTGACGTCTTGTAATGGCATTAAATCTCCTCCTTCAATTCAACACTTTCAATTACATCGATTTCAAATGTTTCTCGACCTCTTACTCGCAAACGAACATCAAATCCTACACGACGTTCATAATCGACCGTTAAAAAAACATCACGGTTGTTTGCATTAAGCACTTCAACAACTGTGATGTTTGCGTCTGATAGATCAATTGTGGCTTTACCTAAAAAGTAACCTCTAGCCTTATTTGAGTAATTCTCTGCATCTTCAATTTTCTCAGCATTACATGTGATTGATAAAACAATCTCTATATCTTGTTCAATAGTCATTAGGTTATCATCGACTGATTCAGTTACATTCCCCACACTGATTGCAGGTGAAATACTTTTTATAGAGAAAAAGGGGTACGGAGGTTGTTTCCCCATTCCTTCCGCTTGAATTACTTCGATTTTCGTGTAATTAGAGAGTCCGTTTTGTGTAGGTATCCATATATCATCGTATCTATACATTGGTCTCTCCTTGTGCATTTTCTTTATGCCTCATGAGATATATGTGAACATCTGTATACTCAGTCAGGTCCTTAAACGCCTGAATTGTGTAAGTAGCACCTTTATAACTCACTTTGGTGTCTATTTTAATAGGCTCTACAACGTATAATTTCTTTTCTTTAACTGTATACAAACCACTTTCAATGTACTTTAAATCATCATTATTCAGTGGCAATACAATACCTGTCATTGGAACTTCTTTAGATTTACCTGGAACCCATTTCCCATTAATATATTTTCCCTCTTGATCTATTAAAGCAGTGAAAGGAACACTATTTTGCTCAATAACTTCTTTAAAAATCATTAAATCAGGCATTATTTACGCACCACCCTATAAGTTATTCGCATACGCAAGCCTCCTGTATCAATCAGTGGATTGCTGGAACCTTTTTTAGCAATAGTAGCAGGAGCGTTCGGCGGAGCATCTAAATCAGTGATATTTTCTTGAATATCACCAACCATTCGAGCGCCTAAACGATTAAAAAGCATTTGTACATCCATTTGTAGTGCAAGAACGTGCTTAAGCTGGCTTTTAAAAAAACTTATCCATTCCTCATTTTTTTCGTCAAAAGTAGTTCGTAGGAAAGAACGTTCCGGAATGGAAACGGAACCCCTCCCTCGTTGAATCGTTGCTCCGAACTCATGAACGCTTGCAATCATAACATATTCATCACTACCGAATATCCCAACTTCGACAGAGTAGTTTTTTAATTCTTTCAACACATCTCTCAAACGACTAATGTTATTCGCATCTGTAACCCTAACGTCTATTCTCGCCATTTTAAAGTACCATCAAGTTAATTGACTTTTGTGGTTTTAACTGTTCCTCTAGCTCAACTAGAATTCGTTGATATTCTTGACCAAATTTTGAAGCTAGAAGTCCAATATACTTGCTTGGATCGCTGTATTGACGTTCAATAATGTCAACTTTCTCGCGAATTACTGCTTGGCCTTTTGTTACACTTAAAATGGCTAAGTGTGCAGCTAAATAGCGTTCAAGACGCTCTTGATAGATCTCTGGGACAGACAAAGAAGACACCTCTAACGAAGCATCCTCAATACACATCTCTAACCTTGCATCAGGTATGGCGTCAAATTCGCTACCAAGCAAACGTACACGTTCAATTGTTGTTAAAGTAGGCATGATACATACCTCACTTTCATATTAGTTCCCTTGAATTTCAGCAATTTGAGCATCAATAGCTGATAAAACCGTTTTACGTTTCTCATCTTCTTTAAATTTTTCTAAAAATTCGATAGAAAACGTATCTTTTACAAGTTTAATTGCTTCATCTGCATCTAAATCCTTTAAAGAAGCGGCATTCTGTCCTTCTGGCACAACAATTTCGCCACTTTTAATCAAACCTTTAATGATTGGATGTGCAACAAATGCTGTATATTCAGCTTCTAGTAATGTATTTGCACCTGGAATAACCTTTACATCATTTGCAATACGTGTGTAATTGCCTTTGTTGTGTACTAACATTAAATACCCTCCCCACGTACGATTGCCATTGGATAACGGACAATGGCACCACCGCAACGTTCTTCTAATGGAATCTTATAATTTGGGAACTTGTACTCCTGCGGATGACGTGTAATGTCCATCGATACAAGCATTTCAACAACATCTGGTGAAGAATCGAATACTAAAAAGCAATCTGTTCCCCCAGTGCCTTGTTCATTAAGATCGGATGTATAGTCAATACGCTTGAACCAATTTTGCGATTGAATGTACTGCAAACAAGTCTGCATTGTATGTTCATTGTAGACTTTTTCTAAATGTTCATATTGTTCAGCTGCTACTAAAAGCGTATCAGCTTCATGACCAGGCAACTTATTAATTAAGTTTTTCGCCTTTTTGATGTCCTCTACAATATCGATACCTTTTTTGTCCTTCCATTTTGTTGATGTGCCCGCTTCATTATTTGACACTGCTAGCACTTGAATACCAGTTGCATTGACCACACCTAAAATATTGTGGTTTTTGTCACCCATCCAAACGAGTTTATTTTCTTTTTCCGCAATTGCTTTGCGTGCTGTATCAGCCTTTGTTACCTCAACAGGGCGGCGTGCCATTTGTGCATTACGAATTTCTTGTACGGATAGATTAAATGCTGTAGCAATGGAATAAATATTGACTGTATGGCGTGTTAAATCGGCATCAACTAGTGGGATGTCTGTTGCTCCCGGTGCTAAAATTTTAGCCGCTCCTGAACGTGTCATGACATCATACGAATAAGTTTCAGCACCTGCTGGTACGTCTGTTTTGACATTTAAAATGGTACGAGCCTTTAATTCTTCTTTTTTCGGCTCATAAATCTTCTTGTCTACTGCCTCTAAATCTTGTGGGCGTAATAGTGCATCTTCACGGAATTGTGACATAAATTATGTTCCTCCTTTAAGGTAAATTGATTTCAATTTGAACTAACGAATCAGCAGTAGCATTTCCTCTGAATACGGCACGAGAAAAATCAATTCCACCACTTTCAACAAACTTACCTGTCGTTGCATCCACTTGTACCGCAACGCCATTTTTAATATCGCCACCCGCAACAACAAAGATATTGCCACGCTTAACTACTGGTACTGGTTGACCAACTAAATATTTTTGGTCATCAGCATTTGCCGTGTAATCATGGATGCCACGTGATAATGCGATACCAATCGGTTTGCCCTCTGTTTTTACTGGCACAACCCCTGTTCCATCTGTGCTTAATTGAACAGCCGCACCAAATGGAATAATTTCTTTTGCTGGATAGCTGTCTGCTGCATACTCTTGATAGTTTGCTAATTGTCCTGGACTGCCTGCTAGTGGCATGTACTGTCCGTATTCTGTAATAGGCATGAAATAGCCCTCCTTTTAATTAGTAGTTAAGAACGCATGTTTAAACGCTGTTCACGCATTGTATTTACATCTTTATTTTGTCTTGCATCGCCAGTAATAATGGAATTAACACCAGTAGAAGAAAATCCTTGTGAAGTGACTTGTTCAATTGTTGCATCAAAAAAGGCGTTGATATAGTCATCTGACTTCCCATCGCCTTTAAAATCTTGTTTAGTTGTTGTAATAACCGCTTCTTTAATTTCACGTTCTGTTTTGCCAGTGAAATCAAAAGAATCACCAAGAAGCGGCTTTGTTGAGCTAATTAGCTGCACTCGTTCTTCCACTTTTTTTTCAAGTTCATCTTCTGACACACGCTTTGCCTTTTCTTTAGCAAGCTCTTGTTGAGTATTAAGTAATTTCACTTCTAAAGCATCAAAACGACCTTGTAAAACATCCAAGGTATCTGCTTTATTCTTGTTATTTTTTGATTTGTCCTCTTCCTCTTCTTCCTCATCCTCTTTTGAAGCTGCTAAGCTTTCAATATGAGCCTTTACTGCTGGATCGATTTCGTATTCTTTCCCATTAATCTTGTACTTAACCAAAGTAGTTCCTCCTTTATCATCTGAATCTATTTGCCACGCATCTGAATCGGAGCGGATTGCTACCTCTGGACCCGCTCGTCCTTGATCTACAATAGCAATGTGATTAATCTCAATGTTTCGCTGTACATATTCATACGGTTGCCCATTATAGGTACCCGCTTCTGCCACGACATCACTCATAAAACCGATGCTGATTTCTCGCTTGCCATCATAAACCTTTTGAATTAGATTCTTGTCTGTGATAGTCATGGTTACATAAAGCTTCAAATCTTCCACGTGGGCGTCTGTATGACTCATTCCTTTGGCATAAGTTTGGTAGTTGTCCAAAGTCACTGGTTCGTTCGGATGTTCATCTGTAATGGGTTTGGAGCGGGCTGAATGCATTGTGCGATCACTAAAGATTTCATCAGGCAACTTAGCTTCCATTTGCACTGTACCATCCTGACGTGCATAAGGAAAAACACCAGGACGAGTAATCGGCACACGTACCGTTAAATACCCTTCTGGTGTCTCTGCATAGTCGTATATTAAACTCTTGTCATATCTTTGTAATTTCAAGTTTTCACCTCCTTTTACCAAATATAAAAAGGCACTTCTTATGAAGTACCATTCAATTTTCTCTTAAAATTGATGCGTTTTTGTTACTAGGTTAATAGTCACTATTTCTGATTTTCGCCATGTATTGTAAAATTAGACGATGGTTTGCTATCCATTGTCGCATTAAGAGTCAAATTATTTTTTATTTCACTTACCTGGTTTTGTATATCACTAATTCCCTTTACTTTTTCATTTATTTTTTCTAGTGCAGCAGATACTTCAATACTTTGTTTAGTAGATTGATATGATTGAAGAAAGGCAAATCCTATAGCAACAATAGCTAAAACAATAGATGCTAATCCTGACCACAACGAAACCTCATTAATAATTTGTTGAGAGTCTTTTGCACGCCAAGTAGCTATGGTAATAAGGACAGCTACTAGATCAAATATAATAAAACAGAGAATTAAATTAGTTTTAGTAATCTTCTCCATAACTTTTCCCCTTTAATTTCAATCAATCTCCTGAATCATTACAACATGATCTTTACTAATTGCATTTTTTCCAATAATCACAAATTTACCTGATTCCAATCTTCCAACAAGGTCTGCAAATTCACTAGCAGATTCAAAATCAGGAGTTGATACTTCAACCTTATCACCATTCTGTAGGGTAATTTTAAATTTCAATTAAATCGCTCCTTTGTTTAATAAAACAATTCTTCATTATAATAATAAAGCAAAATAAATGATGTGCCAATTACTTTAACATTCTTTCTTTATAACCTTTACCCGAAAACTGGTAGTGCAATACATCGGCAATGAAAATCTTCACCAGGTAACCCAACAGAAGGTGGATCATCGTATGAAAATATCTTATCTTCAAGAATTTTATGAGAATCACGGACACGTTCATCCTTCGATGTTCGCCATTTGAATTTCATAACACCCATATTCTGATGACGTTGAGCAGTCATCTGTCCAAATAATGTGCCTGATTGGTCTACTGCAATAAATTTAGCGCGGCTTTTTGACATTCCTATTTGTTCTTCCAATTGCTCACGAATTGATTTGTAACAACTGCCATCCCTTATACCATCATAAATAATAGATTCAATTTTTTGAGTATACTCATCACGGATATTTGTAATGTAGTCCACATTTTTCTGGATATTCTCTTTCATGAAAGGAGCAACCCATTCTTCGGTAGATGTTAGGTCTATGCCTCGTACCCTTCCTTGCTGCTCCATATTCGTTTTATTCACTTGATTTAAATTCTTAATAAAAGAAGATGCAGCTATATTCACCTTTCGCTGTGAAAACACAATTGAAACAGCTTTTTTGATATGACTTGTCAATTTTTTTAAAAAATCAAATGGTCCATCTTGAACAAAATCTCGGCTATCTTTCTGCATTTCACCATTTACAGCTGCATCAAACAATGAAAGAGTTGCCTTGCCCGCTTCTTGAACTAATTTATCGATGGAGCGGAAATATGATGCAGCTACAACGTCAGGAAAACGAGTAGGTGGCACACGCTTAGCCATGTTGTCCATTTTCCTTCCATGCATTATATACTTCGCTCGCCAGACGCTGCCATTGTGCATCATCACCACTAAATTTGAAGTCATCAGACACACCAAACTGCCCAAAGCGGGTCTCTCTAATTTCATCAGCACCGATAACACCGTTAGAGACATAAATTTGGTCAGTTTCTGCAACGATTTTACGGATTTCTGCATCAGTTTTAGAATCTACGGACCAAAGTGGATTAAATTTAATTTCCCATTCAACTGTACCTGGATCAATGCGGCCTCCTGGTTCTTTTTCAGCCCATAAAAGCATTCGGATAAGATGTTCAAGAAGCGGCTTCATTTCATTTTCCTGTGCAGAAGTAATACGTGCATAGTAATTCATAACATCGTACTGTGCACCTGTAAGCGTGCCTGCCTCTTGTCCTTTTATGACGCTTTTAGGCATTCGAGCAGAAGCGGATATATATTCCCATACAAAGTCGAGCAAGTCTTTCATTCCAGATACAGGTGTCGTTTGCTTTGTTAGTGACTCTCCCTTAGCGATAAGAGCGAGCGCCTCGGTTCTAAACATAAAGTCCAGTATCATCGAGAGCTCTTTTTTATCTTCTTTCGACATGTCATCTATGTCAGCAGATTCATACACCTTGAATGTGAAATCGTGTAAAATCTGACCAACGGACCATAATGATGTATCTAGTACCGTAATAGCATCATATAGCGATTCCAACAGGGACATACCCTGCTCCTCGTCCTCCAAGCGTCTCGTTTGGTCATGCAATACACGAGAATAATGTACAAGTGATTCTGTTTCTACTGCTTGTATACCGCTCCTAGATGCACGATTAATCCGCAAATTTTCCAATTTTCCATAGTTCTTATCAAACACGTCATCATTAATTAATAACTCGTTTACTTTCATCGATGAGAATGGATGCAGATAATCTATAGAAATTAGACTATCTAACTTTAGTGGATCATTTAACTCAAACTTACTTCGCTGAGTGACACCCAAGGAAATAAATCCATCTCCACGCATACGTTCGTACATCCTCATTTTTTTTAATGCATCTTTTGCTTTAAGGTCCGCTAAGCGCCCCATAATATCCCGAGCAAGTTGTTCATCCTTCATCCGAAGTGTGAACCAATGTCTTGTCATATCCTCCGCTGGAATATCAACAATGTTTTGTACAATTGGATTATCAGCATATAAAGCGGATATTTCAGCATGTGTTAACTTTCTACGAATACCAGGTGCTTGACGAGTAAGCTTATCCTTAGTATTCGCTTTTCCATGCCCTTGCATAAAATCCTCTTTGTACTGTTTGGCTACTTCAAGAACACTCAATCTTCATCACCTACCCATGCCTAACAGTTTTTTCGTTCTATCTAACAAGCTAGAATTGTTCGTATACAATTGATTCAATGCTTGTGTCATCGCATCTACCATGTCATCATGAGCCCCGTTAGGGAAGCTCACCATTTCCTCAATGACATCATTTACCCAAGGACACATATTCGGGTGTGGGAAATATACATTTCCCGCTTCAAATAAAGGAGACACCGCATTTGCACGTGCTTCCTTACCACCATCGGGATCAACTGGAATAATACCGCTAATTTCATCTTTTAATGTATCTATGACAGCAGAACCATTAGCTTTATCCTCAATATATTTACTTGTAGCTTTTGGCCATTTGTCAGTCATTGCACGAATGGCTTTAACTGTATCTGGGAAGTTCATACGTTTGTGGTCCTGATCTAATAAGAAATACTGCGCCTTTTTACGTGACCATACTTGGCCTGCAACAAAGTCACTACTTTCTGTTTTCTTAAATGTACAATCCCAAGATTGAGCCATTTTGTCAAAGTGAATCGGTAATACAATGACATCATCACTTAACCCCCAGTCCCGCTTCATTTGCTCATCACGCACATAGAATTTAACCCAGCCACGTTTAAAGATATTACCACCCGCAGGAGCGGGTCTTTGTTGATAAAGAGACGCCCATGTTCGTGATCCAACCTCTGCCTTTTTATCCTCAGCCCATTTCTCATCAAAACCGAGCTCTGGACATAATGGCTCACCTATTTCACGGTTTAACAAATCATTTTCATCTTCTGCAATAGCAGGTAATCGCAATCGTACCCACTTACGAGGGCTACGAGCAAGTAAACGGCCAATCAGATCATCCTCATGCCATCGGGTCATGATAACGATTACAGACGCACCATCGTGTAATCGTGTAGACAAAGTGGCTTCCCATTCATCCCAAATGCTGTCTCGTATAGTTTGTGACATAGCTTCTTTCATGTTTTTGATTGGGTCATCGATAATCATTAAATCTGCGCCTTGCCCTGTGATAGATCCACCTATACCAGTGGAAATCATGCCCCCTCGTCTGTCTTGGATTCCCCAATCCTTTGTAGCTGCATTGGACTCTGATAATTGCACATTGAATAGATCATGCGAAAACTCATTGAACTTATTACGATTTAAACGACCAAACTTGGTTGCTAACCCATCTGAATAAGCAGCAGCAATTACCCGCTTATCTGGATTTTTGCCCAAATAAAATGACGGAAACGATTCTGTTACCGTCATACTTTTACCATGTCGTGGTGGCATCTCTATTAATATGGATAACTGTTCACCATCGGCCACACGTTGGAGCACATCACAAATTAATTCGGTATGTTGATAATGTTCATAATGGCCATGATGTACGTATTCAACATAATCACGGTAGAAGCGGCGTGCTAGTTCTTTGTCCGCTTCGTTTTCCAATGCGCTCATTTCCTCATCGCTTAGAATTAGCAATGGCTCTCAACTCCTCTGGTGTTAAATTACTTAGATCAACACCTGTGGTGTTACCACCACCAGCACCTTTTGTTTCAGATCGTACTTTTGCAATGTCTACTTTTAATTTTTCTTCACGTAACCGTTTTAGCTGTTCATCACTTAATAAATCTGTGTACTTTGATAGCATTGCAAGTGCTGCCATCTTATCAGCAAGCTTCACACTGACGCCATCCTTGCCTTTTTTGACTTCGGTTATGATCGTGCCGTCAACCTCTGTGGCATCGTGGAAGTGTACTGTATTTACCTTGTATGTCTGCATTCTTGGGTTTCCATCTTCATCTAAGATTACGCCCCCCATGCCATCTAACATAGGCTCCTCCACTTCATGCATGCCGAAGTCCACAAAATCGGTGATATCAGCAAATGCAATGTCAATGTACTTTTGTAAAACCTGGCGTGCATCCAGCATAATACCGTTTGCTAATTCTGCCTTCAATCGATGAATCTCCTTTCGAACCTTATCATTTCTTATCAATCGAGAGCCATTGCTCATCGCTGAAGCGTAGTCACATCCATATACTTTTTGATATGCTTTCGTGGCATTCCAATACTTTGTGTAGTACAAACAAAAAAGCAACTGTTGACTGTTGAGACCGTCACTGGGGACGATTTCAAACTGTACAGTTGCTTGCGATTCCGCTTCTGGGATCGCTTTGCTCCGTTGCATTTTTTTCGTTTTCTTTTTTACGGAACGTTCCGTATTTTTCGGCTGTTTTGATTGGAACGTTCCATTCGATTCCGCTTCAAGACGATCATCCCAGCTATCTTTGTTTTTCCACCCACGTACAGTTCCCTCGGATACACCTAGTTGCTCTGCTATATCCTTAAGCTTTATATCACCATTATGGGCTTTGTAAATGTCATATGCTTGGTCACGCCTTGGATCTCTTGCTCTAGCCATATCTCATAATCACCACCACCTCCATGGAAAATTATTATAAAAAATACATAAAAGTAATTCTTTTTTATATAAGTTTGTGATAAAAAAGTCAATCTTTTTAATCACACTGAGAGATACGTGCTGCATACTATAAATGAAAAGAGAGGTGATAATTATGATTATCAATGTAACACTTGATATACAAGTGGCTTTAATCATTGTTCTTATTTTCTTTAAGTAATACAGCAAATGGATATTGGATAAACGGTACAATATCTCTGAAATGAGGTATTGAACCTATGACTTAAATAACTAAATACATAAAAATATCTTCAAATATGCAATTGTTCTCACTGGAGGAGTAATTTATTCCTCTACTATATAGGCATTTGTACGACAAACTTTATACAGCATATAAAAAAAGTTTGTCTTTACTAATGTTATTTTGAATTTTGGATTCTGCTCGCTTTACATAATTTTGTACGGTACCACGATTAACACCTAGTATTTTAGCAACCTTACTAAAAGTCATATGCTCGGCTCGTATCATTATAAAAGCAGTACGTTCATTTTCCGTTAAACCGGCCATAGCTTGATTAGCCGTATCTTTAACATTAAACATTCTTTCAATTTCTTTAACCGCAGAATTGTCATAACTATAGTCAATTACCTCTGCAAGCACATCAGGGGTCATTTTCACACTGTCAACATACGTAATAAGGTCTTGCATTAAGTGATGGTCCATAACATAAACATCTGTACGTGTAGCGGCTCTATATTCTGCTGGATCATAGCCTGTTTCCATCCACTTAATAGCTTCTTGCATATCTTTCACCATACTTAGACATCCACCTGCTACCTTTAAATCTTTAAGAGTTTGTTTATATTCATTAATTAAATCTGGAAAGTACATGACCATCTTCCTTTCTATTCTATGTAAAAATAAAAAGGACACTAATAGAGCTGACATAATTGCCAACAACTATTAGTGTCCATCGGTTTTTCCGTAAGGACGGTTATTTTGTTTTTTTAATACGTATACGCTCAGCCCTCTCTACATCAAGTACTTGTCCATTGTGCCAAACGATGGTATCTTGTCCAAATGATTTTGGTTTTAGTGGTGTAATTATTCCATCTTGTACGATGTATACACCGTTTTCAGATGTGTTGATTTGTTCTATAGATGTCTTTTGTGTCATAGTTTTGCCCCCTATGATATAATCAATTATCTGGCTGAACTTATAAAAGAGCAGTAACCAATTCTAGCTGCAGCGTCTGCAAACATTGCGGCTTTTTTATATTTTAAAAATTTTTGAAACTTTCATTCTCTATTTTTCGTATAAAAAGGAAAAACAAGGAGGATGATATTTGTGAAAGGATTACTGTATACTGTTTTAGCACTTTTAGTATTATTGATTGGATTTAATTGGATAAAAGACGATGGTCTTTCAAGGGTAACTCCTAGTAAATTTGAAGCTGCTTTTTCTGAAGCTATACCACAAATGACTAATGTTATTGAAAATCATAATGGTTCAGACTCTTTTGAAAAAGAACTTATGAGTGCTGGTAAACCGATATATGACCTTACTGTAGGCACTACATCTCATATAATAAATTCTGTTTTATTTTTACTATCAATTGTTTCATTCATTATTTACAGAAATAGAGAAACCCTTGAAGATTGTATTTTAGAATTTTTTAATAATATTTTCTCTTAATTACAGGAAAACTAATTATTATGAAATTCAACTCTACTAATATGCTATAATTTGGTTAAAAAGGAAGTAGAAGAATTATGTTTGATTTAGCGTTTTTCATAGAAAGTGTGGCTAATTTCATTTCAAATACTTGGAATGCACTGGTTTTACCGTATAAGCCAATTTGGATAGTTTTAGTTGTAGCAATTCTGGCGAAGTTTTATTTTAGAAAGTCTCGAATTAACTAACCCTTAAAGTTTGGCAGGTATGTTCCTACCAAACTTTTTTCCTCATATTGTTCAGTTAAAATAATGATTGCTGCTTGTAACCATACTCTGCATTAAAAAGGACAGCGCCAGATCCGAAGTATGGTTCTAAGTATGTTGAATGCTCTGGCATGTGGCTTACTATCCACTCGGCTAAGCTCCATTTTGAACCAGGGTAATGTAAAATTCGTGGCACGCCCATTGTGTAACCCCCTCCCTTACAATATCTTTCAACTAACCACTTTCTTCTTACCTAACAATCCTCCTGCCCTTGGTCTAATTCATCCTGCCATTGTCTTATATGGTCAATTGTTTCTTGCCAGCCATCTCGACATTCTTTAAAATAAAGCATAGATTCAACAACTTTATCTTTATCAGTAAATGAACAACCATCAGCGGTCATAGTATTTAGTTTATTGTCCAAATTATCAAAACCTCGTTGGCATTCATCACGCTTTTTATACGCCTCTTGCATAGCTAATTGTAAGATTATCTGACGTTCATTTATAATTTTGAAATCCAAATTTACCAACTCCCTTACTGCATAAAATCTTTCACTTGCTCCCATCATCCCAATTCCACAAGCTCAATTGTCCTTTAGCTGGCACTGGCTCAAGTAAAACTTTCACTGTATTCAGCTCCCATGCGTAACGATCATCCATAAAATCACCAAAGTATAGTTCATCACCCTCTAATTTTTTTCCGAAGTCAATGCTTGCATCACTTAACTCATTAGGTATCAAATGACATTCAACTAATTGTGCGGTAGCAATGACAACACCCAATGGTAAATCTTCATTTTCAATTCCATGTCTTTGAAGTGCTCTCTTAATTGGTAGATATTCGCAATATTCCTTATCCATTGTTTTACTAGCGTGAATGGCAATAGGCCCACGGTATTTCGTCTGCCAACTGCGTGTCTCGAACCGCTTCTCACCCAAAGCAATAAGAGTAGCCCAAGGTTGTTTAATTGTGATTGCTTTCATTTGTTCTCACCTTTACCTCATCTTTGTAGACTAATAGCCGTTTGGGTTGGTAACCTTCGAAATGACTCGTCAACATATCCACTTTCCGATTTGGGGCATAGCCACCTTTAGGAAGTTTCTCTGTTAACTTACACCATTGTGGACCAATGGCAGTAAGTAGTCCTTCATCTACGACTTGTAGTGTGGCATTTGAAATAATTCGTACATGCTCCCACCTTTTTGGATATTTTCTTGTTAATTCTTCCTCTGTAAAGTCAATTACTTTCATGGGTACTAGATCTAGGTAATCAACAAATGAACTTTTACTTCTGGACCAAACATGGGTATCAAAATCTCCTGATCTACACCCATTAACAAAACATAATGCTCCTTTTGGTAGATTTCTCTCTGACTTATTTCCTTCAAATCGGACAACTGGTGCAGAACTTGCTTGTAAAAACCACGGACGTTCTAGTTCTTGTTTTCGCAATTCATCACGAAAACTTAATTGCTCATTCATTTCTATCACTCCTAAAATAAGGTCAACTGCTCATACTTTTGGTTTTTGATAGGCGCCCCCTTTATTTCTGGCATATCACCCACCGTTTCTACCGATTTTTGCACCATTTCAGGTATATCGTTCACCACAACCGCTTCTGATGCTCTAAAGGGTTCTATGCGCTCAAAATAAGCAGCATTTTTATAAGCTCCAATAGGAGGACCATCTGGACGGTGTTTGAAAAAAACACTGTAATAACCATTTTCACTTGGTTCAGTGATAACATATTCCTCTGATACTCGATAAAAATGTGAAGGTGGCTTAACCACACGTGCCAGATATTTATTTACAGCTGGTGTTGATAAAGGCTTAGCAGCCACTACCAACTCAAACTGGCTTTTTTGATAAGCTCCGAAATGGGAACCAACATGAGGAAAGCGACTCACTTCATATGCCAAGCCACCATGTGGGAAAAGATAGTAAATCTCTCCCACTTTTAAATTGGTGCTAGCATTCGCATTAATGCATTTGCCTTGTAGCATCCTCACCACCTGCTTTCGATAAATGGCAATAAATAATGCAATGTGTACCCATCCTTTGATACGACTTCGCTTGCATGGTTTTCAAAAGTATCAAGTGGTATCGATTTACGTCCTCCGTTTTTAGCTACAGTCCAAGCTGCTTGAAGAGGTGGAAACGGCAAACGGTAGTATTTATCCAGTTCACTAAAATAAACCAGTAAAAACGCTATGGCCTCTTTCTCATACCAGGAGCGAAGTAGTTCATATTGATGCTCATGTAAATTTTGGAGTGGAAAGCTTTTCCCCTTCGTTTCCTTTGCATCAAATACTACTGCTCGTCCATTACATACACCTGCATAGTCCACCCATTCAGGCTTTTCTTTCCGTCCCTCAACTTGCTGGCCTTTATCTTTTGTCACTTGGATAGGTGTCGGTATTTTACGAATATCCGCTAATCCCGCATTACGATATTTTGTATTGGCCATATCAATGATACGTTCCAAAAATTTTCCTCTGTTCGCATGCGTTACTGATTTGGTACGTTGTTTAGTTGATTGATTATGAAACATCCTGAGTCCCAACTCCTTCTTGATTCTCCATTTCTAGCACGTCATATATGGTGAGCTGATTTTTCAAAAATTCCTCCTCGAGGTCATCCAAATGCCTTTGCCAGCATATAAACCCATATTGTCGTACTATGGATTCACCGCTTTTTAAAGGTCTGTTACACCTTTTACAACGACTCATGATGTACTCTTTAGCTGAATTTCTTCGATGATTTCTACATCATCAGCTCTAAATGTAGGAGAAGGACCAAATTCATATTCTTCCGCTTCCCACTCTTTAATAAATTCATCACGCTCATTAACATAAGTGCCAAAGTAAGGATCTTGTTCTGCTTGGTAAAATAATTCCCTAATTCTTTCGTCATCCTCTTTTTGCCATACGTATAATCCATAGTCGGCTACACCCGTTTTACTGCAATCGTATACAACAACCTCTATACCATCTAGTTTGCTATAGACGTCGATATATCCCTGTACTTCTTCCTCACTAGGTTCAGGACCAACGGAGCCATCATACATTTTTTTAATATCCTCTGGCGTTTTGCCAGCAGTTCGTAATATAGCTTTAAACATTTTGAACATGGTGAAATCCCCCTATTTTTAAAATGGCAAATCATCCTCAGATACCTCGATTAACCCTCTATTATTTGCAAATGGATCTTCATCTACTCGAGTATTGTTTGGTTGGTTCATAGGAGGATGATTTTGCTGATAAGCACTGTTCCCAAAAGTGTTTTGGCTAGGCATTGTACCTCCAAACTGTTGTTGTGGTTGTCCACCACCATAGGATGGTTGATTATTTCCGTATGCTTGTCCGCCATATTGAGGCTGTTGTTGCGGATATTGATTTGGTTGATTTTGATTAGGAGTGTTTTGTGATCCTCCTCCACCGTTTCGTGATGGTTCTAAAAATTGAATACTATCGGCAACAACGTCAGTGGTATACACTTTTTGACCATTTTGCCCCTCGTAGCTTCCTGTTTGGATACGCCCCTCCAAACCAATCAAAGCCCCTTTACGCTGATAGTTTGCTAGATTTTCAGCTTGCTTGCGCCACGCAACACAACTGATAAAATCAGCATCACGTTCTCCTTGTTCATTAGCAAATGTACGGTTAACCGCTACTGTGAATCGACATGATGCAATACCGTTAGGTGTGTAACGCAATTCAGGGTCTTTTGTAAGACGGCCAACTAATACGACACGATTAATCATTTGTTTGAATCCTCCCTTTTTGTGGCGATGCCAGCATGTACGTTGTTTTCTAAGTATCTAAGTTGCTGCATTGCATAGTGTGGACAGTAGCTGTCACTTAACCGTTTCTGTACGTCTTGTAGCACTGTAAGTGGGAACTGGTACTCATTGATGAGTTGGTTAATGCGACTTGCTACTTCCTCATGCGTCATCTTTGTAACTGCTTGTACCAGTGCTTTGTCTGTGCCGCTAGTAAAAGTCCCCTTAGCTAGTGCAGCCTTGGAAAAATGTTCACGCATTTTCATGTGTTCTTCATGTCTGCTCATATCGTTACCCCTTCCCTAGCATTTCTAGTATTTTTTGACGCTCCGCTTCAAAATCCATGGTTGATGTTGATTCGGTTTCGGTTACGTCATTGGGAACAGCGTCATGACGATTATTAAACCAACCTGGAACAACCTCTTCACGTCTATTTTTTGGCGGATAATACTTTTGCGGCTGATTACGTTGCTGTTTCGCTTGGATCTGTTGATTCTTCCACTGCAAGTCAGCCGCTTCTACCGCTTCAACCGTGAAAAGCCTCTTGTTAAACCAGTCCTTTAAGATGGTTTCTACATAACCCCAGTTAGTTTTTCCATTCAGCACAGCCTTTTCCATCGCATGGATGACCAAAGGCTCTGACAAATCATTTATCCATTGGTCAATTTTGAATATGATTAGAGACCCCAATGCTCCAAAGTGATTGCGCTCATAAAATGCAAATGCATTCTGGATTGAAGGAGCGGTTTGCTTTTTTGGTGGTGTTGCATATGCAGGTGACCCCTTATCATCATCATTATTAATTAATCTATTAGTACTTAGTAAATCAGTACTTGGTATATCAGTACTTAGTAGTCCTTGATTTTCCACTAATGGTTTTTCCACTCGTGGTTTTTCCATGGATGGTTTTTCATGGTATGGTTCTACCATAGGGTGATTTTCCACTAATGGTTTTTCAGGTGATGGCTGTTCCGCTAGTTGGTCCTTTTGTTCTCCATCGAACTGTGGAACTTCATATACCACCGTGACCCATTCAAATTTACCGTTTTTACCACGACGCCTTTCCTTTTTGACATAGCCGTATTTCTTTAATTCTTTCAAACCTGTATCAAATGATGTATCACCATCCGTTGCCCACTGTGTAAGCTCACTATTATGGAATGTCCAATCATCAGGTTTAGAGAGCATAAAGACATGGATAGCTTTTGCTTTCCAACTTAATTTCGTATCATAAAGCGATGTATTGTTAATGACTGTATAATCTTTGTTTTTGACTACTCTGACGATGTTTTTACTCTCCATCAGCTGATCCTCCTATAAAAATCTATCAGTTCGTTCACAAATGGCGAAGCTACCCTCAATTCGTATAATTTTGTAGCCTTTGTAGCTCTGCCACATGTAGCGGCGTACAAGGCGATATAATTCCTTTTCATCGCCTGCCGCCTGTTCAAAAATCCATTGTGGCAACAACACTCTGTGTGGTACAGAATTCATTGGGCCACTTGCATCTTGATAGCACGTAAATATTGAATTAAGCTATCTGCTTCTTTCATTGTTAATAAATTAGAATTCTTATCAGGAATTTTGCTTCTCTGCATAGCACCGTTATAAACAGTGTTAGGGTCTGAACCATATGCTGTGGCAACTTCACTCAACAATTTTGCTATTTCATTGAACTGTTCCTGAGTCCTTAAACCTGTGTGATTTGGTTGATTTTTTTGCTGCTGTGGCTGACCATTGTTATTTGGTGGTTTTGGAGGAGCTTGATTCATATATTGATAATCGTTTCCGCTCGCTCCATTTGCATCGTCATCCTTCTCTGTAGCCAGTCCTAACATAGCTGACAAGCTATAGCGTTTCATGTAAGTGATTTGTCCCCCAAAATCCTGCATGCTGTTGGCTGCTGGAAATTTGAGTGGATAAGATTTCACATACTCTCCTGATTCATGAAGGAATATGGTTTCTACACAAGCCATTGTTAAATTGCCTTCAACAGTTGTATAGCTGTTCTGAATGATGGATAAATGATTTTGAACAAATATAGGTCTGACAGCATCCAAAATGCCATTGAGATCAGTGTATTCAAACGTATATGAACCACCATTTTTGGTGCGAACATTTACTTTTGCGTTATGTTTTGGTGTTTGAATAGTAGCCCATGCTTTAGCTAAGGCTGCCGAAATATTTACATTACTCTCGGAAAAAAGCATGATCTTCCTCCTAGCTAGTTGATTTTTTAAAGTCTAGGGCATAAAATATAAAGTAACTATTTTTTTAAATGATTTTCTTAGACCACTGGTGCGAACAGTGGTTTTTTATTTTGTACTGGTCTGTGAATAGAGAGTTGAACGTTCATTAAATTTCAATGTTACAACCTCACCATCTTTAGCGATTCCTTCAAGTCCTGTGTTCTTAACTTGTAAAAATCGAAATTCTTTTTGATCTGATAAACGCTTGAAAAAAACAATACGCATTTCAATCACCTACTTCCTGATGGCATCCCATCAAGCAGCCTATAACTGCAAAGCAATCCGTCAAGGGGAGGAACGGGTTATAGACTGCTTGACGAGAGCGAGTATTGTACTCGCAATCATCTAGTTTTGTGATATAATTATTGAGACTAATATAGTTCTGCTGTTTAATCGCTCCAACGATTAAGCAGCTTTTTTATTGCCAGCAAATCATAATGACTGGTACTCCGATGGCAATCATGACAATTCCGCATCTCACACAGAACTCCTTATGTTTTTGATCCCGTCCGTCATCTGGCATATACAAATAATTCACTAACCATTTCACCATGCTGACCACCACTTCCCAACTGACACTAAGCGTTCTTGCAATGTTAATTTCCCCCACTTATTAGCATTAAATATTTTCATTAGCAAGCTTCTTCACCGTCCTTGAAAAAATGCCTTGCTGAGCTAAATCCTGTATTAAGCCACCAAAATTTTTGTTATCTAGTAGCTGTACTTCTAAACGTTTAATGGCATGTTCGGCCTTTTTAATTCGCCACGCGCATTCAGCTGCTAAGTTGTATGTACCGTGTTGTTTATGAAATGCCATGGCTACTTGTAAATCCTCAATGCATGCTTTCTTTGCCGCTATCTCTAGCTCCAATTTCTTTATATAATCCAATTGAAAATCCCTCCTATAAACATGGGTACTGTCTGTAAAAACTGCATAGCTGCATCTGCACTAAATAACGCTGCTACTACTGTGTCCTGTGAATTTGTAATTGCGGCAGTTCTGGCTAAAAAATTAACTTCGCAAGCGATGATGTTTTGCTCGATACGACTGATAGTTGATTGCGTAGTATGCATTAGTTCCGCAAATGCTTCCTGCGATAATTTTGCTTTCTTACGGCACTTTCTGATTAATTCTCCAACATCTACATGCAATGAAATCACCTCCTTATGCAGAAAGTGCATATTATGCTTACCACGCATGGTTTCTCTATTAAGTTATCTTTATAGTTGAGATATGAGATTGTTTGCCCCAATCTCTTATACATACCTGTCCGGGTAGTTGTATTTTTAATTATTGTTGAGAATTTCATCAATTACTTTTGCTGTTGGCTCTGCTAACCAAACTCGCTTATATCTTGAACCTATTTGTCTTTGGTGCTCCCTAATTCGAGGATCACAAAGAATATATTTTTCTAATGACGCTTTACTAAATCTAGTTTCTCGAACTAGATCATCGATATCCCAATAAAGTGTTCGTTGCCTAACGGTTGCTTGTACTATTTGGTCGTACCTTTCTAATAGTTCCTTTCTAGAAAGGCCAGCGTTCTCCAGAACTAATTGAGTAATGTCTGTAGCATTCTTAATCACAGTTATTTGGCACCACCTTCAACAAGTTTTAACACTTGTTGGTTGTATGCGTTAATCTCCATTCTCAGCGTAGTAGATGGCTGCCACATGGAGATAAATTTGATACTTTCAGCAAAACGTGTTTTAGGAATTTCTCCATACCTCGGGACTTCAAAATGATTCTTGAAATCTCTCCAAAAAGCTGAAAATACTTGACGGCTTATTTTTTTGTATGCATTCGATTCTTTACCACCTAACGCGGCTACTACAACTTCTCGACCACGCTTACTTATTTGCGCTTCTTGATTGCCATCAATAC
Source organism: Lysinibacillus sp. OF-1 (assembly GCF_028356935.1). Classification (NCBI taxonomy): domain Bacteria; kingdom Bacillati; phylum Bacillota; class Bacilli; order Caryophanales; family Bacillaceae; genus Lysinibacillus; species Lysinibacillus sp. OF-1. Next base: position 2,465,208 of record NZ_CP102798.1, read on the forward strand.
GCATTGTGACAACAAGGTTTTGTACAGTTTCTTTAACTTCAACAACTTCCATTTGGATGCTCTGTAATTGCTTTCGCGTATTTAACACTGATTCAAGCGCTAATGTAATAGGATCTTGTGATAGTTGCTTTTCAATCTGTTGCTCCATTTCATTGAAGCGTTCGATGTATTTAACAGCGAAATGTGTACCCTTTTCGCCAGTCATGCGAGTGCCATATAATTCGCACCCCTTCTTAGTTAACAAGAAGCAAGGTTGCTGCTTGTTTTGACTATTTGTATAAGTAGATTCGATGAAATAGGACTGGGGTAAATTCCCCTCTCCTAATTGAGCAATAATGCGTCTCAGATCTTTCAAGACTTCGTTATGGTCACGCCCGACCATTTCTGCAACTTCTGTACTCGGGATATTCCTTGATAATTGATTCATTTTGAGACCTCCTTCTCTAATACTATTTATTATAGAAATTGGCGTTTTTACATTTTTAGAATTAACTTGCTTATTATCCTGATGTATTCTGATGTATTTAACTTCATTTACGAGTTTGACCTATCCAACGAAGTATATTTAACTTTAAAATTGGAAAAAAGGAGACAACCTCAAGTCAAGAACTTTTTTATAAGTCTGGGAATAATTCAAAAAATGGTGTTTCTAGAACCTGTTCTAGCTGCATTGAAAGCTCTATATTTGGATTAGCTCGTCCAACCTCTAAATGACTAATCAGAGCAGTTGAACAACCAATTAATTTTCCGAGTTGTCCCTGTGAAAGGCCCTTGGCTTTTCGTTCAGCAATCATTCGTTCGCGTTTAGAACCTTTAAGATTTCGAAATTGCTGTGAAGGAAACTGCTCTTTGCGTTTCTTTTTACGCTTTGATTTAGTCATGCTCACACCCCCTTTCGTTGTTGGATTAGCGTTGCTACCGCTTCGTGAGCTATGAGGACGGATAAAATTTCTCAGGAAATAGCAGGTCTTTTTGTACAAGTATCTTGTACATTATAACCAAATAAAAAGGCTACATCTTCTTCTAGAATTCTCGAAACAGCCAAAGCTACTTCCAACCTAGGTTTTGAGTATCCAGTTTCCCAATTAGAAATCGCAGCTTTACTAACAGTTTTAAGCAAATTTGCTAATTCGGCTTGAGTAAGTTGTTTCTTTTTTCTAGCAGTAATCAAATTCAAGTTTTTCATTCAGTACAACCTCCTTTGTATGAATAACTTGTACTTAAATAATAACAACAAGATTCTCATACGTCAATATTTATTGTATGACTTTTTTGTACTTTTTATTTTCATTGTGCACATATCATAAATAAATAGTACAATTTACTTGTACAAGGAGTGATTTCATGTTGGACCATCGTTTGAAAATAGCCAGAAAAGCCAAAAAAATGACACAAGAACAATTAGCAATTAAAGTTCAAACAACTAAAGGTACCATCAGTAATTATGAGAATGGGCACAGTACTCCTTCTAATGAAATGCTTGTACTTTTAGCAAATACATTAAATACGACAACTGATTACCTACTAGGTAATACAAATAATCCTGCCCCCCTTTCTCAACAAGAAAAAGACGAAGCTGAGTTCCAGGCTTTCGCCAACAACCCTACCCTTGAAAAATGGTACAAGGAATTGCCGAAGTCGAAGGAAGAAGATTTGGAGAAGTTGCGTAAGATGTGGGAGATTTTGAGGGACAAAGGAGAATTGTAATTAATACAATTACTACTTAGGGTGAACACATATGCTGAACTTTATGGAAACATAAAGAAAAGATCGCTTAAAGGCGATCTTGATAACAATTTGATTACTTCTAAAGCATTAGCTGATAGAACAACAATTTTCGGTGCTGTAAGTAACTTCACAAAAGAGGGTGACGCTATGGATAACTTCTTAGGAAACCATAAGTCATCTCTTGCAAACACAGAGTTATATGGAGCAGCAAGTCGAGTTGCATCTGCATTTGATAACAGCGAAATTGGTATGACAATGCCCACTCTATAAGTAATTATAGAGGAAGTACTGGGTGAATTCAGAGGAAACCTAAGGTAATTTTTACTATGGCAACTTTGAGCCAAGCTGACGAATCCTTTTATGTAGTCAGAAGGTGCAACGCATAGGTATTGAGTAAGGAAACAATAATATACCCACGAGCGCCCAGCACCCTAATATTTTAATCTAAAAAAAGGACATGATAGATTCATGTCCTTTAAAAGCACCTCACATTGTAAATATTCAACATTTTTGTTTTTTATTTTTTTTAGGTTAGTTATAGGTATATTTACGCGAGTAATATTGACTATATCAATAACCAAGCTATAATACATTCTTTAATTGGAGGTTAGATGGATATGTATATACCTATTATGAAAAATCGTGATGAAGAAATAAGAGTAATTCAGACAATGAATGAATATTTCAGTGACTCTATTATTCCGCTAATAGAAATTTATAAAGATTTTTATTTAACCCAGTACAAAAAAGATGAAGCAGGTAATTTTTTATATGAAAAAAAGCCCAATAGTAAAAAAAGAAATAGAATCAAATTACCACCAACTGAAGCTGATATTATCACTTTAAAACATATAGAAAAAATCCTAAAAGGTAAAAAAGCATTTATTGATTTCTTTAGATTTAGTGCAAATGAATATGATGATAGTAGATCATTTAATAATGTCGAACTCTCTATTCATTTAAGTAGAGATTTTGCCTATTATAAAACTAGAATGCTAGATATAGGAAATTACGAAAATTTAATACCAGTTATTTCAATCAAAGAAGGGTTTAGCATCAGTGAATTTGATTTGATACGACTTATTAATCAATTGAAAGAATCAAATTCAAGTATCTCAATAAGAATCACTGACAGCTTCTTTGATGAATTTGAGGAAGTTTTTGAACAGCATTTGACAGAGAATGATTACTTAATGTTAGATATTAGAAACCAAAATATTGATTCAAAATTTATTGAGTTAGAGGAGTTTCGTGATTTTGAAACAGACGCAAAAAAAATACTGCTTAACTCCCCTAGATCAAGGAAAATAAAAAACGGTGATTATGAACATCTAGAATTTACAAAAAAAATCAATAATAAAGCTTCTATTCTATATAAGCACTATAAACTAGATGGTTTTGGTGATTTCGGCGGTTTAAAGGATGATTTACCAGTTAATGCTGGAGGAGGACCTATGGGAACAGCATTAGCCTTAATCTACTGTAAAGAAGTCAATGCTTTCTATTCCATTAAACATAATGATTCAAGTGCTGGTGTAAGAGGGTATAGATTTGTGAGAAATGATGTATTACTAAGGATTTCGTACTTTGATCCAACTAGGTCATGTAGTGCAATACAAAAAATCGAATGTATGGAAGACAAATTCGGGACTTGGAAAACTTGGAATAACATAACATTAACTAGGTATATAGAAGAACAGGCAACAAAATAGTATACCTATTATAGGTATACTATTTTTGGAGTTATATTGTTCTTGTAGAACCACTGATAGTCTATTTCTAAAATATCGGTACTATGCTCTACAAGATAATCCCACTTGAATTGAAATTTATTTTTTAAACAATTTTTAAATTGTTTATTAATTTCTTCTTCAGTTACATTTTCAATAATTTTATTAATCATCTCCTCCTTATTTTCTAAATAAGGACAAGAAAAATATGAGGTTAAATCTTTTTTAGTTAAAATCGATAATTGGGCAAATGATGAAATAGAATTCGATTTTTGGGCTGTTCTAATTTTTTTAAAGATATACCTTCCGTTTTTTGTGATACGGTATGTGAAAATTCCACATTCTTTTGGAGTATAATTAATCATATTCTCAATATTATTTATTGAACATATAATATACACTTTTTCAAAAACTTGAAAATAATCATCCATTTGCTGCTTTAATCGTTGGGGTGTATCTAAATCTGTTTTTATTTCAAAAGCGGTGCTTAACGTGCTAATCTTACATAAATCAAGCCTACTTTGCCCTACGTTTAATTCAAAAATGGATACATGATTTTTAGTTTTAAAAAGAATATTTTTAATAAATGTTGATTTTACTGCGATTTCATTAGGGTAATTTTGTAACAAAAATGCGTTCAGATATTCCCTTGCTGTCATATTTTCTTTATCGATTTGTAGCTGCCCATTGAATACTTCTAACAGTTTTTCTTCAATTGAAGCATCACTAAGAATTGTAGAGTACTGATTAGATAGTGACTGGGCATATTCAAAATAATTATTTTTTTTTAGCATTATAAATACTCCTATCTAAAACAATTATATTACATACGATCAATGTCAGTCTATAAACCTTAGATGAATAGAGTATTATGAATGTTTAAACCATTATCAAATAAGGAGGTTCCAAATGAATATTTCTTATACTACAGGAAAATTAGAAAAAATTTTAACTAATGAACGTTTAATAAAAAGAGAATATACACAAATTTATAAAAACGTAATGAACAGATTGTCCGAATTACGTACAGCAAATAATTTAGAAGAAATTCCTCATATCCCTCCTCCACGTAGACATAAGCTAAATGGAGATTATGATGATTGTTGGGGTGTAGATGTTTCTAAAAATTTTAGAATTATATTGAAGCCTACTGGGGATTGGAATGAATTGGATTTAAAAACAATAACGTCAATTGAAATTTTAACAATAAGCGACTATCACTAAGAAAGGAGGAATTTTAATGACTGAATTCATTGTACATATAGGCTCAATAATCAGAGAATATTTAGAAGCATCAAAGATAGATGAACAAAAATGCGCTGAAATTTTAGGTATTAATGAAAAAGAATTAAAAAATTTACTAGATGGAAAATCCTTTTTAACAGATGAAATTGCAGAAAATTTAACTAGTGTTTTTCCAGAGATTCCATCATCTTATTGGACTAACTATGAAAATAAGTATCGTGAGTTTATAGCGAATCAAAATCTAACTTTAAACCACTATAATTTAGATCAATTGAATTCGTTTGCCAAAAGATTTAAGTTTAATGAGATTTTCAGTGGATTGGGTTGGGACTTAAATAAACAAGCAAATGAAATGCTAAAGTTATTAGGACTGCACCAATTCGAACAATTTGATGAAATATATACAAATTTAAATGTTGATTTTATGGAAGATGGAGGTGAAAAGGAAGCTATTGCAATTTGGTTAAATTTAGCTAAAGAAGAAATTGATCTACAAAATAAAGACTTATCAAATATTGATTATAGTAAAGAAAAATTAATTAACTCTTTAGATAAGTTCAAGTTATTGGCCCTAAATAATGATTATAAAAAATCTTTAAAAAGTGCAAAAAAATTGCTAAATCGCTTAGGAATTTATTTGGTTTTTTATAATGCTATAGAAAATAGTAAAGTTCGCGGAGCCGTTACAACTTATAAAGATAATCCTGCAATTTTTATTAGTGGAAGATTTAAAACTCATGATCATACTTGGTTTGCACTAATGCATGAAATTGGCCATCTAATTCTACATTACGTACCTGGAGAACAAATAATTACTATGGAAAATGAAGTTATAGAATATAATATTGATAAAAAAGAAAATGAGGCCAACGAATTTGCAAGAAACTTCTTCATAGATGAAGATGCTTACACCCAGTATGTTTCAAATATGTATTTTGATGAGCTCTCCATTAGAGAATTTGCACAATCTCAAAATGTTCTGCCTGGAATAGTTCTTGCAAGACTTCAACATGATGGATATATAAGTTTTGACAAGCTAAACTACCTAAAAGATAGATAATTCGATTTAACCCCACTTTTCAAAAGTGGGGTTTTATTGTATATTAAAACAGAACATACGTTCCTTATTGTCGTTTTAGGGGTTGATATCCATGCACTATACTCACCTTGAAGATTATGTCCAACAGTTTTTTTCTCGTTTGGGTATTATAGACCCTACCCTACTAAATGTGGAAGAAATAGCCTATAGAATGGGCTTGAAAGTTTTTTATTGGGAAGAAAAAAGTCAGGCCTTATTTATTAATGGACGGCATTATATTTTTCTTAATGAAAATCAATCGCCACAGCTACAATGGCAAGACTTTTGCCATGAGCTATCACATGCCCTATTACATACAGGTGATCAATTTCATATGTATCCCCTATTTCGTGAATATCAGGAATTCAAGGCCAATAATTTTATGTACCACTCTTGTATTCCTACTTTTATGTTGGAGGCTTTGTCAATAGACGATCATACACCACAAACAATTATGAAAGTAATGCAAATCTTTAACGTAGAATACGATTTTGCTTTCAGGAGATTAACACAATATAACAATAAGCAGATTATGCAGAGGTTGCATAATATGACCTTTCTAAATATGAGATGATGAATATAGGACAGTTCATAAGTGAGTTTAATATAGGTTATCTGCTTCAAATTACTGTGAAAGGAGTGATGTTCTAATTGTCCTTAAACTCTAATCAATGTACCTGTCCGGGTCAGTTAGATAGGAAGTGGACGATATGGTTAGAAAGAAACTTAATAGTACTAAAAAGGAAAATATTTATTGGTATTATGATTCAAACAAGAAGAAGAAATTTGCCTACCGTTACAAATTTTATGACCATACTGGAGTACGTAGAGAAAAAACGAGACAAAACTTTAACTCTAGTATCGAAGCTGAAAAAGCATTAACAGCATTAAAAGCTACTGTTTTAAATGGTGGAGAAAAAATAATATTTAATGAAAACATGACAATTGCTCAATGGGTAGATATTTATTTTGATCGTAAAAAATCAAAATGGAAAGGTACCTCCCCTAAAACTTATCGTAATGTAATTGAAATTTACATTAAACCTTATATCGGTAGATATAAGCTATCTCGACTGTCCAAAAGTTTATACCAATCTGATTTTATTGATAAATTATCTTTAATAGCTGCTCCAAAAAGCATTCAAATGTATCATAATTTTTTCATTGGATGTATTAATGCTGCTGTAGAAGATGATATTTTGGATAAAAACCGCATTGCGAAAGCTGAATTACCTAGGATAGAAAAAATTAATAATGATGAAGTCGAGGGCAATTATTTAACTCCGACTGAGCTAGAATACTTACTTAAATGTGTAAAGCAATCTTGTGATATTTCAAGATATACTTTAATTTCTATTCTAGCAGCTACTGGTATGAGACGTGGCGAAGCTGGAGGTTTACGTTGGTCCGATATAGATTTTAAGAATAATCTAATTTACATCAATCGTACTCGTGATTTTTATGGGGAGCGCTCTGCCAAAACACTAAATAGTATCCGTTGTATTGATATGACCGAGGTACTAAGTAAACAATTAGTTCGTTATAGAAAATGGTGTATCGAAAGAAAATTAATTTTCGGGATTCAACATAGTGAGGATGACCTTGTCTTTATTAGTAAAACATGCAAGCCTCTTAATCAAAATGCAGCTAGATTAACGCTAATCTTAATGCATGAATTATATGACGTTAAACTCATCTCTCCTCATGGTTTACGACATACATTTGCTACCATCTCAATTGCATCTGGTACACCGCCAACAACGATTGCCAAAATCCTTGGTATGACTACTTCTACTCTTTTAAAAACCTACGCTCATTCGTTTGCAGATCGAGAGAAAAGAGCAATGCAAGTTCTAAGTGAAATAGTCAATTTCGATTAAAACACTATTTTTCATTTAAAATGGGGCACTTTTTGGGGCACCAATGTGGTTAGCCCCTCCCCAACCCTTGATAATCAAAGGGTTTATAAAAAAATAACTATAAGCATAACTTATGACCTTGATTTCTATCCTGATGTTTTTAATTTTTTGATGTGCATAATATCAAGGGTTTGTATTAATGTGGGTTTCTATACCTATCTAACGAAGCATAGCTAAATGTATTTAACTGTGGTACAGATTGCGGTACACGAACTTTTTGTAAAAAGTGTACCGCAGGAATAAATAGTAAATAAAAATTCATCCGGACACGTATGAGTAGTAGAAAAAATCAATACAACAACTTTTACTTTTAGATTATTAACTTCTTTATAATTAAACATTAAAGAAATGATGCAACTATTTTAATAACTATATAATATACATATACACATATGACAATACCTTACAATTTGTTTCTTTTTGGATAATCAGTTCTGCTTTAATAAAAAACAAACCAGGTGCACATTTGAGCGTCTGGTACCATTCATATGATTAACCAACAGTTTTTCAACTTGTGTTTTTTAAATGTAAATTGGGGAAAAATTTAGGTACTTCTTTTTAAAGACATCGTACTATATTAAAGAGGAGGATTTAATGAAGAAAAATCCGCAGACTGAGGCGAATAAACGTTGGCAAGCGAAGAATAAAGAACGTGCTAAATATCTTAGTGCACGATCTGGAGCACGTAGCTTTATAAGAGACCACGCCTTAGAGGAAGATTTAGACGAGCTCATGGAATTAATATTAGAACGTAAACAAGTATTATTAGAAATGAAAATAAACCAAGATGGCATGTAGCTGTCTTGGTTTATTTATTTTTGTATTTTATTAAGTAATTAATTTGTGGAAATAAAAAAAACCAGGTACTCATTGTTGAATGAGCGCCTGGCCTTTGCTTTAAATCCTAATCAAATTCTTTTTTTATCTGTAATGCAAATTGTTCAATAGATTTTCTATCTTGATAAATTGTAATACCAATACCGGAACGAGTAGCTCTATGAGAGTTATATTCTCCTGCATCAATCCAAAATTGGAATTGATAAATCTGTTCATCAATTAGGTCACTATTATTCGCTAAAATAGCAAATGAAAAAGATGGATCCGTTGAGTCCCATACTTCTGCTTCCAATAATTCGTCCCAATTATTTAATATCAGCGTATGCAGCATTATAAGATCACTTCGTAAAACCAAAAACTTAAAATCTAAATGATGTTCACCACAATTAAATTTAATCAAAATATTACTGGAAACAGTATCACTCTCTATATTAACCACTTCTAAACTTGTCTTTGATGCATCAAATGATCTATCGTATAAGGTTGCCATAATTAAATCTTACCATCCCCAGTTACTACTAATAAATTTCTTAGCGATTTCCCCACTATCAGGTTTGTAAACCGTTACAACCTCTTTTGAATTCCCTATAAACACTACATTAATATTTTGATCTTTATCATAAATAGCTCTAGCACGTGTATGTTTATCCATGAATTTTTTTCCATTTACAATTGCATCAGCAACTTGTTTGGAAGAAAGTTGACGTGCATTAGCCTGTATAACTGCGTGTGAAGAAAATTTCACTGTTGCTTTTGGAATTTGTTTTACAACTAGTTTAACACATGTAGCTGCAACGAACCATACAATCGGAGCGACCCTCGGAGCAACAATAAATTGTTCAGATTCCAGTGAATTCATAAAAGGAGTTCGTGCAATGTTAATAGAATCCCAAAAATATTGTCTTTCAACATCGGTAAATGATTCATATAGTTCCTTAAATTCTGGATGCTCATTTATATAATTTTCAGTATCTAAAATGTATTTATTATATTCCTCTGTATCTAGTTGAGGAACTAATAATTCAGTTTCCGAATATAAACTTTCATTTTGATCATTATCTGTGAATTCCATTGCTGAGGCAGCTGATGGAAATACAATGCTAATTAATAAAGTAAATGTTAGTAAAATACTAATAATTTTTGTATGTTTCATGATTTATCCCTTCAAACTTGTATTTGATTCACTAGCAAATCCTTACCTCGAGTTAATTATTATCCTATCATTGGTAACTTCCCCAATTCAATATTATGTTCACGCCACTTTTTTGACGGTGTGAACGCCATTAATTTGGCGCTACTCAAAGGAAATTCGTCAAGTCCGCCAAATCACGCCACTTATTCCCATCTTTTTTTAGTGGTATCGATATTTTTTTAGTGCTATATATACATTTATAGCGTTAACTCCATTTTATGCTTGATATTTTCAATAAAAACAAAAAATATTGCTAATAACAAGTTCACTAATTTGACTATTGGCATATCATTTACATTACTATTCTTATAATATTTTTATGAAATGCCCATTACCGATTAAGGTAACAGGCATTTGCTGTTAAACGCTACGTTGTGCAATGATAATCTTCAATCCTTCAAAATCACCACTTGTCATAGTTCCATTATCGAATTTTTCAAGCCATGACTTATCAATCACCTTTTTGTCTACGGCTTGTTGAATGTAATCACGTACTGCAGCTTTTGCGGTTGTGCTTGTGAATTTCATAGTATCATCCTCCTTTTGTTTTTGTGTATCCTCTACAATGAGTTGTACCTTTATGGCACTACTTGAGGGCACGATTACTTGTCCTTCAAATTTATAACCTGCAGGCATCTTCCATGTTGTAGGAATTTCAAAATGAGGTGCATCATACTGACCTACAGGCCAATAGCCTCCCCTAGTGATTCCTAGTTTTTTAGCTATTGCCCCAACCTTTGAAAGAGTAGAAATATCATATAAATTTCTTGGCGGTGCTACAGCAATATCCCAAGCTCTACGCGATGTATGATTACTATTTCGTGTCCAGGTAACTACTTGCCCTGGTCTTGTTCTACCTTGCTCATATAGATAGTTTTGGCGAGCTTGGCTACGATATTTCTGTGATGAAAACAAAGTCAATACCTGCCTTGTAGCACTCTTGAAAGAGTAGTCGGCAGGCTGTTTGTGCCATCTTCTCCAGTGTCTTTATAACGCTTCAATAATTTACGGAAAATAGATGTATTGAAATAGAATGTGGCACTTTCTGGATACTCTGCACCTGTTGATCTATTCCCTTTAGCTACACGACCCATAATAGGGACTTGTGTTTTGGTTTTGTCCATACGTGCCTCTAGGTTGATTAGCTGTGCAAATAAATAACGTTTTCCTTCAACCCTCACATACGCTTTCCCTTGTGCACCATGAATAGCATCACGAGCATGCATGGTTGTGTCTGCAAAGTACTGAAGATTCAACGGAATCACTGGTTTCTTTTGTTCCAATTTATTGCCCTCCCCTCTGCTACTACCGTTGTGATATAGAGCTGAGATATAGCCCTGTTACGTTTACAACTTCGCTCGTAACAACAGATTTCAGACAACAGTAAAGTTGACGAATTTAATGTTTTGTTAAATGATTCTGTATTAAAATAGAAAAATAACCAGGTACTCATTCGAGCGCCTGGTTTTTTACGATAAGATGATACATTAAACAGTCATATTCAGTTAGTGCAGAGCTCTTAAAAATAAATGTTTCTTATCTCATAGGTTTATCTTGGAACCACCAATCGCCAACACTATCAACAGCAAAATCTATTTTCCAAGGTCCAATTGTTAGCGATGAATTAATATCTTGATAACGAAACTTGTATTGATATTGATTTATAGAACCTGGGTACCCAGTATTAAATTTATCTTTTGTTCTGACCAAATCCGCTTTCCATGTGCCGCTCACCTGTCTTTCTACTATTAGAGCTGTAACACCAATTGCGCCTAATGCTTTTGATACTTTATCAGATACTAATTTATTAGGAAGCTTTACTCCTAACCATGCACCTATAACAATTACACCTGTCATTAAAGTGGCTACATCACTAAATGATGTAGCTACACCTTTAAAAGAAAGACTGGCTGGAGCTACATAAACATAATCAGTAGCATAAACTGACATATCTGAATTTGTATCTGCATTAAAGTCAGGTTCAGTTATCTCAAGATTAATATCTTTACCATTTAAAGTAGCAATACCAGTAGAACTATTATAAATCAAAGTACTTTTTTCATTTCCGTTATTGAGTGAGTTTACTACAAAACCATCGTCAGTATATTCAACATTAATATCAATATTATTTAAAGAATTAACTAGATTAAAATTAAGCGAACTATCCGTAGTTACAGAATCTACTACCCTATACTCTGTTGGAGCAATTTCTGAGGCATATGCATTAGGAATACATACACTGCTACTTGCAAATAACATAGTTGAACAAAGAGCACTAGCAATTATTTTTTTTGAATTTAACATTTCATCACCTTATAATAGTATTTTTGGTACTATTTTACACTAACTTAATTAGGTATTTATGTAAAGTTATAATTTTCCGTCTCCTTTTTTTTCCTTTCTACTATAATAACTTCTAACAATTAAATTAAAGACAAAAGTCATGATTATCAAATATGCTGGAACTCCCCAATGACCTGTCGTAAATCTATCATAAAACCCCCAAACTAGGACGGATGTAAATAAAAAGACTACTGTTAGTCTTTCTGATTTTGGATAGATTTTATATTTATGCTTTTTTTCCACATCTTTAATATTGTTATTCATTTTTTCGTCACCCCTTTAAATTTTCTTATTAGTATTATATTCTCCAATTAGGGAAAAAATCCCTCTTTCATTTGTTTCTTAGTACTTGGATTCTTGTAGAAAAGCTTCACCCCGTGGATTTGCAATTAGTTATTCATTTATGCATTTTTAATTCAAATGGGGACATACTCATTCAACAAAGGTAACCCTTCATGTAATACATTTTGTAAGACTACGAATTGAGCTGAACCTCCCCCACCCCTTTGATATCATAGAGTAAATATTTAATAAATACACATACCGATGATGGCTATAGACCCTTTTCAAAAGGGGCATATCAATTAAATTGGAAAGAGCCCAATACATTGGTCATAAGGTACGCGTTTGATTATACGTCTCTACACAGGTAGTTTCACTAAAATATAATTAGTACTTTTGAAGTTTGCACTAGAACTATGCTAGTAAAGGGTCACTACTCGCAGCGTGACCCTTTATTATTATCTAAGCCCACCATGAAACCCCCCTTAATGCACAATTTCTTTCAAAAACGATGCCGTTCATGCAATAATTCGATTTCATTATTAATTTTCATTCACATAGCCTGTTTTCCTTTCTTGTCATCTTCAGTAATACCAGTCCTCTTCAAGTATCCCGCTAAAGCCCTGTTTTATCCTCAAAATGTGAAGTAACATAAAAGCTCTTAAATTGGAGAATATATTCAGTCCTTTGGGATGAATAATAAAAAATTTTGTAACATTAACATTCGTAACACCAATCATTTCAACTCGTTATCACGTTGATATAACTATTTTTTATCTACGGGGGCTTGAAAATGGAAATTTATATGCGTTTAGAATTGTTTGTACAAAATTTGAAAAGGTCTATTGACTTTTATAAAAATACAATTCAATTAGAGTTATATCCACAAAATGAGACTAGATTTAAATAGAAAAACCTTAATGTACTTTTAACGCAATAAAATATTCTTTCAAAGGACCATTATTTCAGCAATATTAATACTGGCGAATAGGATATACGCGCTCTTTGTGTTTATTCTTTCCCAATTGTTCCTGTATCTTTTAAATCTTGCCATTCATTTTGGATTCAATGCCCTTAAAATCCCTGATACTCGAAGGACACTATTTAAATCAGTATCGGGACGTCAAAACAAACCGTGAAAGTTATTGGTGCTTAACAATTTTTTTCAAAAAATATTCCATCGATTTTGTCATATATGCATCTTTCCGTCGTATAAAGACGGTTGAAATAATGCCGTATTTATCTGGGATTGGATGACAATAAACCTTGCCTGTAGTAGAAAGATGTTCAACAGTTGATCGCGGAACAATCGTAACTCCTAGACCAATTGCAACACTTTTTAAAATGGTTTCTAATATGTTAAATTCAATGATCCTTTTAGGGAGTAAGCCCTCGTCTTTAAGCCACTGCTCTAGCTTCGCTCGATAACCGCAACCTTGATTTGACATAAGAATTGGTGTAGTCATAAATTCCTCTATATGAAAAGTTTTTTTGGGGGTTATAAGAACGAGTTCTTCATTACATACATCATATTGTTCTAAAAGTGGATGTTTAATGGGCCCGGTAATAAAAGCCCCGTCTAATTGGTGATCTGTTACTTCTTTAATAAGTTCTTCAGTTAAACCAGCTTGCAGTGTTAAATCGACATTGGGACACTCTTTGTAATAAGAAGCAAGAATATTTGGCAATATATTCACCGTTTCAACTGTACCAATTTTTAAAGTACCTGCTGGTGAATCACTATCTAAAAATACTTGTTTCAATTCTTCGACATCCTGCAAAATTTTATTAACATATACTAGCATTTTTCTTCCTTCTGCATTTAATGTCATCCCCTTTTTATGGCGGTAAAAAAGCGATGTTTTGAGCTCCTTTTCTAATAGCTTTATACGCGCTGTTACATTAGATTGAACATAATTTAATTCCTTTGCTGCATGGCTCACACTTCCGTGATTTGCGACGCTCTTAAAAATCAACAAGTCTCGTAGTTCCATTAAGTGCTCCTCTTGTAAAATATCATTTTAAATGATGTTATTAATCGTTTTCAATCATTATACATGATGCATATTCTTTTTTATAATGGCTATTGCGGAATTTAAAAAGAATTGGGATATACGGAGTGATAAATGTGAAAAATGTTCAATTATTAAAAGGCGCAGTGGCATGTTTAATAGCAAGTATGTCATGGGGAGCAATGTTTCCAGTCGCGGATCATGCTTTGGCCTACATAGATCCATTCTATTTTTCAACTATACGATATGGAGCAGTAGCTATTATACTAGTCATTTTCTTATGGATAAAAGAAGGAAGACAGGCATTTCATTTTGAAGGAAAAGGAAAGCTGCTAGTCTTCTACGGAACGATGGCTTTTACTGTATATAATGTGCTAATTTTCTATGGCCAAATGTTAATGGGAAAATCAGGTATTATGGTAGCTTCTATTATGGAGGCGCTCATGCCGATGATTTCAATTGGCGTTTTATGGGGATTTAAACATGTGAAACCGAAGAAATACATGATGATCAGTATGGCTATTGCTTTTATTGGTGCAATTTTTGTCATTACAAAAGGTGATATAAGCTTCTTACTTACACTTAAGCATAATCTGTTTTCACTCGCATTTATCCTCATTGGTGTTGTTGGATGGGTGATTTATACGATGGGTGGAGCATCATTTAGTGATTGGTCTACACTTCGCTATTCAACATTGACATGTGTTTTTGGAACAATTGTAACAGGTTTCTTAACAGTGTTATTTACAATCCAAGGGCATGTGTCTATGCCAAACATAGGAACGATTTCTGTAGTTAAGTATGATTTATTATTCATGATGATATTACCAGGTTTTGTGGCATTACTTAGTTGGAACTATGGCGTAAAAATTTTATCGTCCGTAAATGCAATTTTATTCATTAACTTCGTCCCAATCACAACATTAGTCATTATGATGATCCAAGGATATAAAATAACAATTTTTGATGTTGCAGGGACATTGCTTGTTATTATCGCCCTCATGCGAAACAATGTATATCAGCGTAAAGAAGAAAACGAGCATCAGAAGAATTTACTAAAGGAACAGTTGAGTAAGGTTATTTGATTTAAACGTTTGGAGGTTTTTATATGTATGAAAGTTTATTATTCTTCTTTGCTGCTGCAATTGGCTTAGAGCTTGCTGCAATTAATCGAAATGGTCGAAAAAAAATAGAACAGCAGGCTGAAATGATACAGCTATTAAAAGATGTACTTAGAAAATAATTAAGTTTAATAAAGGCATTATTAGGAATGTGATTACTATGTATCTTCAATGTGTTATAGTGCGTATCTGACTAAGCCATCGACGGGCATAAACCAATTCGAGCTGTGGCGTATACAAACGCTGCGGCTTTTTCTTTATTCATCGCCTTTAAACTATTTGAAACCTTTGCCAGTTTCATCCGTAAATTAATGCAGACAGTTTTCCTTTATCATTATTAGGAGGTTTCCGATGAATACTTTTGCTTTAATAGCTTTTCTATTTGCAGCAGCTTCTTTTGCTTTTGCTTCATCAGCTGATGCTAAGATTAAAAAGCTAGAAAAACGTATCGAAGAACTTGAAAAACACAAGTAATTACTTTAATACATAAATAGGTTAATAGAGTGATTAAATTATTTTTTTACGAAAGGAAGGAATGATTAATTAGATGAATAGCATCTCTCCTATCTATAACTCTACATATTCTAGATTATAGAAAGGGGGAGATTTAATATGGGAAATGAAGTTTATCATACAGACTATGGCAAACATGATAATTTATCATTTGCACTAATCGTTGTCCTATTTATTCTTTTAATTATTGTTGGCGCTCGTTTTATGCATAAGTAACACCTTTATTATTGGCTACATCCATAAACGCCTTCTTTAAGCTACCATAATCTAATGCTATCTAACATCCTTCTACACACTTATTATGATCAAAGGGTCTTCCCCCACCCCAGTGACCCTTTTATTAATTTCTTTTCTTCATCTGCATATATTGTCACAACTCGTTTACTGAACACTTCTTTCAACTATTTCCTTATCTCATTCCTATAGGCTTAACTTCCCTTTTGTCAGCACTGGCTTAGATAATACTTTCACTGCATTCAGCTTCCATGCATAACAACCACTCCTCAAATCACCAAAGTGCAGTTCATCGACCTCTAATTACTTCTGAATTCAATGACCATTTAACTGATTTAGAAGTTAAATGACAACACCCATTGGTAAATTTACATTTCCAATTCCATGCTTTTGAAGCGCTTTTTTAATTGGAGGGACATTCACAATATCCTATGTCCATTGTTTTACCAGCTTGGATAGCAATTGGATCAAGGTGTTGCCCTACTACATGTTTCAATTTTTTCTCACCAAGAGTGATTAAGCTCACTCAAGGTTGCTTAATTGTGGTAGCCTTCATCAGACAATCCCCTTCTAAAGCAAGCTCAACTGCTCATATATTTTTTGACAGGTATGTCTCCAACATGCTATGCACTGTTTCTACCATTTCAAGCAGAACGAACAACTACTTCTGCTACTCCAAAGTGTTCTAACAGCTCTTTACACTACATTAACCTTCATCATTTCGACAGTCTTTTATTTAAAAGATATCCATTAGCTTATGAATATCATTTAGACTGTCTCCAAAACAACATGCTACTACGCAAAAGAATGAAGAGTAAGATATCAAAAGAAAAAACTGTGACAAACATTGTATTTGCCACAGTCTAAAAGCCCCGAATTGAATTGTAGGTGCTATTATAAAATTTTATCCTTACAAATTTAATTATTATTGAATTGGACAGGAATGTACCAAAACTCCTCAAACTTGATGAATGTTCATCGTAACTGCTATACCCGACTATGCTTCCTTGGGTTCAACATGTACATGCACTTCATAAACGCCTTGTTCTTCAACCATATTTTTTTCAACAACAGACGCGACATCGTGAGCTTCCGTTATATCTAAGTTTGCATCTACAAGAATGACGACGTCTATCACCTCGTTGTTACCATAATTTCTTCCTCTGATTTCTTTTAGCCCTTTGACTCCCTCTATTTTTAAAATAATATCTTTGTATGTTTGAAGAATTTTCTCATCAAATCCATCAGAAAGTTCATGAGAAGCTTCTTTAAAGATGTCCCAAGCTGTTTTACAAATGATGAAACCTACCACTATAGCAGTTACTGTATCCAACCAAGGCATATGTAGTTGTGATCCTAAAATCCCTACAGCAGTGCCAATACTTACCCAAGCGTCTGACAAATTATCTTTAGCGGCAGCCATGACTGCTTTACTGTTTATCTTGTCAGCCAATTTTTTATTGTAACGATAGACAGCATACATAACCACTGCTGATCCTAACCCAACATAGGCTGCGATCATATCTGGAGATTCTTTTCCACCTTGAAAAATGGACGTAAAAGCACCCACTAATACTTGAATACCAACGGCCATCATAATAAATGAAGCTACCATCGATGCAATGGTTTCACTTTTCCAATGACCGTATCGATGATCATGGTCTGCAGGTTTTTGAGAAAGCTTTAGCCCTATAAGTACTGCAATAGAGGCAATAATATCGGTCGTATTATTTAGCCCATCTGCCTTCAAAGCTTCTGAACCCGTCATGTATCCCATTACAACTTTTATAATGGACAAAACTATATAGGCAATAATACTGATGATTGCACCACGCTCACCTAATTTAAGATTATTATATCTTTCTGCTTCCAATTCACTTACCTCCCACTTACGTACATTTTTATAATAACAACTCAACATCGAGTGGGTCTACAGCAACCTTTTTGCCTTACGATACATAAGTAGGAGGAGTATAAAAGTGTTGATTATGGGAAAAAATACAGCCTTGAGGAAGAAGCTTAGTCACTGGTTAAAAACCTAGAAATTATTATTTTAAACGAATAAAATAATATAGAATCTGTTCTTTAAGATTTTTTCCTCCAACGAACACACCTTACAAAACTTGGTCATTTCCATATTTGGGAGTGACCCTTTTTATGTTAGGTCATTTGTTGACATACAAAGAGCCTGCCCCAATGCCTAGCAAGACTCTTAATCTCAACTTTTCTATCCTCGCAAAAACCCACCTTCTGAATGAATGATTTGTCCAGTTATCCAGGTAGCCTCTTCACTTGCAAGAAAGCTAATGGTTTTCGCCACGTCATCCGGCGTACCAATCCGACCCAGTGGAAATTTCGGTAACAGATGGGTTCTAATGCCGTCATTCATCCAAGTAGAATCTGTTGGCCCTGGATTGACAGCATTTACGGTAATATCTAAGGGAGCGAGTTCTTGAGCTAAGGACCTTGTAAACGCTGAAATAGCTCCTTTCGTCGAGACATAGGCTAATTCCCCAACCATCGGACCTAAATCCTGACCTGATGTCATATTAATAATTCTGCCTGCTTTTAAATTGGCCTTTTTCCATAGTCGGGCAAATTCAACAGAAAGAAGAAAGGTTGACCTCATATTGACTGCGTAATGTTGGTCGAGTGTTAGCACATCTAACTTTAAATAGCCATCTTGTGCTGAATGAGCTGCATTATTTACTAGAATGGAAGGTACGCCTAGTTTTTCAACAACCTTCTGACATATCGTTTGTGCTGCCAGTGGATTTGATAAATCAATCGTCATATCTTCACAAGAGACCCTCATACTCTCTATCTCCATTTGGAATTCATCAATCCAAGCAGGATCAGCTTGCCAGTGTGTGAAAAAAATATTTACCTCATCCGCAGCCAATCTTCTGCAAATAGCTGTACCAATATCTCTTGGATGACTTGCACCTGTAACGATAGCTATTTTATTCATCATTCTTAACCTCCATTTTATAGGATATAGAGGTGTTCATTGATATAAAAAAGGAGCATAACCAAACTGGTTTGCTCAGTCTTTAGTATTAACGTACAACCTCACCCTAAATAGGCTCTCCTCTCTATATAAGAGGGATGTGCTACTATTTATTTCATAGATTGTTTATGCCAGAGTTTTTCTATACAGCTCTTTCCTAATCAATGATCTGCATTTAAAAAACTTTTGTCATAACCCTTTAATCTAAAATTTTGATATTATTTTGAACATCGATAGAAAATTGCTCTACATCATAATGATGTTTCTTAATCATGTCTTCCGCTAGCTGATAAACCTGCTTTTGTATCATGTTATTTTTCTCTTGTGTTAAATTAATCCTTATCTGAATTTCCTCAGATGTAATACTATGATCGATACTGAAGATGCCATAATTTTGGTCAATCATTTCTTCAAATAGATTGGCGAGGACATCATTATAGCTTAGTCGCGTTGAGCTAGGCTCTGCTGGTTCGTAAAGATTTTTTAACGTTAATTGAAAAAAAACAGGATTTAAATTATTTTCTTTCAACACATTCAACATAATTTCTTCTATTTTTTGTTTGGTGCTAGTATCAGCCTTGTCTGGTAATGACACGAGAAGTTCGATTTTGTCATTAGGCAGAACCCCGTAATCTAATTGAAAGCTATAATTTTCTTTGCGCAGGGCATGGGAAATCTCACTGATTAAAAATTGATATTGCTGAATATAACCCAATAATTCATTATTGCTGGGCTGTGGCACTGAAACATTGGATTTTTCAGCATATTGAATAGGTGCATTCGCCAAAAGGAAAAATCCACTACAAACAATAACAGCTAGTAGAAACCATAACGTAAATACCTTTTTGATAAACATTTATAGCCCCCTTATTCGGGACTATATGCAAGTTCTGTAAAGCTAATTACGGTAGAATCTTATAAAACAACACACGATCTTGATTTTCGCCACCGTAATTGCTGTGGACGGACACCTTATCCATCTCTTTGTCACCCTTTTCCATTCTAAAGCCCATATTCGTATGAAAGGCTATCGAAATTTCATTTATAGGTGACGTGACACATTTCACAATATTTCGATGATATTGCTTCACTACATGAAAGAATACGTCGTATAACCTTTTTGCAATATTCTGTTTTCTGTAATCAGGATGGACCCCAACAAAATGGATAAATGCTTCATTTGAGTTGGCCTGCGATAAAAACCCTACAAGAAAGCCAATAATTTCGCCATCCTTTTCCATGATTAGGCTAGTATTCGTAAAATGATCAAAAAATAATTTGGGCAGCTTATCTGACATATTCCTATCTCCCCACCACTCATTAATCAATGGAGATAAAATATAGTAATCTGAACTTTTTAAGCTACGAATGTTCATGGAATCCCTCCTCTATTTTCAACTCATCCTGTAACATTGGTAACGGATCAGGTGCTACTACAATTAAATAAAACGTTACAATCACCCTGGCAAACACGCTACCAATACGTATGAATTTGATTTACAAATCAGATAACGTTGGCGTTTCTTTGTAGCGCCAACGTTCAAAAAATAAAACTTTCTTCTGGATCATATAAGCACCATATACAATAACCATAAACAGGTATGGATAAAACAATGCTGATGAATAACATCTATATACCCTCCATCTACAATGTTAAATCATATTCTCATTTTACCCTACCATTTATTTCAATTTCAATGATTCAATCAAACCTTTGCCATCACTAATGATTTTAACGTATCACTTAACGTCTGAATGCGATTGGTCGTATCGGTCATCCTCACCAGTAGCTGATTTTCATCTTCCACTGAATGTAAAATATCGCCAGTGGACTCAGCATTTTGCTCGGTCATTTTATTAAGTCTTTCAATTTGCACTTGGATTGTCTCGAACTGTGAAATCGCACTGCTTAATTCATGCATTCCCCTAGTTAAATCTGTATTGGTTTGAGCAAATGAATCCTTCAAGACATTTAAGAAATGACTGACTTCCTGCAACAATTGTTCCCCATGCTGTAACGCTTTCTCACCATCGTCAGAACGTTGATGTGCTGCTGTTGATTTTTCAAACAAGGTTTTCGTCACATTTGTAATACTTACGGTAATCGCCGCGCTTTCCTCTGCTAGCTTGCGTACCTCATCTGCCACTACGGCAAATCCTTTACCATGCTCCCCTGCTCTGGCCGCCTCTATGGCCGCGTTCAATGCCAATAAATTGGTCTGCTCTGCAATATGTGTAATTCCCTTTAATAGGCTATCTACCGTTTGCAAGCTGTGCTGTAGCTCATTTACAGTTTCTGCAGTTGAGCTCATCGCATCACTCATCACGCTCATCTGGGCCATCGCCTCCTGCATTTTGTTCCAACCTGCCAAAACCTCCTGCTGCAGCTCAGTTGATTTTCCTACGGTATCCTTTGATATGGTCAAAGTTTCATTCACGAAATGGACGGAATCGCCCATTGTGCCATGAATCACTTGCAGACTAGAGGCTTCCTGCTGAATACTTGCCGAAATAGCCTCTGTCGCTAGCAATATTTGTTTACTAGAGCCTGAAATCCTTTGCATCGTTTGCTGGAATTGCGTGACATGCTCATCCAAGGCCTGACTGCTTTTTTCGATTTCAAGAAAGGTATTTTGTAACTGATTGAAGGATGCTTGTACCTCATTTTGCTGCGCCTTTGCATGTTCAATCAGCTCATTCCCCCATTTGGCCAGCAAATAAAAGACAATAATCACGCCATTCATAATCGCTAGAAGTGTTACAAAGACGATGATATCATCAAATGGGCCCAACAAGGATGACGAGTTGACCATATATAAAATGAAAAAGCTAAGATTTGTTAGAATACCAAAGAAGACAATTAATTCTTTTTTAAAATACAAGGCAATAATGGCCACCGTGCATAGTAAAATATAGTGCTTATTTAATGAAAAGCTATCAAGCAAAAATAGTGTAAAAACAACACTTGATGGAATTAAGCCAAAGATAAAACCTTTGACATACGTTTTGATGGGTAATAAATAATTACAAACTGCCAATGAAATGACAGCAAGCCCAATAAATAAAAAATGTATTCCTTTCGATAGAATCATTGGTCCGCAAATTAAAATGGCTAATATTGAGATGATAGCCAAATTGACACGGTGGACTTTCCGTGTGTCATAACGAATTTTATTCTCCATTTTTATCCCCCTAAAAAATGAATGGACATTCAGTTTAATTTTCTATTATTATATAGTATAACTACTACTTTTTGTAGCTAAATATTGCATTCGAAAGCATATTTTAGTCATTTTTGAAATAAAAGGGGGAAATACATTTGACTAATGTCCAACAAATCGCACCAAATTTCTATTGTATTGACACACATGATTTAAATCGTGAGCAGCGAACGAGCTCCTATTTATTAATGGATGAAAAAATTGCCTTGATCGAAACTTCTGCAAGCCCTTCCGTTCCTTATATTATGGCAGGATTAAAGGAACTAAATATTGCATTAGAGGATATTCACTATGTAATCGTGACACATATCCATTTAGATCATGCTGGCGGCGCAGGTTTATTTTTACAAAGCTGTCCTAATGCCAAATTAGTAGTCCATCCACGAGGGGTGGCTCACATGATTGATCCAAGTCGCCTTATTTCCAGTGCAAAGAGCGTTTATGGTGCTGAATTTGATAAACTCTTTGATCCAATTGTGCCTATCGATGCTACGCGAATTATTGAGGTTAGCCATGAACAGCGTCTATCTTTAGGACAACATCATTTAACGTTCTTTCATACAGAAGGTCATGCTAAACATCATGTTTCAATGCTTTATTCTGCTACAAATGGCTTGTTTGTCGGGGATACAACAGGCGTTCGTTACCCAGAAATGGATGGTGAAGCGATTGATTTAATCATTCCGTCGACTTCTCCAAACCAGTACGACCCAGAAACAATGGAGCTATCTCTTCAATTGTATGAAAAGCTCCATGCAAGTGAACTATATTTCGGCCATTACGGTGCGTATAAAAATCCAACAGAGGCTTATCGTCAGGTGCGCTATTGGACACCTCTCTTTCTAGCAGAGGGCAGAAACGCACAAGCGGCATCAAGTGACTTCCAGCAGCAAGTTCGCTATCTAGATGATCGCTTAAAGACGCTTTTATTCAGCTATTTACAGGAAAACGACATTCCCACAGATCATCCAGTCTATCAAACAATCCCGTTCGATACGATTGTGTCATCAATGGGCATACTGGACTACTTAGAAAAAGTAAATACCCAGGCGTCACGCTAACAGTAAAAAGAGGTGCCTCTAGTGATTTGGGAGACACCTCTTTTCTGCAAGTTAGTGGGTGCGAAATGCTCAGCTTCAAGTAAAGGCTCTCCTCTTGTATCCCTATAAAGGGGACTGCTGCTAATGTAGTCAAAACTAGCCTGTTTTTCAGTAGGACTGCTTTTTTCCTACTAGCTGATGCTTGCTTATTCTTTTTACTAGGTTTAGAAGGGCCATGTATTCACCTAGATAAATTTGAAAAGGAATCATTCTTTTAAACGATCCAAAGCAGCTTGAAAATCCTGTTGCTCCCCCACCTCACGAAATGATTGAAAGGGGTTACTCCCTTTTTTCATACGTTCCATGACAGCAGGAATCGTGAAGAACTCTGGTGATAGACTCTCATGAACTTCCCCCCAATGCAGAGGTGTTGCGACTAAGCCCTGTACATTGCCACGAGTGGAATAGGGAGCAATAATGGTTTTACCCTCAGCATGCTGTAAATAATCTAAATATAATTTTTCATGACGATTCTTTTTTAAACGCTCCATTGTATATAAATTCGGTTTTTGCTGACATAAAAAACGACAAACAAATTCAGTAAACACACGCACCTCTTCATAGCTAAAAGTATTTTCGGGTAATGGAATATAAAGCTGTAAGCCTTTCCCGCCCGATGTTTTGACAAAAGATTGTAGATTAAAAAAGTCAATAATGTCCTTTAAATCAAGTGCACCTGTAATAGCTAATGAAAAATGCTGTGCTGAGGGAGGATCCAAATCGAAAACAATTTCTGTTGGATAAATGGAATGCTGTGTCTGAAATGGAATGTGCAGCTCTACAGCCAGTTGATTTCCTAACCACAAAAGGGTTTCCATATTGTTACATATTATAGTATCAATATGATCCATCGCCGTCGTTGCCACAAAATCAGGCAGTTTTTCTGGTCTACTTTTTTGATAAAAGCTTTCTCCTGGAACACCATGTGGAAATCGTATTAATGTTAGTGGACGATCCTTTAGAAAAGGTAATAAATAGGGCGCGATGCTTTGTAAATAGGATAAATAATAATCCTTTGTTATACCCATTGCAGGCCACACTGGTTTCTCTGGATGGGTAATGGGTACTGATTCGGGGATTGGAAAAAGCTGCCGCTGCATATGCTGCCATTGACAATCTTCTGGTGATAGCTCTAATCGGAAAGCATGAAATCTAGGCTCTCGAAGCTTACTGCCGTCGAAATCTATACATGCGATATCGACACAAATAGAAGGCTCTAACTGCCATAGTCCTTTATGGCGCTGCCCATTTGCCTGAAAGAATGCGACAAGTGTTTGCTGTTCTTCTTCAGCCATGCCATGCTTAAATGTAACGACTTCTCGTATTTGTCCCTCATCATAAATTGAGCCATGAAAATAGCCATTGACCTGATCATACTGCGTTACTATGACCGTCACATAACGCCAATTTTTAATTTTTAACCAATGACTAGAACGGGTGTTATCCAGCCATTTACTTGTTTTCTTCTTCGCCACCATGCCCTCACCATTGTAAACCTTGATGGCTTGCCATACATTCTCTCTGTCCTCATCACCTTGGATCATTTGTATAGACCTTGGATCCTCATAGTCGACGCTTGGCAGTTTTAATCTTGTTGCAAGCTTGGACAATTGCTCTTTACGTGTTTTTAAATAGCGGTTTTGCAGTGACACCCCTTTGAAAACTAGCACGTCAAACACAAGATAGCGAAAAGGAAAAGCTTTTGCATGTGTCTCAATGGCATCTTGATTTTGCATTCTCCCTCTTTTTTGAACAATGGCAAATTCGCTTTTGTATTGATTGCGTAAATAAACTAACTCCCCATCTAAGGTTAGTGGTAAAAATGCTTGAATGGACGCATGTATTTGCTGACAAAAAGCCAAAATTTCAGGAAACAAGTGGTTTAAATTTCGACCATTACGGCTAATGAGCAGCGGCTCTTCAGCCCAAACTAATATACAGCGAAAACCGTCATATTTCGTTTCAAATAACCATTCACCACCACTAGGAATATCATTTGTTTCCGTTAAAAGCATTGGTTTCATTTCACCATACCTACTTTGCTTTTTATTTTCAGTGTTTGATGATTTCAATTTAAGATACATAAAAAGCATCAAAATATATCATAGTAAGAAAAACGAGGTGACAAACAATGCATACAGTGTGGAAAGGCAGTATTTCCTTTGGACTGGTTAATATCCCTGTGAAACTACATGCCGCTACTGAAAATAAAGATGTTAAATTGCGACAGCTTCACAAGGAGTGCCATACGCCGATTAGCTACAAAAAGGTTTGCGAGGGCTGTAACCAAGAAGTAAAAGATGAAGAGATCGTCAAAGCTTATGAATATGCCAAAAATAAATTTGTCGTGTTGGATCAAGAGGATTTAGAAAACTTGCGTAAGGAAAATGAAGATAAAGCTGTGGAAATTATTGATTTTGTGCAATTAACTGAAATTGACCCCATTTATTTTGAGCGCACTTATTTCCTCTCTCCTGATGCAACCGGAGCTAAGGCCTATTCCTTATTACTTAAAACATTAGAGCAATCAGGAAAAATTGGCATTGCTAAAATTATTATTCGATCTAAGGAACAGCTTGCCATCGTGCGCGTTTATCAAAATGCACTCGTGATGGAAACCATTCACTATCCAGATGAAGTGAGAAGTGTTGGGGATGTTCCAAATATTCCAAGTGAACAGGATGTTGTACCAAAGGAGCTTGAAACAGCTCTATTGCTGGTAGACCAATTGACGACTACATTCAACCCTGAAAAATATACGGACGATTACCGCAATGCTTTACTAGAATTAATCGAGGAAAAGAAAGGTACGAATACGATAGCGACCAGTGATAAACAACGTCCAATTCCTGATAATGTCACAGATTTAATGACAGCACTACAGGCTTCCTTAGATAAAACAAAAAAGCCAGCTACAAGAAAGCGTACTACACGCACAAAGAAAAATGCTTAAAAAAAGCGTATCCTTTTATCGGGATACGCTTTAGAATTGTTGAAGGAAGTGATCCAAATCCTTTTTATGCTGAACTACTAAAATTTTATTTAACAGATCGCTTTGTTGTTTAAAAAATTTAGGTTTCCCCTTCTGCTCAAAGCGTTTATTCCAACGAAACATTTTAAAGAAAATCGAAAATGTTGGCTGATAATGGGCTTTTTCGATACCGATTTTTTGTTTCATAAACCGCTTCATAATACGGAAGACACGAATAGGATAAGGCGTATTGAGAAAGATGATGCAATCAGCTTGTTGGAAGCTTTCAACAACCCACTCCTCTTGATGAATTCCTTCAATAATCCAAATGTTCGTTTGGAGAATGCTTTGTAAGTGCTCCTTTTTTTCTTCATCTGTTCGCCTAATATCCCCTGAATCCTTTCGAATCCATGCCACATTATCTAATTCATAAAAAGGAATCTGATAGGTTTTAGATAATTCCCTCGCTAATGTCGTTTTCCCACTGCCAACAGATCCAATAATATGTATTCTTTGTGGAAATCCTATCGTCACCGAATCATCTCCCATCTTATGTATCTTTGTAGAAATATTCCCTTTATTATACAATAATTTCAACAATGGTAAAGAGGAGGTTCCTATTTCTTACCTCCATTTAGAAAGAGACTTTATCATCATATTTGATACAGTCGAATGTAAATTCTCGCATCTTCGGATAAAGAGGCTCGATTTAAGCCTCTTTTCTCACCTGATAATGCATTTGCACCATTTGACCATATCGCTTTGTCTCCAGTAGCCTTAAATTTTCGAACGGACGTGGAGATTTAAACAAAGATATCCCTGCACCTAGCAAATGGGGAGTAATGGTAATAATCCATTCATCAATTAACTGTTCCTGTAAAAAGGCGTCTAGAATCCCCGCACCACCAACCATCCAAATTTTTGCACCTTGTTGTTCTTTTAATTGCTTAGTAAATGCGACAACATCCTCTTGAACAAACGTCACATGTTTATCTTTCCCAGATTGAGATGTTGTAAACACATAGCACCTTTTATCAGGATATGGGAACGTATCGCTATGCGCTAAAATATAATCGTATGTTCGTTTGCCCATAATAACAGTATCAATAGTTTGATACATATCGGAGTAGCCATTATCTCCTTCCCCTTCTGTTTCTTCAAGCCACTGTAAATCATCATTTTCCTTAGCAATAAATCCATCTACACTTAATCCGATAAATACCACTATTTCTCGTGACATCTCGTCAACTCCTGTTCTTTTGAAAATCTCTTGCACAATCTCTATACTAGATATAAAACATGACAACTATTGGCATGATTAAATAAAAAGGTGAAAAAATATGTCCAAAGCCAAACGATTAATTGATATTTTGTTATTTGTCAGTGCTAAAAAGAAATTTACAGCGCAGGAAATTGCCGACACATTCGATATTTCGGTGCGAACGGTGCATCGTTACCTTTTAGATTTAAGTGACATGGGGCTACCTATCTATGCGGAGCAAGGCAGACATGGCGGCTATACAGTATTGTCAAATGCGATTCCCCCCCCTATCTTATTTACCGAGGAAGAAGCGGTCTCTATTTTCTTTGCGTTCCAATCTTTGCATTATTATCGTGACTTACCTTTTAATACTCAAATGAAGTCTGTTTCTCAAAAGCTTTATGATTCCTTACAGAAGGAGGCCAAGAAAAAGGTGGATACGCTGCAATCCTATATGGCCTTTTGGAATCCTAAAAGAGCCATTACAACACCACTCTTAACAGACGTTTTAGAGGCAATCATCAACCAATCACAATTGCATATCCAATATGAATCAAAGTCTGGTATCACTTCGAAGCATGTCCAGCCTATTGGTGTGTACGCTCATGATGGCTTATGGTATATGCCTGCGTTACTATTATCAAACGAAAAAATTTTACTCTTTCGTGTTGATCGTATCCATGCCATTGAAGCCAGCGATGAAAGCCATAAGACGACTATGAATTTGCAGCAATGGCTCGAAAGTGCCTATGAACCTCAACATCCTATTCGCTTATATGTAGAATTATCAAGTGAAGGGGTTCGTCAATGTTTAAGTGAGCCACATCTTGAAAAAGCTGTTGTCCTACTTAGTGATGGTACAGGCTATATTGATACGATAATCGATCAAGGTGAACTTCAATTTAATAGCTCCCTTTTCTTTCGCCTCGGTCCACATGCGATTGTCAAAGAACCCCAAGCATTAATTCAACTATTGCGTCAGCATGCACACGAGCTATTAGAGATATATCCAGAGCCAAATGAAAGCTAATCTGTTAGATGACAATTTCGTCAGATTCGTGTAACCTTCATCGTTACTACTTTTTAGTAAACTATCTTATACTTGGCTTTGAAGGAGGAGATGACCGTTGCAACCAACCGACAACAACAAACGAATTGATACATTAGATTATTTAAGAGGATTCGCTCTACTTGGCATTATTTTAGTTAATATTCCCGCATTAATGTGGATTGAACCCCCTACATTAACGAGCGATATTGCCTATAGTCGCTTTTTAACTCTTTTTATAGAGGGTAAATTTTTCATCATTTTTTCATTTTTATTTGGTATAGGATTCTATCTTTTTATTTCTCGTGCCCTTGCAAGAAATGAAAAAGCTTATTCCTTATTTAGTCGCAGACTTTTGATGTTATTACTTATGGGGATTGTCCATTTCTATTTCCAACCAGGTGAAGCCTTAACGGTCTATGCCATTTTTGGCTTTGTAGCCTTGCCATTTTATAAAATACGCAAACAATTCAATCTAATCATTGGATTAATCCTATTAGCTATTACTGCTTATTGGGGCCTTAAAATTTTGATGCCCTTTCCACTGATTTTGCTAGGTCTAACTGCTGGTCAATATCGCTTATTTGAAAATATCTCAATTCATCGAAATAAAATCATACTAGTAACGATTGTTATGGGCTGTATAAGTATTGCTAGCTGGATTTATCAATGGCAGTATGTCCCTGATGCAATCGATACGATGGATCAACTGTCCAAGGATCAGCTAGACGTCCATATTACAAATATCGAGCAATTTGCATTAATCGGATTACAGTTTAGCCCATTCGCTTCGGCATTTTACATGGGGACAATCATTCTATTACTACAAAGCTCTTTATTTCAACAACTGTTATCACCATTAAAGGCATATGGACGAATGGCCTTAACCAATTACTTGGGGCAAACCGCGCTTATTCTAGTAATCGGTCATGCCTTCCAGCTCATTGGACAGCTTCGTTACATTGAGTCTTTGTGGATTTGTCTAGGTATTTATGTTTGTCAATTGCTCTTTAGCAAGCTATGGTTACATTTTTTCCGCTTTGGTCCTATGGAATGGCTGTGGCGAATGGGCACCTATTGGACAGCCCCTCCCCTACGCCAAAGCAAAAAAGGGCACTAATTATTTATCGTCAATGATAAACACCTATCAGTATTGGATTAAACGTCATATATTGGTAATGTACCCTACTCGCTTTCCATCTTTGCTCATATCTTCAGCAAGAAACACATCCCCATTTTATTTGGTCACTTATTGCATACATACGATTACGGTCAGAAATATGCAGATGTGACTAATTTAAAAACAGCGTAAGCCCAGTGCTGACGCTGTTTTTTTATTTTTATAAAATAGCTATAAGAACCGAAAGTAAACATTTGGGACACTTTATAGGAAACAAAAGAAAATAAATCTAGTGACTCAAACTGTAGATAAACTATTTCTGGAGAGTTCAGATGCTAAAAATAGTTTGTCTCTTGCTTTATAGCAAATTTATCCAACATCATTTATACCTAGTGCTTTCTATGCTACAATTTACTATAAGTGAGGAAAGAAGGGTGTCTTATGAAAATATCTGTTTATGTTGCAAGTGCATTTAGCAAGGATCATAAAGGCGGAAATAAAGCAGGAGTGGTATTTATTGAGAATACATTGACCACTACTCAAAAAATGGCAATAGCCAAACAACTGGGCTATGCGGAAACCGCATTTATATCAGAATCTGAAATTGCTGATTATAAATTTGAGTATTTTACACCAAAAGAAGAAGTTGATTTATGTGGTCATGCCACAATTGGCTCTTTCGCGATACTGATGCATTTAAATAAACTTTTCAGGAATAGCTATACGATTGAAACGAACAGCGGTGTCCTTACTATTACCATAAAAGATGACATCATATTCATGGAACAAAACAAACCGAAATTCTATGATATTGTATCTCCAAACGAGTTCATCGACTGTTTTGACATTAAAGATATAGACAATAAATACCCAATTCAAATTGTCTCCACAGGCTTAAAAGATATTTTAATTCCTATAAAAAGCGAAACACGATTACATGCACTGCAACCTAATTTTGAAAAAATTAAAACAATCAGCAAGTATTATAATGTTGTCGGGATGCATCTATATACTTTTAATGACAATCGAATTATATGCAGAAATTTTGCTCCACTATACGACATCAATGAAGAAGCAGCGACTGGAACTTCAAACGGTGCATTAGCTTGCTACCTTTATGAAAAGCACTACTTGCAAAAAGAAGTCTATGTATTTGAACAAGGGTATTCTTTACACTCACCTTCCGAAATATTAGTTAAATTAGCAACCAATAGCAAGAATGAAATAGAAAAAGTTTATGTTGGCGGCAAAGGCTATTATTGTGAAACTAAGTGTTTAAATGTAGAAAATATTGAGTGTAAATAAAAAGGTTGAGAAAATAATTTCTCAACCTCAGACTGTAGACAAAGTATCTGATTATTCGATGCTTTGTCTTTTCTTCTTGGTAAAATGCAATCAAATATACCGCTAAAAAAATAGTTGTTCGTCACTCTTATAATCCTTGGACTAACATCTATATACGCGTTAATGCGCCATTAGGCTTTGGTAACTCTTGGGCTGTTATTTGATTCATTTTGCAAAAATGTTTAAAAAATTGTTGTGCCAGCTCTCGTTCATTTGTGTCACTTTTTAATGAAACTATATCAAGCAAAATTTGAGCCATCCATAAATTTTCAAAATAACGATATTTACCTGTATTCCATGTCATTTTTTCAGGGAATTTTTCATTGATATAATAGTGCCAGAAAAGCAGCTGATCCGATTCCTGTTCTGTAAGTTGAATTCTGTATTTTGAATGAGCTGGAATATATCCATCTTCACAAAGCTTGCCGACAAAGTTTTCATTCACCATATAGACACCTAAGATACGTCTGTCTTTTTCAAGCATGCTGGAATCTTTTGCTGTTAAGAGGACAGCGCTATTTTGGTGCAAACGGCTCGGTTTGTTTGGCTTTCCTTTGTTATTACCACTTTTTAATATGCCCGAAAAAACTTTCCACTCTGAAAAAGAACTATCCTGTTCTTCTGTGTCACACCAAAAAACCATTTGTGATGCAGGATGAAGTTTATGGTTATGCATAAGTTTTTCGTGTTCCAAACGAAGTACCAGTTTTTTTCTTTGTAGTATTTTTTCCTCTTCCTTCTTCCATTCTTCCTCTTTTCGCTCAATTTCCTTTTTTTGTATAATTTCTTCAAGTAACTTAGCATCACTTTTATCATGTATTTTTAGGTGCTTTCCAAATACATCAGGGAAAACAAACCTTTTATTTTCCGATCCGAAATGTATTTCAATACTAGAATCATTATGCTTAACTATACTACCTATGCCAAAACGCTTGTGTGTAACTTTCTTATTGATTAGATTCATTATTCTAGTCCTCCTTAAGGAATAAAAACTCGGTTACTATTAGATAGTAAATTAATCATTTTATTCAACTAACTTCCTTTAAAGCACACATAACTGTTTTGATTTTTTCTTCGGCTTAAAAAAGGATATTAAAAAAACGTACCCAAATTCTATCTGTAAAAAAGGACATCTGAATTCGAAATACGATTTTAAAAAAGTAATTGTAAGACTATTATAACATTTTTTAAAAAAATTACAAATTTATTATTGACATCATATTTTACCATAAGGTAAAATGATTATTTATTCTTTGAATTACCTTGAAATAGCTATGTAATAAAAGCCTCCAAAAATCGCAAAATTTCTGGAAAACACCTCTTTAAATAACCACTTGATTATTGGTGCTAAACATAGGAGGGCTTCATGAAATCAATGATGTTCCCTATAAAGAGACTCCCCTGTTGCAAAAGTTTTTTGTAAGAAAATCAAGTTAGGGGTTTGGTTCTAACAAGCTTCTCACCTTCCTCTGCTTTAGATAGCAGCTTATTTAATTGTGGTCGGTCTGCTTTCGCTCCAGTGAATTTCTCTTTGTTAATAACCGTTGCCCTTCACTCACCACTATTATTCAAAACCTGTCATTTAAAAAAAATGCATTTTATACGCCTATTTGCTTGCAGAATCAACAACCACTCCAATCAGAGCTAAAAACGAGTCCAGTGTTATATTGTTGTAGGTGGTTTTCTATTGCCTCTTTGCCAACATCAGTAACCTTTTAGGCTATGTATGCCAAATGATTTTTCACCTGTCACTTATCCTAAACATATAATGCAAATAATACCCTTTTTTGTAGGGAGGATTTTATGAAAAATAACAAGGGCTATAGGAATAGCGAGGGGATCGAATCAGTTAGCCAAGCAGCTAAGCTGGCGGTCATTGCAGGAGCCATTACAACACTCGGTGACGCAATAGCGACTATTGCGGCTGGTCTTGCTTTAGAGGATGAGTTGAAGGAAAATGAAAGCAATAGCAATGATATTGACAAACTACAAAAGCAAATTGACGAATTAAATTATGAATTGAAGCAATTAAAAAGGATGTTACGTTAGAACAGTATTTATACAAAAAACGACAATATCTTTTGGATATTGTCGTTTTTAGGCTATTTAGCAGCCCAAAGATCAATCTCTATTTTAATATCTGGTAGCCCTAAAGCCGTAACATAAGCAACAGTCATAGAGGGATAGGAATCACCAAACATGGCTTCCCATTGCTGATCGAAATAAGCCCAATCAATCTCCTCTGTTGCCCAAATGTTAGCCTTGACTACATGACTAGCATCCAATTCCTCAGCTGCTAAAATCGTTTCTATATTATTAAATGTATTGGTTATTTGTTCCTCGAATCCTTGAGGCAATTGATCATCTTGACCAATACCTATTTGTCCTGAAAATGCATACATTGTTGCATCTTTCGGGATGATTGTTACATGGCTATATTTTCCGACTGGGTAAGGCACCTGCATTGGATTTTTACGCACTATTTTTACTGTCATCTTCCATACTCCTTTAGGTTCTTATTTTTCTAAAAAAGGGCAAACTTATCCCTTGTTCAACGATTTTAGAAAAAAACAGCCGTGGAGAACCCTATACCCATGCTTAAAAAACGAATAGATCTTTTTTTCATGTAAATTCTCCTCCTGTTCCCTAAAGTTATTTTCACTTTACCATTTCTATCCTAGCTAATCAAGGAAGCGTAGAGACGATTTATGAGTTTCTTTATTATTATTTCTCAGGCAATTAACTATATAACTATAACGAATACAGCATATAAATAATAGTGTAAAGCGAAATTAGCCTTACACCTCCGAAATTGTTACCAGGGTCACACCATCCCAAGTGACTCTTCTCATCTTAAAAAACTAGGCTCTCCTAATCGGAGCACCTAGTTTTTTTGTTCCTATGCATGTTCATTACTAAAATAGCATAGCATCCTCAACAAATTCTGAACAGACTATCTAAAATTGTTATATTCATAAATGCCATAATGGTTCTATACTGCACTTCATTCAATTTTTAACTTACTCATTACTGGATAGGCATAGATAGTCACTTCTTTTTTGGAGGGTGTTTTTCGAATTAGGTTCTATTAAAGGTGAATTGATTTTATACGTTTAGCCCTCTTCGCAATATGAATGCCAAATAAAAATTCACTTTTACTCCATACATAAATTTGCTATACCAATTGTAAAAACTGTTTCAATTGGTTGTCTATCTCAAGAGAATCCTGTTCGTTTTGTCCAATTCCGAAGCAATGTCCCCACTTAGATTCGATTGGTCGATAAACTGCATTAGGCATGTGCTTTACTTCATAAGTATTATCCTCT
Organism: Lysinibacillus sp. OF-1; assembly: GCF_028356935.1. Taxonomy (NCBI): domain Bacteria; kingdom Bacillati; phylum Bacillota; class Bacilli; order Caryophanales; family Bacillaceae; genus Lysinibacillus; species Lysinibacillus sp. OF-1. The sequence goes on from NZ_CP102798.1 coordinate 2,499,843, forward strand.
GGCGGAAAAAAAAGATCGGTCGACCCTGGCATAACAAGGGCTTGAGCAGTGATACAGTTTAACGCTTTTTCAAAATTTCTGTTGTCTTGAGGATTAGCACTTATATCTCCGTTAATACCTGTTCGTAGCATGGCAATCAAGTCGTTTGCATCAAAGGAAAGAAACACTTTATCCCAATAATCTTCTAGATATGCCTTTAATGTTGTGTACCCTTCTTCTTGATAGAGCTGTTCTAAATAGTAGGCTTGAGAAAATCCCCATGGCGCATAGGCGCGTCCCATCGCAGCAAGTCCTGCTGTAGGCTGATTAGTGTAGAAGCCTCGCTTCCAGTTGGCGTCTGCTTGCAATGCTGCGATAAGGCTCTCAAAAACAACTTGTGCATGTGGTCTGGTCTTTGCTGTTCCGCCAAACGGTGCAATCCGTTCGACCATCTCAGGATAACTTCTTCCCCATTGAAAGGTTTGCAGCGCACCGAGTGACCATCCAACGACTAGAGCAATTTTCTTAATACCAAATTTTTCAGTTATGAGTCGATGTTGTAACCGAACATTATCATAGATCGTTACAAGTGGAAAATTACCTTTATCCATAGGAGCCTGTGTATTGCTTGGAGAGGAGGATAATCCATTCCCAAACATATTAGGCACGATTATAAAATATTTGTCTGGATCAAGTGCTTTGCCAGAACCAATCAACCACTCATTATCCGTATGCTGGCCAGCAAACCAAGTAGGATAAACAATCACATTTGATTTTGCAGTATTTAAAGTTCCATAGGTTTTATAAGCAAGAAAAGCTTGAGGCAATTTTTGTCCCGATTGTAGCAAGACATCTCCAAGTGAATAAATTTCGTAATCTTTCATAATTCAAATCCCCTTTTATAAAATTTTGCGTGTAGCTTGATTTTTACTCTACGATACTGTTACCATCAAATCAACGAAACGTTTTTGAATATAACGTTCATTTTTTTTGAATTAAGAGGTGCTGTATCAATGGAAATCCGTCAGCTTAAAACATTTTGGACGCTTGCTTCCACTCGCAGTTTTAGTCGCACTGCCGAAGTGTTGAACTATGTTCCGTCTACTGTAACCATGCAAATCAAGGCGTTAGAAGAAGAATTGGGCGTCAGGTTATTGGATCGCTTGGGCAAGAGTGTCGTATTAACAGATGCTGGCCACCAGTTATTGCCCTATGCTACCAAAATATTAAACGATATAGAGGAAGCCCGTTGTGTCTCCAGTCAGAACGGAGAATTAACTGGCACAATTATCATTGGTGCAGACGAAGTACTCTGTACATACCGTTTACCAGCATTACTCAGAGATTATCGTCAACAATATCCCCATGTTCGTCTGCTTTTTAAGCCTTTGTCTGGTCAAAATTTGAAACAAAGTCTAAGAGAAGGAGATGTTGATGTGGTCTTTATGCTAGATGAACCGATCGTATCATCAGATCTTCATACAGAAATTTTATTGGACGAACCGTTTCTTATGGTTGTTTCCCCCGACCATCCATTAGCTTCTCGTGCTACATTAAGCATAGAAGATTTTAATAGAGAGCATATTCTATTAAGTGAAAAAGGTTGCTCTTATCGGACTTTCTTTTATCGTACTTTGGTAAAGAATGGGGCAGACAGCTTGACTGAACTTGAGTTTAATAGTGTAGAAGCCATTAAACAATGTACAATGGCGGGACTCGGTATTGCCTTATTACCAAAAATGGCGCTAAAGGGAGAAATGGAGCGAGGTGAGCTGATCCCTCTACCTTGGGATTTATCTGAAATACAATTTGCCACTCAAATGTTGTGGCATCAAGAAAAATGGATTTCTCCATCGATAAAAGCCTTTACAGATTTAGCAAGAAATTTACTACAGTAATATTCTTAGGAGGAAGGGGCGGATTCAGAAGTTAATGATACTGAATCGACCTTTTTCTAAAGAAAGGAAACAGACTCAAATTAGTGCACAAAGGACTTAAAAAATGTGACTACAACATCAAATTAAGGCTGCTTGAGGCTATGTTCAAAGCAATAGAAAAAGCCACCTCCCATTACGGGACATGACTTCTTCCTAAATCTCTTGATATTCACTTTTCAATATTGAAAAAATGGCAAGATCAACATACTTCCCTTTTTCAAGTTCGTGTTGTCTCAAAACACCCTCTTGACTAAAATTTAATTTTTCCAACAATCTTATAGATGAATTGTTTTCTGGCTCTATTTTCGCTTCGATTTTATTTATTCCCATCGACGTAAAAGCAAAATGTATAATCTTACTTAAAGCCTCTTGCATAATACCCTTTCCCCAATGTTCAGGGTTTAAATCATAGCCAATTTCTATGCGGTTATGTTCTTTTTCATAATTCAAATAACCACAAGTGCCAATCACTTTTTTGGTCTTAGCTTCTTCAATTACCCATCTTAAGCCAGTTTGTTCTTTGAAAATTTTATCATACCAGTTTAATTCATGTAATGCATCATCAACTGAAGCAAATAATGTTAATGGCAAATACTTGACCACTTTTTCATCAGAATAAAGTGCAAAAATATCTTTGCAATCATCAACTATACCTTTTCGTAAGATAAAGCGTTCCGTTTCCAATTTAGGAAAATCTTTAAATTCGAAATTTATACTCATCATAACTCCTTTTCACCATCATTAGCATTATTCATAAATAAATAGTAACACATTATATTCAGAAAATTATCATAACTATTCAATTTGTACATGCAACTCTTTTTATCATTACAAAAACAAAAGCCACATCTATTGGATGTGACTCAATAATTGATTATTTATAACAAAGTTCGAGACTTGGCACTATTGCCAGATACAATAAATTTATCTGTTTCTTCGTCAAAAGCTATAGTGAAACTAAATTCATTCATTAAGCTTCCTGTATAATCACTAAGACTTAGTGTAGGACTAACCCAAAACACAACTTCATTTCCATCAACCTTCCAGCCGCTCTCAAAGCCTTTGTGCTTTTCTTCAAGACGCTTTCCGATAGTTTGTCCGTTATTACTAATGGTATTTTTCACTAAATCAATAAATTTATTTTGTGTTTTTATTTCCATTTAATTCCTCCATTCATACTAATAATAGCTTTAATAGTATTATATGGTTATGAATAGCAAATTAAAACATTTTTGATGCCTAATCTCTAAAAAAAGCAAAGGAAGCTCTCTCTGACACACTTAATATCTCTTTCTAAAATTAAAGAGCATCATTCCTTATTTGAATGATGCTCCACTAAATTAAACTAAGGATCTCCCCTTATTTTCCCAACCACTTGTTAGTGGTACTATGATTTATTATAATCGCTCTAAATCCTGGTATTCTTTCATGTAAGGACCTTCCTCTGCAACAAATGAATGATACAATGCCTTTACTGCGAAGTTTTTCTCTAAACCAATTTCAGATTTTAGCTTTTTTAATTCATCATGCAACGCTCGATGTTCATTGATAAGCTTTAGCATTGTTGTTTTATTATATTTCATTACATCCGTCCTTTTTGTTTATAACTTGAATAATAACTTTAAAATAGTTAAATTCAGGGGAATTATGTGGAACTGCAAAATCCTCGGGCATCTGATGAAGTTCTATTATTTTTTGACGTATATCTGGCCATTTAAATGCTTTATCAATAAACGTTTTAAATTTTTTCATGTCAAAGCTCGGGTTATTTGTTGAAGCTATATTACACCATTATCACTCATAATCGCAAGAACAACTTTAAAGATGCAACAGATACTTTAGTACAACATTACTTTATCACGAATACTTCATTTTCTACACTTCCCATTAATCTACCCCTATTTTCACTTGATTTGACCATTTAAAATGACATAGGATATATTTCCATATAAAAAGCCTCCATCCTAAGATGAAAGCTTTGTAAGTTAACAAAAGTCTATGGCATAAATTCATGAAAACCTTCTTTAAGAGAACTATTCGTAAAGGTTAAGTTCAATTCGGATAAATCACTTTAATCTTCAACTTTGAGGTACAATCATAAGTTACACCTCATAACCCTTGATAGGTAAGCATTTCTAGGCTTACCTAAAAATACTGTGCTCATAAAGATAGTCATAGGAAAGGTCAACAAACAAATATTCATGTTCGTTGATGGCGATGGAGAATGTTCTAGTAATTTCCCCTGTTTCAATATCACGGTATAATTCTGAGATTTCCCCACTTTGATCATTCCGCATTTTAATAATTGTTTGGAGGAAGTATGGGCGCCAGCTCCAGTTCTTATTAATGGCTCTTGGCTGTACTTCCCAGTTACCATCAATTCGCATAATATTAGGTGTTAATTGGAAACCATCCTCATTACATATATAGAGTCGGAAAGAGTAATTATCCAATAACTCGGCAAGATATTCTAGCTGGGATACATTGTCGCTCGTTGGTTTCACACGGTGAACAATTGCCTCTAATTCCTCTCTTAATTTTTTCAACTGCACATATTGCGCCTCTAGCATTTTCTTTTCAGAAGTAATGAATTGCTGGCATTCCTTTTTAAAGCGTTCCTTTAACACATCTTTATCGACAAAGGTCATTGCTGGATTCGCTAGGTACGGACCTTGATAAAATCTACCGCCGTTTTTCCAGGCAAATTGTAGCTGGTACACCGTTTCGATATCTTCAAATAAAAGATTGGCACCAATTTTATAGGCAAGGCTACCAATAGCGGAAATCATGTCCGATTGAGCTGACCAAGAATCATAATTTAAATCACGTGTATTAACCTTTAAAATATGAGGTGCCAATAAAGCAATATGCTCTAAATGACTTTCTGCTCCAACTTCCTGCACAGCGGTTTTCACCCCAAAAGTCGTAAAATAACGCAGGGCGTGGTGTAATTTATTTATATCTCCTAAAAAACGGTGCTCTGATACAACCAGTACGATACGGCGTAAATCCTCTTCAGCTATATATTGTTGGATAATATTAAAATGACTTTCACCAAAATCTTGCATTAGTAAATTTGGATTACTTGGAATGTAAATATCTATATCAGATGCAATCTCATCAATTTGGGCTAATGCCGCATGTAAAATTTTATGCTCCATATCAATTCGATATTCTTCTGGAATATCTTCATTATTGACGAAATCCTTTAAATTAATTTGTTGCCCTTCAATTTGGAGATGTCCGGAAATTTCGTAGGCAATCACCGTATGCGCGTCTGCGCTAAATATCGGTTGATAATACCCATGTATTTGATCTAAATTTGTTAACACTTCAATTGCGTCCATCATCGAAACCTCCATTATGAATAACTTTTTATTGTTATTCAAAAATAACATTATATAGTGCATTAATAGCTTAAAAAATGCTCTCTGACTGTATAATAAGTGGTTTAAAGTAAAATCGCAACTTCACTTATCATAATTAATGGAAAATCTAACCTAAATTTTTGCCTTTTCTTCGCTTTAACCAGTGTTTGATTTTCACCATTTCTAACGACTTTCAGACAGAATAGGTTGCTTTCTCTACTATCTGATCATTTTTAAACCAGTAAAACATTTTTTCAAGGCTGTACTCTCACTATAACGTATGCAGCATACCGCGGAAACAGCCATGACAATACATGATAATAACCCTATCTATACTAAATAAATCAGTCATTTACCCAGCAATTCAGGACAATTTTATGTTATTTCAACCTTCAATACTTATTGTAAAAAAATCTATGTCCAATAGCCCATCTGCTCGAAAAATCTAAACAGTCTGTCGCCCAGAAGTCAGGGATGAAAAAAAGCAGCATTCCAAATTGGAGTGCTGCTCATCATTATTCAGACAGGAAGAAATACCAAATGATTGCTAGTACCATTAACGATAACAGAACAGCTATGGTTACGCGAAGTGGTGAAATTGGCGCATTGCCGCCTACTCGCCCCGTTTGTCCGTTCACCATAAAGCGATAAATCTTTTCCTTATAGCGGAAGGAGGATAGCCAAATCGGTAACATTAAATATTTGTATGTAATATCATCATGATTTGTGGAAAAGCGTAAATTTGATACTACATCCGCACGATTTTCCCAACGAATTTTGGACGTAATTTGTGCATGGAGATGATCATGGATTTCATTTTTTGCTTGGCTCCATCCATCCTGCAAGCCGATACTGTAACGCTCTGATAAAAATCCAGCTACATATTCTGGTTTATAGGCTTTATTATTTAAAAGGTTAAAAGGTTCAATCTTGCGCATCATGTCGCGATCATATCGGGTCGTTGCACTGACTAAGTGATCATCGATAAACTCCTGATAAAAGCCACTTGTTGAATACCAATCGGTTTCCGTGTGCGTTTTCCCATCTTTATCAGTAACCGTTCGATGACGTCCATATCTAGCAGAATATCTAGAGCTTGTTTTGGAGTCAAATGTCCAATATGGAAGATATACTCCTTTAAAAGCATCGGGTCTTGCACTAGTTTTAGCAGCTTTCGGTGTAAACCATCTGCCTTTAATCCATTTTTGAAAATGTTCTCCTGCTTGCTTATCTGTTACTTCAAAAGCACATACCCCATTTGGTGCAAGTGTATTTTCAGCGCTAGCCTCCATAACCTGATTGGAACCACAGTAAGGGCAACTATCTGCAACCTGTAGAGCATCATATATCGTTTCAGCAGCACAGGCTTTACAAATGACCGTTTTTTTCTCCACGCCCCAATTGAAATTTCCACGTTCTTCTGCGTTGAAGAAGTCCATTTCCTGGGCAACTTTTTGTTCCTCCTGATCAGGCGTTGCTATTTCAGTCTCAAAGCCACAATACGGACAAGTCAGTTTACCCGTGGAAGGATTAAATTCAATTGATGCGCTACATGACGGACATTCCGCATCAAAGTCAAGCTGCACTTGTTTGACATTTTCAACATCTTGCGTTGACATCAGTCTTCATCTCCTTACTTGACGTCATTCTCATCAAAAACATCGCCACATTCTGGACAGAATTTAGGCGGATTCACTGGGTCCTCTGGTGTCCATCCACATTTATCACATACATAAAGTAAAGCGCCAGCTGGTTTTTTTGCCCCACACTCACTACAGAATTTACCTTTATTGACCGCACCACAAGTACATGCCCAGCCTTCTTCCGCTGGTTTTGCCGCACCACACTCTGAACAGAATTTCCCCGTGTTTTCATGACCACATGCACAAGTCCATGTATCAGTTGCTTTCGTTGCTTGATTTTGCATCGCAGCTTGCTTATTTTGCTCATTTATTTGATAAAGCTGACTAGCATTGACGCCACCAGCTTGTGCGGCCATATTCATGCCCATAAATCCTGCCATCGCACCGCCCTCATTGTTAGCAGCTGCAATCATAGCCTCTGCCTGCGCACCCGTTAAATGGGCAGCTGCCATGCCTGGATCACGCATAACGGCACTACGTTGTAGCTGTTTAATCATGGCTTCATCTTCATCAGAAGCCTTGAGCGTACTGATACCAAATGACACAACAGCCAAGCCACGTGTTGCAAGCCATTTTTCTGATAATACCTTATTGAGTGCATCTGCTAAAGCAACTGTATGAGCAGGTATTTCACTATAACGAACGCCACTTGCTGAAATTTGCGCGAAAGCAGGCTGTAATGCTGTCATTAATTCCGATTTTAACTGGCTATCAATTGCTACTCTTGTGAATTCATGCTCTACATTGCCACAAACATTTGTATAGAATAATAATGGATCAATAATTTTATATGAATATTCCCCGTGACAGCGAATTGCAATGTCAATATCTAAACCAATATTGTGATCGATGACACGGAATGGAATGGGTGCAGGTGTTCCATATTTGTTCCCTACAATTTCCTTCTTATTAAAATAGTAAACTCGCTGATCCTTCGCAGGCTCTCCTCCAAAAGTGAAACGCTTGCCTATTTGCTTAAACGTTTCCAGAATACCTTGCGACAAATCTGAATCAAACATTATCGATGGTTCTGTTGATGTATCATAAACATATTCTCCAGCCTCTGAAGAAAATTCAACAACTTTCCCCTGCTCAACAATCATCATACATTGCCCTTCATTGATGGCAATAATCGAGCCATTGCTAATGATATTGTCATTGCCTTTATTTGAACCTCGTTTAGAAGTACGTTTCACACCCTTTGTTACAAGAACATCTGCAGATAATGCCTCACAATAGAAATACTCACGCCATTGATCCTCTAAGACGCCTGTTAATGCCCCAACTCCTGCTTTTAATAAACCCATAATTTTTCCCACCTTCATATTAATGTTTAGCTTATTTTATCATCTATCAATACTATGTAATACGCAAAATCAGACAAATTGTTTCATTTTCTTCGTATAATTAAAAAAACGAGCAGCCTCTATGAAATGAATCATAAGAGCTGTCTCGTTACATTTTCTTTATTAGGATAAGGCAGCTATTATAACAAGCACCCATGCGACGATAAATAACATTCCGCCAATTGGTGTAATCGCCCCTAGCTTTTTCACACCTGTCACGGCAAGCACATATAAGCTACCAGAAAAGAAAACAATCCCTGTAAACATCAAATATACTGCCCAAGAAAGCAGACTAGAGCTTCCTAAAAGTGCCTCATTAGAGAGAATACCTAGCCCCATAATCCCTAAAGCATGATACATCTGATATTGCACAGCCGTTTCCCAAATCGCTGCATAATGCGGTGAAGCAAACTTATCCTTCAGTGCATGTGCCCCGAAAGCACCTAAAATAACACCAAGACCTGCCAAAATCGCACCTAACACTAAAAACATTTCCATCTGTTGCTCTCCTATTTTGCCTCAACAGCAATTTCTTTATATTTGGCATCCCAAGCAGGATCAATTTTACTTAAAGAGACCGGGCGCAATGTATCCTTATGCGCAAGAATATGTACGGATTGAGCTGTGGCTGCCACCGTGCCATCCTCATGTAAAATTTCATAGCCATAGGTTGTTCGTAAACGATCATGCTTCTCCAACCAAGTACGCACTGTCGCTACTTGTCCATAATGCATGGCTGCCTTATACGAAATCGATAAATCCATTACTGGCGAAACATAGCCATCTTTTTCTAAAGCAGCATACTCAAAACCTACATCATTTACCAGCTGCGAACGCCCAATCTCCAACCAAATGATATAGTTTGCATGGTACACCACGCCCATTTGGTCGGTCTCCGCATATCGAATCTCAATCTGTTTTTCACTCACAAACATTTTCTTCACCTCGTCCTACATTATAGCGTAAAAGTATTGATTTGGTGGGGTTTTTGCTCTATGGAAATTGGAACGTTGAAAAATAGAGGGAAGCATTTCTTAAATATCTAAAATATATATGGATTTTTCTAATATGAAATATAATTCATATAAACACTGGGGTACCTCTTTATGATTAATAAATAAACATGCACGAGCAGTTACACTAATCTGTATTTACACACAGTAGGTTACTCATTTCATTCAAATAAGTGACCTATTTATTATTTATAACGTACTGACAACATCAAACAGGATTGATATAGTTTTCTTTTATTACCAACATTCTATATGGAAAGACGAAGTTAATTTGAATATACAAGAACAAATAAGAGTTTATTTATAGCCAGCTGGTAAACAGGTTATTTCGTTTGTTGAAGAAGATATAGATATTTTGTCAGCTCATATTGAGCATGATGAACAGATAATATCTGCAACAACAGGTTCAAAAAAGTTAACTTATTTTTTATTCTTGTTAACTACTAAAAGATTGCTTACATTGGAAAAAGATAAAAAAGTAAAATCTTTTATTTCTTATGATGTAAATGCTATTAGTAACTAGTCGTTAACAGAAAGATTTTTGCTGTAGAAGTTGATTTCACCTATTTAAAGAATGAGATTAAACTCAAACTAACTAATGATAATGCAACCAAACCTTTCGCGAATGAACTTGAAAATATCTTCGGCATTCCAGAAAAAACAATACCTCAAAAGAAAGAAAAAGCACCTAAAGCAATCAAACTAAACATGACCATCCTGAATGGAAAAGAACAGATAAAAGAAAGTTGTTTTAATACAAACCAAACAAGGCTATGTAAATATTGCTGTCGACTACAAAGAACCAGAAACCTTCAAGTTAATTAAATGGGAACGTGTAGAAAATGTCCAAAAGAGTACTTCAAGTATAGTTGGCTGGACAGTAATCGGAAGTAAATTCGGTAATGCGGGAGCTATAGCTGGAGCAATGGGAGCTAATATCGGGAAAGATAAATCGGTAGCTACCCTATTTTTAAAACGAGAAAACGGAGAGAAAGTGCCTTTAGAGATGGTGATGGATTAGCTTGTGATAAATAACAAAAGAAAGTCACTCATTATTTTAAATGGGTGACTTCTTATCTTGTTTATATAAAACTGTTCTGTTCTTGGCTACTTTAGTTTCAGTTCCATGATACTTTTAAACTCTTATCCCCTGTTTGTGAAACAGTTAAATTAAAATCAGTATTTCCTTTATTAATTGCCATAAATAATTTCCTCCTTGTGTTGTTTAATTGGTACATCTTAATAATAGACTTCCCACAATGTTCAAAATTATGTAAAATATACATAATTATTCTAGTTAATATCTATCAAAACTCTATATAAACAAATAAAAAACCAGGTACTCTGTTGAGCACCTGGCTATTTCTTTGAGTGATTTACTAAGCTTGAACCATATTCTAGTATAATAAGTTTACATAACATGGTAATATTGATATAATTTAATAGTACTAACAACATATACAAAGGAGACTATTTTACATGAAAAAACCTTTCTACAAAAAATGGTGGTTTATTTTAATTGTTGCCATCATTGTAATCGGCGCCATTGGTAATATGGCAGGAGGCAATGATACAACAAAGGAGAAGGATTCTAAAGATAAAGTTGAGACTTCTGCAAAAGCGCCAGAAAATAAAGATTCATCAAAAGATGATGAAAAAGCTAAAGAAAAAGAAGAGATTGCCGTAATTGATACTCCTTTAGAAGTTGGAGATGCAGTGTTTACTCTAAATGGAGTTAGTTTAACAGATCAAGTAGGGCCTTCTGTATTACCTACAAAAGCAAGTGGTACATATGTTGTGTTAGATGTTACTTACAAAAACAATGGAAATAAAGCTGTAACAATTGATGCTAGTTTCTTCAAATTAAAACGTGGTGAAAAAACATATGAATCCGATAGTGTTGCTAGCATGTCAGCAAACCAAGGTGAAGATGGTAACATTCAAAATAGCTTCTTCTTACAAGAAGTAAACCCTGACATGGAGATTAAAGGTAAAGTTGTATTTGACCTTGCTCCAGAAGTAGCAGAAGCAACTGATTTACAACTGCAAGTACAAACGGGTATTTTCGGTACTGAAACAGGTATGATTAATCTAAGACATTATTAAAGTCACTCAAATGAGTGGCTTTTTTTAGTTCATATTTAGCTTTTATCTACAATTCTTCCACTAGCAGTCCATTCGTACTCACCTTCACCAGACATTATATGTCGTAATTTTAATAATTCTTCAATTACTATATCTAAACTCTCGACTTTATTAAAACCAAGTGTAACAGGAGCATCATTTAAATTTAATATTTTAGTAGCTTCTAATTTCGTTCAAACAGGTTCTAGGTCAATTTTAGTAAACTGAATAGCTCCAGAATCTCTCTCCTTAACCCTCAAACAAGAGTGCTTTTCTATAAAAATTATAGAATATCTTTTGATATTATTACGCGATTACCCTTACAATATTTTTTGTTTACTTCTGAAATTCAGTTAACATTAAATAGTCCATTAATTATATCTGTAATACTATAAAAATAATTGCAGACATAGTTAAAGAGCAGAGCATAACATATTGGATATTGGTGGGTTCATAAGTTGATAAAAAATACCTGCTACCAATCATTGATTATTGGCTAACCACACATCGGCGTATTGTTCTAGCTCTTGTATGTTGTTTAATGCCATCTTTCCTCATCCTTTCGAATACATAATAAAAAGCCTCCATCCTAAGATGAAAGCTTTGACATTGTGATAACCCTATTGTCGAGAGCTCATTTGTGACTCGTGGTAGAACACACCACATTATTTTGTAGCAAATTGTATTGGGTGCTTTTCTGGGCATTTTGTTGCTGTAGTAAGTTTAACTGAAATAAATGGAAAGTGGAGGAAGTTCATTTATAAACCATTCCTTTATTTATCTCCATATGAAACTTTGAATTGATGCATATGTTGAAAAGAAAAATACTCCTATTAGAAACAAACCATAAGCTTTTCTCTTACTTTGAAATTCTCTAATTCCTAAGGTTAACATAGATAAACCCAAAAAGAATATCATTAGGAAATTCAGCTGGTAATCACGTGTAATAAGTCCATAAGTTGAAAGAGATATTGCTATGATAGCAAAGGCAATTGGTAAAATTTTCAGCATAACCTTCTACACCTCTTTAAATTTCATATTTATTTATCATACTACAAAAAAGAGTAAATGCAAATAAATGTAAATTAATTACCTTTTATATTAATTAATAAACCTAATCTCTTAAAAATATAGATCGACCGTGTATGTCATGCCCCTACAAGTTTGCTCAGCGCTGATCGGTCCTCTATCTGTTTTTCCCTAATATTTAGGTTTTGATAAATACCAAAGGAGGAAAACCTTACCTCACTGACCTACCTCCGATTGTACATTATTATTTTCAACTCCCCTAATGTCGAGGAGATTTATGGAAATAAAAAAAGACTAGGTACTCATGTGAGCGCCTGAACTTGATTAATAACTTGCTGTTGATAATTATGTTGGTTATTTGATGGGTATTAATTCAAATCATTTTAAGAGATTAGAATATAATACTAAACAAACTATAAAGGAGGAATCTAGAAATGTTTAGTAGGCATACACAAACGAGCTGTTGTCAAAGTGAAGCGAACTACTTCCCTAAAATTGTTGCTACTCCTGGCCCCGTTGCACCAGTCACTCCTGGCGTATTAGGTTATGGGTCCCTGCGAGGAGATACATTAGATTTTTTATCGCCTGTATCGACACCCGTTACATTTGAGCAAGTGGGCCCTTTATCTAATGTAACTGTCAGCCCATCTGGAAATGAATTAGTAGTGCAAAACAATGGCGTATATCAAATTACTATTTCAATAAATGCACAAGCAACAGCATTACCCGATCCAGATCAACCGTATTTCACTGTCAGCATTACCGTAAATGGACTACCTATTTTTTTAGAAGGAATAGCTATTTTTAATGTACTAAATAGAAGTAGTTCAAGCTACATTGTCCAAGCTACTTTATCTGCCGGAGACTTAGTAGGAGTAAGTGCCTCGTCGGATTCTCTAGTCGCTGGTTACGCCAGTCGTTCTTTAACCGTTATTCAAATAGGTGGTTAAAAAACATTAAGGTAATTGACCTTTGCTGTTAAACACTACGATGTGCAATGTTAATTCCCTTCAAAATCACTGCTGGTAAGTGTACCAACAGCGAATTTATCTAGATGTGATTTATCGTTGGGCTTTTTATCTACTGCGATTTTAGTTAGCTTGTTTGTGAATTGCATTATGTCTTCATCCTTTTCTGTTGGTATTTCAGATTTCTGCTGGCTTCATCGATGCCTTAATTCATTTCAAAAAACGATTCCAACGATCTTCATTTAAAATTCATTGCGGACAATACGTGCCGTTCCAACCCTGGTGCTTCTTCACTTACTTAATACCCCAACCGAATTGTTTTAAATGCTTCGCAATGTGTTGAACAGCGTTTTCCTCTGCAACTCGATAACGTACCCCACCACTTTTGCTGTGACAAATTTTGATATCAATAGAAAGCCAGTTTCCTTTCTTTATCGCATTAGGATCAGTACTACCCCCACAATGCCAAACATTTCGATTAAAAGGTATAGCCTGAATGCTTTCTTTATCATCCACAGTAACATGATAAGACACCTGATTGTTGTTGCTAATCCTATATGAAATCTCATTAGCTGTGTGGCCTTGTTGCGTATAGTGATAAATTGAGGCGCCATTGTGTATGGTGCCTTGATTGGATATTTGTTTATTGGTAGCAAGGACTGCTTAAAGCATATGTCATTTCGCTTTTTTCTTCTTTGTATTGAATATCTCTAATGCCCTCTTAACTGGTACATACATATTCACACCGAGTTTTGCTGAAGTTTCGCCTAAGCTAACTAGTTCGTTTAAGATAAACATTACTACAACAGCATCTGGAATAATCTGTCCAATTGTAAATCCTTGATCTTGCAGTACTAAATAGATGAGATTAGCTACGATTCAAACCAACATCATGCTTTTTTTGATGATGCCTTGATACCGACGCTTACTGTTAATCGTTCCCCAGTTAGCTGCCATTCCAGATAAAATCGATTGCATTTAAAATAAAATGTACTGTCATAAACCTCAGCCGCCTACTGTGCTAAGTAAACTTAAATGTTTGTTCCATTTATCTACAATCTTTGCCCTTTTTGAAAGTAAAAAGCCATGAGGCAAATCGAGAATATTGTGTACCGTTGCCCATCTCCATTAATAATCATAGCGCATAATAAAAGCCCTCCACGTTTGTGGAAGGCTAAAGAATATCCATACTGCTTGTTACTAATCAATATGTACAAAAAACATCACTTCTTTTTCAAAAATATTTAAAGGTTAATCTTCTTCCATTTACGAATTTTGGTTCTAAAGTTTGTAAATGGGGCAACTGAATTAATGTGAACCCATTTCCAAACAGGCCAATTAGCTTGTGTTTTTGCCCATCGCCTTTGATCAACTTCAAATAATTCCTTCTCAGATAGAATATTTAACCACTCACATAAATTAGTGACCGCTTCATCAAGCATTGATTGTTGTTCTTTCAAAGAGTACGCTCCATATTGTTCATAAAAAGAATTGTACAATCCACCTAGATTATTCCACTTATAGCCTTCTGCTGGCGTGTGTACTTCTTCTCCCTGTTGTTCTTTTTGCTCCCAGTGAAGCAAAAGATTTATCCATCCAAGTTGATAAGAAAGGTTTTCAGATGGAGTTTTATCCACTTCCTCAATCCGTTTGTTTTTCAAGACTTCTGGTATATCATTAAATTCTGCAATATATTTTTTATACTTGTCGTTAATCATACTAATCAATTCTTCCTTGTTTGCATACTGCCTCACTTTACTCCCCTCTCTTCCATTTATTAGTTCAGCAAAATTGAATGATTTCCTTCTAAAAAATGAAATTTAAAATAATGCTTACCTATCTGTTTGAGTGGCAGATAATGACAGTACACTCAATTATGTTGTGTTTATTCAATGATAGCCTCACTATATTCACAAAATTAGTGATCATTTGTCTACAATCTATAATTGCTAATTCGCTCTTTAAAGACTTGTAAATCTTCTTTCGTTATTGGAGAGATTGTAATAATTTGAATTAAATAAATTTGCATTAGGTTCATTCGTGACTTCCATAGATATATATTTTATTTCACCATTCTTTTCATAAGCAAAAATTAAATACTTCTCTATGATCGTGCTCGTTTTTTCCTTTGCCTCTCCACCAATTATAGCACCTAATGAACCAAAAAGATTATTCCCTGCTATAGCTTTACCAGCATCACTTACCCAACTTTTTTGAATTTCAACATCTGTTTTTATTAGAATATCAATCACTTTATTTATATTTAATTCAATTGTGGCTTGACTTCTTTCAAACACGATTTTATCTTTGCATCTGTAAACAAATATCTCAGCACCTTCGGCAACTGGTAATCCAGCCATATGTTTTACTTTAATACATAGATCTGCATTGAATAGCTGTTGTCGAGATTTAGAACCAAGTACTTTACTCTCTGCCTCGAACTGTTGTTTCTTTTTCGCAGCTTCTCTTTGTTTACGTACTTCTATAGCTTCAGCGCTATAGGCTCGTTTATAAAGTTTAATTAGAAATCCCTCAAATAAAACAATAAGTACCAATAAAATGATAGAAACTAGATAGTCAGCACCTTCATATCCTTTGCTATTTAAAAACATGTTAGTTAAGCCGTACAAGAAATAAAATCCAACTAATGCAATAGCTATTAGATGAAGAACTTTTTTCACCAATATCCCTCCTCCTATATAAATATACATATATAATGAATGGGATTCTATTACAATTTTTAAATTGCTACTTTTATCGACTCATGCACCGTATTATCATGGCTAAAGCTTTTCAGTGCCAATAGCTTTTGACTATAAACTTGTGGTATGTGGTGGTGTGAGAATCATAGATATTTTAATAAAGAAACTCATCTTAGGTTCAAACTATTTAATACTAGAATGCTTAGGCCAACCTGGCTAGGCCCTTAGATCTCTTATTAACTTCTAAAATATTTTTTCGATGCAGTCATGTTGCCCATGTTGAATGCCAAAAACTTTAAGAAAGCTTAGTTTATTGATTTGACCCTCCCCTTACAGGATGCTTTATATTTAAAGTAATTTATAAGGAGGTGATTGTTATGCTGACCATTGGTGAATTTTCGAAAATATCTCATCTTACACTGAAAACGCTTCGCTACTACGATGAAATCGGACTTTTAAAGCCTGCTTTTGTTGATGCTAGAAATAACTATCGTTATTACAATGTTCCTCAATTAGAAACTGCTTTATCCATCTCGCGATTGAAAAACTATTTATTTTCTTTAGAAGAAATCAAATTTATTTTAACTAATTGGGATGATACCGAACTTCTTAGTTCTAAATTGAAAACAAAACAAGAAATTCTTACACAACAACTTACATTTTATGCTTCATTGTTAAATGAATTAAAACTTGATATTCATGAGCTTGATAAAAAGGGAAGTATCATGGGCTATTTAAATGAGATTGAGATTAAACTTGTGGATCACTTACAATATGATATCTTATCTCAGCGAAAGACAATAAATACCGATGATTTTCTAAAACACTTTAATGAGTTGTTTAGTAAAATTATGTTCAATAATTTATTACCTAGTGCAAAACCACTTGCTATTTTCCATAGTGCCGAATATGAACCTGATAATTATGATGTAGAAATGGCCATACCACTTACAACCGCCACGAATGAAACAAGATTATTTAATCCTGGTCTTTGTGCAATGGCTACGCTTATTGGTTCTTATGATAAACTACCTTCCATCCATACAAAACTACATGTTTGGATAACCGAACATAACTATAAACTAAATGGTGCACCGTTCGAAGTTTATCAAACAGATCCCTATAGTACACAAGAGGATAATAATATCACAGACGTATTTTTTCCTATTAAATATAAATAACAAAGGAGTGCCTTACTTTGTACGGTATAAATAATTCTACAATAAAAGAAAAAATCTTCATTTTAGTTGCTGAGATTATCTATTTAGTTATTGCATATTATTTACTTTTCAATACATATGGAAAATCTGCCATTTCTCTAGGGCTTTATATTGCTTTAATTATTACAGCTTTGCGATTAACAGCTATGATGTTTATTTGGTTACCTAGAGGTATTGCAATGCAAGAAGCTATCATGAACAGTATAGCCTTTGGGATTTATTATTTGGGCTTTCCCATTTTAATGATTACGAGCAAACAGGATCCAAACATAACAATGCTAATTGTAGGCTGGCTATTATTTTTAGGAGGAAGTATATTAAACACAGTTTCAGAATTACTTAGAAAACCTTTCAAAGACAATCCTGAAAACAAAGGTAAGCTCTATACGGGAGGTTTATTTAAATATGCGATTCATATTAATTACCTCGGAGACTGCCTTTGGGTACTAGGCTTAGCATTAATCTCTAACAATATTTATAGTTTACTTATCCCTCTTAGTTTATTCTTCGTGTTTGTTTTTGGCTATATTCCAAAATCAGATGATTACTTACAAAATAAGTACGGAGAACAATTTACAATATATAAACAGAAAACTAAAAAGCTAATCCCTTTCATTTGGTAAATAAAAAAACATCAGGTTCACCTATTATAGAATGATCCCAGACTGTCGACTTAAGGAATCGAAAAGTTCACTCTCGATTCCTTTTATCTTTTTTTCTTCTTTCATTATGTTTAAATATGATAATGTACTACCCAATAAAATAGACTCTTCAAGCAAAACTCTTTTAAACAACTTGCCTAGCCAATTTCTTTAAATTCATGGCAGCAAAAATAAGCATCGCCTACCTGGACAATTTATTAAGACCTCTTAAGGTTGTCCATCATATTCCACACTTTTCCTTTGCATCCACAAAGATACGCTTAATCGTTTTTTTATTGGATGTCATAGGAAAAGGGCGTACATTTCGAACATGTGGTTGAGCGATAAAATAAATGGCTTGATCACAAACTTAGCATTAACTTCTCGTGCTATAAATTTGTAATAAACCTTAATATGAGAACAATAAAGAGCGTGTTTTGAAAATAAAAACTGTCCAAAACACGCTCTTACTATATGTAGAAGTTTGAAGCCCTTGTTGTACTAAAGCACCTATTAGTTGAGCAAGTAATTTATCTATAATCTTTAATGCCATCTTCAAAAGCCTGTCTATCTCCATTCTCAATCCCATGCAATGCCTCTTGTAAAGCAAATGTACTTTTATAAAATTTAACTCGTTCAAATATTTCATCACCGTTAGGATATAGGTTAATACACATATCCAAAAAATCCTCGCCATAGCTAGAGAGTATTCCAGCAAAGTCATACGCTGGATCTCCTAAACCCGAACCACCAAAGTCTATTATCCCTGAAATCATACTTGTTTCTGGATTCCATAATATGTTAGATGCTCCAAAATCTCCGTGTATAAGTGTTATATCTAAATTTGAGAATGCCTTCCCTTTTAGAAACGTTTCAAAAGATTGTGAAATTTCCTTTTGAGCGTCGCTTCTGATAAAAGGAAATACATTATTTTGAATCTTATCATACAGGCTATACATCTCTTCAAGTGGGTTACGAACCTTTAGTTTCAAATCTCGACTTGCTTTTTCCCCTGAAATAGAGTGGAGTTCTACAAGAAAAGAAACAAGTTGTTTGGCCAACCCCTTAACCAATTCAACACTATTAACACCTGTTAAGCTCTCCTTCCACAAAGGAACACCATCTATTAGGTTATAGCCGGTGAAGACTTTACCTGGTTTTAACTCTTCAAAAGACTGATAAATTGGATTCGGAATAGGGGTTGAGATGATACCTTTAATGTATTTTAAAATTTCCGTCTCTCTTCTTAATTGATTGATTCCATTTTTATATTTTGGAAATCTAAAAACCAAAGATTTGTTTACAATGAACACATCATTATTCTGTCCAATTTCATTAGGATAAAAGTCTTCAATGGAAAGGTCAGAATAAAGCGACTGAATGGTTTCAATAAAGTTATTATTCATTTAGTAATCCCCCTTTCGATCACTTTCTATTGTGTTGATCCCCAAATGCTTGTTGAACTAATTACCCGTTTGTTTAAGTACATGAAGCGTTCCTAAATGTAATTACCAATACTCATTGTTTTTATGATTTTTTAAATAAATATATTCTTCATTTTTACTTATCAATCACACAATTCCCCCCTATCAATCGATTTTTCATCATAATTTATATGGTTTATTTTACCAGGTTTTTAATTTTTACACAAAGCCAATTTAGCATACATACTCAACAACAAGATCACCTCTAAGAAAAACTAACGAGATGATTTTATCGGCTTTATTTCGAAAGCCTTAATTAATTTTTTATATAATACTTATAATTCCTACCTGTATTAATATAATTATATAGAATTACTACCATAGATACAGATCCCTACTAATAACCTATTATCGAATTTACGATTTAGGTATAAATACTTTTTAATCCAATCTTTACAAAACAATATATAGAAATATTATAAATGAATGGATATAATTTTTTTAGTAATCCTTTTACTATAAAGAATTACTAAAATTTATTTATTAGACGAGCTAAAATGTCTAATATTAACCACTCTATAAATAGTAGAGATTAATAAAGAGGTGTAGCAATTGGAAAATTACTCAATGAGAATAATACCAAGAATTTTTCTTCGCTATTATGAATTAATAGAAGATGAAATGATTTCTCAAGATGAAAAACAGCTAATTAAATTGGCTTTTACTTTATTAAATAAAAGAATAGAAAAAAATATTAGTCAAGATGAAATGGCTGAGAGAACTGGTCTATCCAAAAGTGTTATTTCGAGAATGGAAACCTTTAGCTCTATTCCATCCTCTTTAACCTTAACTAAATATGCAAGTGAATTAGGTATGGAATTAGTCCTTGTTGATAGAGAGCTTTATAAAATGTGGAATACAAAAAATAAATCGATAATGGAAAAGTGAGTTAATGTTAACCTTTTAAATAGTGAGCACTCCGCAAGTCCCTTACAGAAAGGTTGCAATTTTACTGATTACCATTATTCCTTATAAAATCAATACATCATTAAACATGCCCAGGTACTCATTTAAACTATCCTCAATTGCTAGACACTACCTAACAATTACGGTACGTTAACTGAATATCTGGGCTTTATAATTTATTCTGATGAACTTAATAAAATTGTGAGCACAGTACCCCACAAGAAAATCACACCATAATAAAGTCTTTGTAATAGACCTGCTGGCAATGGAAAGAAAAACAAAAGAATGATAAAGAAAAGAAGAGTTATAAGAACAATTACATTTAAATAGGTCCACCTCTTACCTTTAGTCAATGATTTTGCATAAATCCACAGTCCAAACAAAACAGTAAACATACCTATTTGTGATAATATGGAATGCCAAAATAAATGAACATCTGCAGGTATAAAACCAGATACAATATTTCCTATAGCAAATATAAGAATAAATACTGTTCCTAATTTATTTATTCCATTCCTTTCTAGATACTGAGAAAGATACAACACTCCAACCGAAAATGTTAAACCGTTTACTATAAACAATACATTCATCCAAAAATGATAAGGTGAACAAATTTCATGAGGTGCAATTGAATATGTATACTTTCCACATGATGTTACTCCTAGATCACTCATAGCTTGTTGCATAAAATTATAGGGTACAAGTGCAGTCATAATAAAAATAGGCTCTATCACAAAATATAAAATGGT
The DNA here is from genome assembly GCF_028356935.1 of Lysinibacillus sp. OF-1. Taxonomy (NCBI): domain Bacteria; kingdom Bacillati; phylum Bacillota; class Bacilli; order Caryophanales; family Bacillaceae; genus Lysinibacillus; species Lysinibacillus sp. OF-1. The sequence goes on from NZ_CP102798.1 coordinate 2,520,952, forward strand.
CACAACCCAACTTACTATTCCTATTTTTTTAGATATATGTAACAATATTTTTCCTCCTTTCTCTATTTATATATTTGATTTCAAAATAAATTACTTCGTTAAACGATAATGAGTTCTAATCCTGCAAAATCTCCATGTATCATTATTCCAAAAGCAAATCTTTCTATTCATTTCTCATATTTAGCTCCTGCATTTGCTGCTCAATGTTACTGGGTAGATAAAGCATAGACATGTGATTGCTTAATAATAAAATTATATTTTGCTTTATCTCCCTACGCCAATATACTAATTGCTTTGCAAAATAAAAGGACATCCCTCTAAGTAAGGAATGTCTAAGTATTTATCTATACAAATCCAACAGATTTAACAGATATCTTTCTAATTCATTGATTGCAAACAATACTTCCTTATGAAGTCTATCTTCAACCACGCTATTATCAGTAAAAACCTCTAAATATTTATTTACTTCTACAAAGAATTTTTCATATTTCTCTAAAAACTCATCAATTGTTTGATCACCAGGTGTTACAGATAAGTAGATAGTTTTGAATAGATTAAAGTCACTATATGCATTACTTAAAAAATAAATTGCCAGTGTTCTATCGCTATTAATATACAATTTTACAAAAGATAGGTTTTGTTTTATTTTATTCAATGCATTGATAAGATTTGTAGTCTGTTTAAGCATATTTGCCGTATTACTATACATCTCATACTCACCTCCATCATAAGCAGCAAATCGGTACATTTCAATATTTTTCCGTAATCCCAGAAACACAGCAACTCTGGGTCGGCCATGTTGTCATTTCTTCGCTGAAAGTTTACCTATGTAGACAATCGTCTGTCTTTCCCTACTATTAAAGTCATAAAAAATATCAAGGGAGGGAAATCTTTTCGCAAACTTTAAAAAATTTAAGCCTCAAATATAAAATTAGCTCTGGTGACGATTTTATTTGTGATCTAACTTTATTTTATGAATTGTCTCATGATGATTTCTTCGCCGATTCGTCCTATTAGTCTCTCATTTGTATCTTCAAATCCTACTTTAAAATATAGTTTTTGTGCTGGTATATTATCTTTGTCTACAACTAAAACAATTTCATCGCAATTAGGGAATTCTGCTTTCACAAACTCAACTAGTAAGGTCATTCCCTGTTTTGCGTAACCTTTTCCTTGCTCTGTATGGTTAATTGATAATGCAGTTAATAACATTGCATTCAAATTAGTAGAGTATTTCTTTACTCTTTCATTTGTATTGAGAAGGAAGAAACCCACTGGTGTATTATCACTTAAAATGACAATACGATACTGTCCTTCATTAATTTCTCCAAATTTGCTTGGAAGGGCAGAAAATTGTTTTTGTTCTTCTGTAAGTACAAAAGAGTTCAATTCTTTCATATATTCACTTGAAAAATGCTTTAATTCAACCCTTTTCCATTTTTCCATAAGATCATTCTCCATTCATTTTTCTATACTTTACCACTTAATTAGGTTTTGGTCATTCATTTATTTGAAATTTCCGAAATATAATAACGACGTAAAAATTTTCTTATTTAACAGTGGATTGTTTCGCCTGCTGGATTCTGTGATGGGACACGTCTCAGAATATGATATTGCTTAATTTAGAGAAGGTTCAGTACTGGAGAAATGCGAGTATTGTAACATGTTTAAAGAAAACGGCATTGTACGAGATATGAGTACTAATTCAAGATATCTATTCAACCTGAAAAAAAGACGATTTTCCATTTTTATTTCATTAATTATTTATTTTATTCTTTTGTTAATTGTCCTGAATTCATAAACTTTTAAGAATTTGTGTGTTTCAACTTTAGAAGAAATAACGAAATTACATAAAAAGGGATTTTTGATTGAAGAGGAGTATTTAGCAGAGGTAAGATAGTTGATAAAAGATAGCTGCTTCACGATTTTAGTTTCGTTTATAAAAAAGACTGCTGACAAACATCAAATTTGAGTTTGTCAGCAGTCTGATACTACTCAATTAAGAGTGGTATGTTTCATTAAAAATTAAAGTTTTACGATGTTAGCAGCTTGTGGTCCGCGTTGACCTTCTTCTACTGTGAATTCAACTTTTTGACCTTCTTCAAGTGATTTGAAACCTTCACCTTGAATAGCTGAGAAGTGAGCGAATACGTCTTGTCCGCCTTCAACTTCGATGAAACCAAAACCTTTTTCTGCGTTAAACCATTTTACTGTACCTTGTGTCATGTAAATGACCTCCATTAATCAAATTAAATAAAATCACATTCATAAAAAAACACATATCACAAAAAGCATCTATCAAAACACGATTACTTTTTGTAATATGTGAATTCATTGCATCTTTTTTTTCGGATGATTCTATTGAATACAATATACCATGTAAAATCACCTTTGTCTAGTCCTAAACTGTTTAAATTTTGGAATATCCATTTTTTCTTGAGGTTAGGCATGAAAAGCAATGTTTTTTCCCCTTATCGGAACTTCACAGTATTATTGCGTTTTATAAACGAAAATCATCAGAAACATTTATTATCCAGTTGCTATCAGTGGAAGCCAGAAACGTTACTGCATCGGCAATATCCTCTATTCGCCCTATTCGATTGCAAATAGAAGATTAACTCCCGCTACAATGCTTTCTGAGCAACAGGCGATCATCAAGCATTCAAATCCGTTATTGCAGGAATAGTAATTTCCTTTACACATGAAACAGGTGATAAATGGATGACACATTGCACAATTGATACAATATCTTGTACAGGAATACGAGTCCCTTCATATAAATGAATTGCTTTCTCTGCCCCTTCTTCATAAGGTACTTCTGCTGCTAGCTCCCCTGGGTTAATACATGTGACAGAAATTTTATCCTTTCTTAAATGTTCACGAAGGGCATTGGTAATGCCACGTAAGCCGAATTTAGATGTAACAAATGAAACTTGTGCATTGTTCGTGTGATCTAAGCCCGCTGTTGAGCCAATTAAAATCACTTTTCCATTTTCCGCTTGTCTTAAATTTGGTAAAAGCGCTTGGATATATGTAATTGTAGAAGTTAAATTTATATTGATTATGTTTGAAATATCTACGACCTCATCCAAATCAAATGTATAGTCATCCTCGAATCCACGCTTTTCCCATACGCCAACATTGTAAATTAATACATCGAAAGGAATGTCTTTTACCTTCTCTTTTAAAGTTGGAATTGATTGCTGATTGGACAAATCAATAGCGAGCCAATGACGATTGACACCATCGTTGAGATTTAAGCTTTTAGGTCGAGAACGTGACACGATCCATACAGAGTCTCCCATGACGGGTAAACCTTTGACAAATGCATCACCCAGTCCTTGACTCGCTCCAAATATAATGAAATTCTTACTCATTCCACCATCTCCTTACCAGTTATTGCTATTCATTATAATAATTACAGAGTTATACAGCAATGAAAGTGGTTTATTGCTATGACAAACGTAATTTGACTTCTGCCTTTTTTGCTCTTATATTAACGACGCCACACTAGGGGATTAAAATCAGCACCCTAAGCCTGTATAGCTGATGCAAAATCTTAAGAAATCTTCATAAATATTCTCAATAATTATTAATAATTTCCATTTACAATAAGGAAAGTCGACAATATTACATCAAGAAAAGCTAAATCATCAGTTAGGAGCGTTTTAAATTGGGCGTAACAGAAATTATCAATAACATTCAATCTTTAATGCTGCCAGTAATGATTATTATTGGTGTTGAGTTTTTACTCATTGCATTCTATTATTTCTTTTATAATAAAAAGGAACCATCCGTTCGGAAACGAAACCACGTAAAAAAACTTATGCTTGGAGCACTCTTCATCGGCTATATTGTTTTTGTTTGTGAGTTAACAATTATTGGCCGAGGCTCTTCTCATTTTCTGCAGATGAATCTCCAACCATTTAGTGGTTATATCGATGCATGGAAAAAATATTCGTTACGAGATCTTCAAAATTGTATTTTTAATATTTTAATGTTTGTACCATTAGGCGTTTTCTTGCCCCTGCTTTTCCCTAAATTTAAACTATTCAAGTGGCTTTTTCTCGTAGTCGTCAGTGCTACATTATCCATTGAAACATATCAAACACTTACAGGAGCGGGAATTTTCGAGCTTGATGACTTAATCAACAACTCAATTGGTGGGATTATCGGATACCAGTTATATAGACTTGTGGCTTCCATTGTTCAGCATAAAAAAGTAAAAATAAAAAGTCTAATTGGCAATCTGGCCATCCCACTCATAATGGGTTTGATTTTTGTTGGGATGATGATTGTCTACAACCAACAAGAGTTTGGTCATCTTGCAATAAATGCCTATACAAAATCGAATATGTCAGGTGTTGATGTCTCCACTTCATTGGACTTAAGTACAGCACCCACAGTTGCCCCCGTGTATAAGAAAATAATGAAGAATGACGAAGTTGAAACCTTGCTGCAAAAAAAACTAGGTTTATCCGTAACGAGTACAACGGAAAATAGAGGGGATCGCGAAATTTTATTGGCAGACAACACAGGTAATCCTTATACATTATTTATCAGTTCACAGGGCAATTGGTCATTAACAGAGAATCTGTATACACCTGACCAAACTACAGCAGCAGGACAAGATTCTGTTAACAAGGCGAAGGCAATAATGGACGAACTTGCTCTCCTCCCTCAAGAGGCAGAGTTTACTGTATGGGAGAATGGTGAATTAGAATGGACACTTCCAGATCGCGCTAATATCAACAAAGATTATTGGCTTGGGGAAGTAAGTCTTGGGCTGAAACCAGATGGCGATGTATATTCCTTATCATCTAATCTACGTAACCATCAATTTATAACGGAAGTAAACATTTTGTCCCCTACAGAAGTGTATGAACGTATTAAGAATGGCGAATTTCCGCAAATAAAATATAATGCACTCGTAACAGACGAAGAACTTACAATAAAAAAAGGCGATCAACTGTCTATAGAATTAATAGAGCTTACGCATATGTATGATACAAAAGGCTTCTATCAGCCTGTTTACAATGTTTCCGGAACATTGAATGGCAAAAGCTGGTTCACCTTGATTCAGGCAAGAAAATAGCTTTTTATATTCTCCAAACATGAGAAAAGCCCAGGCTCGAATATGAGTAACTGGGCTTTAGGTGTTCGTCCAATTACTGAATTAAGTGTCGAATATACTACCTTTAGTAAATAAAAAGGAGGGTAGTTAATGTCTTATAAACATATAAATATGGGCTGTTGTCAAAAAGAAACAAACTCTTTCCCCAAAATTATTGCTATTCCTGGTCCTGTTCCCACACCCAATATTGGTGTCTTAAGTTATGGATCCATAAGAGGTGACACCTTAGAAATTATATCCCCTATTGCGGCACCTATTCCATTTCAGCAAGTGGGCCCTTTATCTAATGTAACAGTAAGTCCATCTGGAAATGAATTAGTAGTGCAAAGCAATGGCGTCTATCAAATTGCGATATCGATAAATGCTCAAACGACAGTAGAACCTGATCCATTACAATCCTATTTTACAGTTAGTATTACCGTCAACGGACAACCCATTTTTCTAGATGGTCTCGCTATTTTTAATGTGTTAAATAGAAGCAGTTCTACCTATGTTGTTCAAGCTTCATTATCCGCAGGCGATCTAGTAGGAGTAAGTGCCTCATCGGCCAATCCAATCGCTAACTACGCGAATCGTTCCTTGTCCATTATTCAATTGAGTTAGTTGGAGCGTTCATAATATCTCTTGAATTTTTCAAATAGCCATAACTTAACTGGGTTACAACTGCTGCGATACCATAGGAATTTAGCTCTCATATCTACCTTTTTAGAGATGGGAGCTATTTTACTGGGTTTGTAGTGTATAAAAAATTTGTACTAGCTGAGGATCTTTCTGAAAAATGCTGCAAAAGGTTCAGGAAAAACGAATGTTCCTCTGTGATAATGTGTCGTGAAGTTACCGAAAATATCATCTTACACTGTCCATGCATTCCACTGCTTACTTCAGACAGTATTAATAATCAGTTTCATGGAAGAACCAGAGGACATACTAATATATTCTTGCAATGTAGGATAAACTAATGGAGACCCATGTTTTTAATCATATTAGTAGAGAATAAATAAGTAAACGATGTGTGTTAATGCGACTTACATTAACACATTCTCTTATATTGTACCGCGCTATAAGTTATTTACTCCGTTCGTGAGAATCCACTCCTCTTCGCGAGTATTTCACCCCTCTTCGCGAGTATTTCACTCCTCTTCGCGAGTATTTCACCCCTCTTCGCGAGTATTTCACCCCTCTTCGCGAGTATTTCACCCCTCTTCGCGAGTATTTCACCCCTCTTCGCGAGTATTTCACCCCTCTTCGCGAGTATTTCACCCCTCTTCGCGAGTATTTCACTCCTCTCCGCGAGTATTTCACTCCTCTTCGCGAGTATTTCACTCCTCTCCGCGAGTATTTCACTTCTCTCCGCGAATATTCACATCCGTCATAGCCTATTCTCTATTCAACATTCATACTTATAAATCCTTATATTTTTGTCAAAACTATTTGATAACTAACCAAATATAAAAGTAGGGACATGATGACAAAAAAACATATCGTATTTCTCCTATTCATTTTAACGTCTGCCTTTTTTATGACTGGTTGTTGGGATGTGACGGAGCCTCAAAGAATGTATTATGTCAATGCCGTTGGAGTAGATTATGAGGATAATCAGTACAAGGTTTATTTACAAATTATTAATTTTGCTGATGTAGCGAAATCCGATCAGCCTAGTGGCAATGTTGCACCTGCTGAAGTAGGCTTTGCTGAAGGTAAAACCGTGGAAGAAGCAATTTATAAATTGTATCGTTCCTCTGACCAGGAGATTTTTTGGGGGCATATGAGGTATTTGCTCTTTACAGAACGAGCCATGGAAAATGAACGAAGTATCCCTGTGATTGATACGTTCATTCGTTTTCGAGAGACTCGTTATCATATTTGGGTCTACAGTACAACGGACCCCATTAAAGATGTCATGCTTATCACACCGATTTTAAGAAATTCTCTGACTTCTTCAAAATTAAGTAATCCTGTCAATACAACGCAACAAGAATCCTTTATTGAGCCTCAAAACTTAAGAAATTTAATTATTGGTTTAAATGAACCGAGCCATGAGGTCAGTATCCCCTACGTGTCCATCATGAAAGATTGGGAAACGATGGATGAAGAAGTTGAAGAAACAACGTTCTCAGGTGTAGGAATTCTCTCAAAGGATGGCTTTAAAGGCTTTATTAAGAATTCTGCAGCAAAAGGCAATCAATGGATGCATAATGAAACTAGTCGCGGAGAGGTCACCTTTAAATTAGAAGGTGGCGAAAGAGATTATCTAACCGCTGATTTAGATAAATTAGATGTCAAAGTGAAGCCTGTCATTAAGAATAATCAAGTGACATTTGATATTACGATTCATTTGCGTGCTACCTTGAATGGATTTAAAGGAAAAATAAACTCTGATGAGGTGAGAGCCAATATTATAAAAGAAGTAAAAAAACAAATATTGACAACCTATGAGGAAGGTTTAAAGTTGGACGTTGATATTTATCGTTTTTCAGAGTATCTCTATCGCTCCAACGTCAAGACGTGGAAAAAGTTAGAGAAAGATGGAAAAATCCCTTTAACAAAGGATTCCATTGGGGACATAACGATCCAAGTAACAAAAATAAACCCGGGTCGTAAAACGTATGAAGAGACCATTGAAGAATAAGACCCCTATAGCTGCCAGCATGATGGAAAGCTGTATAGCCTGCTTTAGAATGATCGGAGGCATCATATTTTCTGACGGATTGATTTGTTGTCTGTATGCTACTACAAATTAAAAATATCAGCTAATATGAATAGTTGACCGCTAAAACAAAAAACCAGGTGCTCATCTTTGAGGAGCATCTGGTTTTATTGTGAAAGTGAATCTTACTAATTTGCTTAGTTTTGATTCGTTATAATACTACGATAAGTTGGAGCACTGAACAAGTTAAAATATTTTCCAATAAACTTTTAAGGGGATTTAATGGTTTTTCGAGAAAATAAATTGCCCTTTCAAATTTTATAGTGTTTATTCTATAAAATACTTTGCAGAGCAAGTAAACAAAAGGACCAGTCACTCTCCATGAGCGCTGGTCCTCTCATATTGTTGAAAAAGATGCTATTTTACTAAAATTCTATTGCTTGTTTTGTTTTTCAACACTATGAAAATCTTCTTGATCACTATACAAATATACAAAAAGGACTAGATCCCTACATCCTCATGTGGGTCCTAGCCTTTTTAGTGAAAGTGAATCTTACTAATTTTGCTTAGCTTTTGATTCAATTAAGAATACGTCTAAATTCCATAAAGGTTTCATTTTTTCGTTAAAAATCGATAATGCTACACAAAAAGACCAGGAAAACACGAAAAATGTGCTCCTGGTCCCTTTGTGAAAAGTGAATGTTACTAGTTTGCTTTAGTTTTTGTATTCTACTAATGAGTTAGACGAGTGATGTTTTAAAAAAGTTACATCTATTTTAAAAAGTTTTTATTCCACCAATTTTACAACAAAATCAAACATGCCCTCCGCACCATCTATCGTAATAATGGACATAGAATACATTCCTTCTGGCATAGTATAGCTTCCTTTTTCCAGTATTGCCGTATGTGCTTTTCCAGCTGCTAATGTCCCTTGAGCCCATAGCTTGCCATCTGAGTCAATCATTTTCCAACTAAATTGTTGTGTGCCTTTATTTTTCACACTGTATTGAATGCCTAGCTTGTCTGGTGAATGGTTACTATAAAAGGTGTCATGAAACTCACCATTTCCAGTTGTTCCATCACATAATTTATAGAAAGCCTATGGTACACTGCTACTTCCTTTTTTTGGGGTTGAACAGCATTTTTCATAATTCTCAATTTTCTTTCTATTTCCCAGGCAATTAACTACTGCCATATAGAGAAGCAGTATACTATAGTAGTGTAAAGCTAATTAGCCTTACACCTCCAAGACTTGTTACTAGGGTCACTGTTCATGCAGTGACCCGCTTATGATTGATAAACCCCTAAAGGATTTCCATCTTTTGTTTTTCCCTCCCCTCCTAGAGCATTGACTTTCACATCAGGGTCCACTAAAAATTGATAGGTCTCTTCGATTTTGTGCAACATGAAATTAAAATATTTACCGACCCCAAAATGTATCTCTGGAAAACGTAATGGCTGGTGTTCCTTCGCTTTTACTAAACAAATGACGGTGTTTTTCATGATAGCTGCCCCGTCTTCTATTATATAGAAGCTTAAATGACCATATGTCCTCATACCATTTTGCCGATAATTTGGGTTCTTTTATTAGGATAAAAATGATTTCTACACCTATTTCTACTTCCTTGATTGCCATTTCCTCCATTTCCCCGCTTTTATACATACAGGTTCCCTTTCCATACTTTACTTTCCTCCAAAAAGAATCTCGTCGATATCGATTATTTTGCATGGCTTTTGCTTATCCTTAATAGTATCGGAAATGACTTAGCCCTTTTCCTAGAGGAGGTGCCCATCATCAAACACACACTATTTTTCATCCTACTGCTTAGCGTGATTCTCTTGCTAGGTGGCTGTTGGAATAAACGAGAGTTAAACGAATTAGCCATTGTTACGGCTGTTGGGGTCGATAAATCAGACGAGCTTGTTGAAATCTCCGTTCAAATCGTTAACCCTAGTCAAGTAGCCTCGAACAAAGCAACCAGCTTTCAAGTTCCTGTTTTCACCTATCACGCAAAGGGAAAATCCTTATTTGATGCCATTCGAAAATTAACAACGCTAACGCCAAGGAAGCCTTATTATGCACATGCTCAGATCATTATTATTGGAGAGGAAATGGCTAAAGAAGGAATGAATAGCATTTTGGATTTATTTCAAAGAGATGCTGAGGGTCGGAGCGAATTTAACATTATCGTTACCCAAGAATCGACTGCACAAGAAATTTTAAGTGTTTTAACACCGCTAGAGGATGTTCCTGCCAGTAAAATGTTTAAATCCTTAAAGGTTTCAGAAGCTGCATGGGGAACGACAGAATCTGTAATTTTAGATGATTTAGTCCAATCTTTAGGTGGTATTGATCATAGTGCCGTATTACCTTCTATTCAAATACTCGGAGATGCGGATATTGGAAAATCTATTAGCAATATAGAAAAAATTGAGAGCCCTGTACAATTACAATATGGTGGAATGGCCGTTTTTAAAAATTATAAGCTAATTGGCTTTTTAACCGAACAAGAAAGCAGAGATTATAATTTTTTAAACAATCATATAAAAAGCACGTTTGAAAATATTGCCTGCCCTGAGCAAGGAAAAATATCGACAGAAATTATCAATTCTTCAACAAAAGTGACGGGCCATTTTCAAAATGACAGCCCTTCCATTACGATTCAACTTGATATTGACCAAAACATAGCTGAGGTAGGTTGTCATCTGGATTTAACGAAACCTGAAACTATCGATGCATTAAATAAAGAGACGAGTAGACAAATTAAAGAGAGCTTAGAACGCACGCTTCATACGATCCAACAAACCTATCAAGCCGACATTTTAAAATTTAGTGAAGTGCTACACCGAGAGGACTACCATGCATGGAATCGAATAAAAAAAGACTGGCCAACCCTTTATCCCGAGCTAATCGTTCGTATTAAGGTCGATGTTCATACAAAAGGAATCGGGACTGCTACAAAATTAAAACTAAATTAAGCAACCAAAAATGACCAGACTCTTTTTCAGAGTGCTGGTCATTTCCATTAACAGCCGCTTCAAATGTAATGAGTGACGTTTCTTGATTAGGTTGTTTTAAGATACGTGTAATTCGCTGAACATATTATGCCAAAGAAAAATGGGAACATAGAGCTAACTATCATTATCTTGTAAATTTGAATTGAACGTTTAATTCAATATTTCTATTGATTTCATGTTGATGACCATTTAATGTACAAATTAGCACAAATTATCAAAAAATACTTTCGCTGAAACAGTACTATTAAGTCGAGAAAGGATGATGGTATGGATTATTTTGAAAGAATACAAAACGCCATAGAGTTTATTGAGGACAATCTACAGGAAAAGTTAACGATCACAGCTATTTCTTCCCAATCTTACTTTTCTGCATTTCATTTCCAACGACTTTTTCAAGCTATTACAGGATTTTCGGTACAGCAGTATATTCGCAACAGAAGGCTTTCTGAAGCGGCCTCTCTATTAGTAACTACTCCCAAGAACATACTGGAAATTGCGATCAACTTTCAATATGGTTCTCAAGAGGCGTTTACACGAGCATTCGTTCAATATTTTGGCGTCACACCTGCTAAGTACCGAAAAGGAGCCAACTCCATACCACTTCTAACCAAAATGAACTTTTTGGATTATAAACTGGAAGGAGAACTCCCTATGCAGCGACCAGAAATACTTCAATTACCTAAAAAATGTATCACTGGCTATGAATACAAAACGTCCTTACAAAACGATCAGTATTATGCAGACATCCCAAGCTTTTATTTAGATTTTGGCCAACAGCAGTATTATGAGCGAATCTCACATAAGGTAGCCCCTAATATGGCATATGGCATTTCTACAGGTTTTCAAGAGGATGGTCAATTTTCCTTTATTGTAGGAGAGGAAGTTCATTGCTTTGAGGAGCAATTAGAGAAAGGCTTCGTTCACCTTGAAATTCCTGCTGGTAAATATGCGGAATTCACATTGAATAGCACTGCGGAAGGAATTCAAAATACAAGACGTTACATTTACGGAGTATGGCTACCAAACTCTAATTATGAGCGAGATGCAGGCCCTGATTTTGAAATAACCGATGTCATGCAATCTATCTATCCACATGATATGAAGATGACAATATACATTCCCATTAAAGAATAAAAAGGAGCAACATCAATGATTATTGAAAAAGTATTTAAACAATTCCCAATCTTACATTCAACAACTTTGGAATTAAAAAAAATAGAAGAATCCCATTTACAAGAATTATTTGCCATTTATGATAATGACAAAGTATTTGAGTACTGCGGAATCATCCCAAAACACAACTTACAAACTGTTCAAAAAATGATTGCTCATTTTGAACGAGATTATTCGAAGAAAAGCAGAATTAAATGGGGTATTTTCGAAAAATCACAAAGTGAAAAACTAGTAGGTATTATCGAAGCAATGGACTTTAATCAAAAAGTAGATATGGTAACAATTGGTTACTATTTAGCTGAGACATCTTGGGGCAAAGGCATCGCTACAGAGGCAGTCGAAATCATTGTGAAATTTTTATTAGAGGATGTAAATGTTAATCGAATTCAAGCTGAGGTCATGCCGTTAAATGAGCCTTCGAAAAAAGTCCTGCTAAAAAATGGCTTTTTAAAAGAGGGTCTATTGAGACAAGCTTCATTATGGTCTGGTAAAGGAGTTGTCGATTTAGAAATATATAGTTTATTGCAAGGCGATTGCAAACATGATCTGCAAAGCTAGACTCTACTTGTGAGTCTAGTCTTTTCTTTTATTCTACAAACAATTGGACATTTTACCATCTCCCAAATGCTCTTTGACATAGATTAGAAATAGGTGCCTCGTGCTAGCAAGACATTCAAACCATAAAGGAGCGTTTAAGGAATGGATGAAAACAGATCTTTAACACGAATGAATTGGGAGTTTAATAATTATCATAAGTTTGCTAAATGCTATTGTGCCTCAAAGAATTTTTGCTCAGGTTACTATTCTGACATCGATCATCATGTGGATGAGGAAGAGTCATATACAATCAAATACTATAATAGCCCCCAATATGAAAAAACATATAAGAAGAAGGAGCAAGCCAAAAAGCAGTGTGACAGTTGTATTTGCCATCATTTAGAATATTTTAAACCTGGAACTTTAGTCGATGTATACCTCTCGAACGGCTGTCAATTTTTAAGTATTTACTTTATCTATCTTGATTCGCAAAGTTGCTGTGGGTATTTCCTTCAAATAGATGATCAAGCCGTTCCTGTGATGATTGACTGTCGACAAATTGATGCGATACGCAAAGCTTGTTCTGCAAGCTAATACTTTGGCTCTTCCCTTTTGGGAGTAGCCTTTTTTATGGTTAAAGAAAGGAAAAAGGCTGGTTATTTGCTATAAAAGCATCACCAGCCAAAAATAACTATCCTTCGTTTATCCATGCAATTAATTGTTCATCAAAATATTCAGGTTCTTCCAGCATAGGATTATGACCACTTTTTTCAAAAATAACTTTCTTTACATGAGGAGTACACTCCATTGCATCCCATAATGATACAGGCGCAACTAAATAATCATACCTACCTAGACCGACAAAAATCGGCATGTTTAAGTGATGTATTTGCTGTAAAAGGTTCTGCTCAGCAAAAGCTACACCCCAAAGATAATCAATGATTTCCATATTCGGATACACGCCATCCCATGTAGAGGTAGCGTTGAATGTGTAATCATAAAAGCTATGTGCACCCATCCGAATACACATATGAACAAAACGTCGTTCAGGTTCTCTCTTTAGATCCTGTTCCAATAAAGCAATATCCTGCTGAAATTGATGTTTACGCTTCGCACTTGCATATGCCTCAAAATAAGACAAACTTTGTTGCTGTCTCTTTTGGCTGTTCGTTGTTGCTGTATTTAATAGGATCATTTTTTGAACATGCTGAGGGTAGGCTTTGGCATACGCCACCGCCATAAATGCATGCCCCGAATGCCCTGCAATAATTAAGTCATCTAGCTTTAGGATTTGTCTTGCATGCTCTATATCCTCCACTATTTTATCCAATGTATAATCAGCTTGTTTAAATGCACGAGTTGGCTTGCCAAATCCTCGATGATCTAAAAAAATAAGCTGAAAATGTTGGGAAAAGTTTTCAGAGAACAAACGCGGATAATAAACACTGCTACCCACCACCAAAATCGGCTGACCTTGCCCTTTTATACAATAATTTAATTCAAATCCATCACAAATTATTTTTTGATAAGTCATCATCTTAATCCTCTTTTCTTGTTTTGTTTAATCACTCCCTTTCCTCTTGATGTTCCCGTGTCTTTTCCATTGAACGCTCTAGCATTCTATCACCTCATGAATGTTACTATGACATAAACAATACCATTCCTACAGGTTTCTAGCAATTCGAGATCATGTATAATAAACAAAAGGATCAGCATTCCTTAGTAGGCACTCCAGCTAGCCAAGAAGATCAGCAGCAACCTCATGTACAATTTCATGCTGATTATGTAACATTCATTGAAATATTTGGGGGTGCCTATGCTGGAATAGCAGTTCATGCTTTTTCTAATGGCTCTAGTATTGGAAACAAAACCTTTGTCGATTTAACTAACCCTGGATTTTCGTCACCAATACAAAGATGTTCTATCTCCAAACATTCTAGACACTAGCTATGTCTTTTCAATGGATGGTGAGGGCAATCCCATTTTTATCGATTCATCAGGTAAGGTTTTCATTTGTTATCATGATTCGGGAGAAATGAGGCTATTAGTAGATTCATTCGAATTGTTGATTGAAGATTATTTTCGCGAATGGTAATTTATTATAAAATATAACGAGAGGGTTAATAATATGGATAAACAAATAGCACATCTTATCACATTGAGAAAAAACGGACAGCTTGAGGAAGCAAATCAATTGATGGTGGGACTAGTCAAGGAACATCCTGAAAATGCTTACTATCAATTTCAATGTGCCTGGACCTTTGATTCTTTAGGAAAAGAAAAGGAGGCAGTCCCCCATTATGAAAAAGCGATTAAATTAGGACTGGAACCAGATGTTTTAATAGATGCTTATCTTGGTTTAGGTAGCACTTATCGGACATTAGGGCAATATGAGCAAGCCGAACAAATCTTTATACAAGCCATTCACGAATTCCCTGAAGCCGAGCATGTCAAGGTCTTCTATGCCATGACACTTTACAATCTTGGCAACCATGTAAAATCGATGGAGACATTACTTCAGACATTATTACGTACAACCAATCATCAGGGCATTCAAGATTATAAAAAAGCTATTCACTATTACAGCGATAAACTTGATCAAATATGGTCGTAAAAAAACAGGCTCCTATTTAGGGCCTGTTTTAGCATTATTTTGCGACATTCATATTTTTTATTTTTGAAAAAAGGGCCATAAATAAGAATGTCAGTATGCCACTAAAGAAAAATAGATAGCTTAATGGAATGAAAAAGAAATTCTTCTCCACGATCGTTCCATCCGCTAATATTTCATCACCAATAATCCCCTTTATAAATAAACATAAAACCCCAAGTACCATTGGAATTGTAGCTAGTAAATATTTTTTCATTGTTGCTTCCTCCATCTATTTGTTTAAATTTGTATTTGATCAATTATCAAACACCTATTCACTATTGTTATAATAGCTTTATACACATTCTAAGTCAACAATTATTTATCGATAAACAATAAAATATTGTTGTTTTATATAAAATCCTTTTTTTCGCAAAAAGAAGGCATATGTGATAAAATAAGAACATACATTCCATCTCTCTTAATTTTTTTACGTGTGTTGTTTTGGCTATTAAGAAGGGTTGGTGCGAGTAGCTATAAATAATTATATTTTATAATGTCGGATAATCTGTTATTGAGAGCAATAAAAAAACAGTTACTTAGTAAAAAGTAACCGTTTTTTAGAATTTATATCGATTTAGAAGCCTGTTGTATGAGTGCAGCGACCATTTTATCCAACTGAGCAAAGCGGTCGTCCTGTGTTTGCCCCTTAGCATAACGATAATAAATTTGCTGACAAATAACGGCTAATTTGAAATAAGCAAATGTACAGTAATAATGAATAGTCGAAACATCTCGCCCACTTTTCTCCGCATATCGTTCAATAAACTGTTGTCGCGTATAAAAGCCTGGTAAAATGGTTACTGGTGGTTCTCCCAGTGCATATAACAACATTTTCGGGTCATCCGCATGCATCCAGTAGCTCATTGCTACACCGACATCGGCTAATGGGTCCCCTACCGTCGTCATTTCCCAATCAAAAAGGCCAATCATTTCGGCATAGTCCTCAGAAAACATCGCATTATTTAATTTATAGTCATAATGAATAATGGTTGCCTCATTATTGGAAGGAATATGATTTTTTAACCACTCTGTCAAAATAGCTACTTCCGCATGCTCTGCTGTTTTGGCCTTTTCATAGCGCTCTATCCAGCCATGAACTTGTCGTTCCATAAATCCATCAGGCTTCACCATATCCTTTAACGCTGTGTCTTGGTAGGGAATGGCATGAAGCGCCACTAAAGAGTCTACCATCATTTCGGACAACTGACGGGCTAGCTCCTCTGTTGGCTCTGTCCCATTTGGAAAATGCGTATCGAGAACAATACCTTTTTTGCGCTCCATTAAAAAGAAGTCGCTACCAATAACATCTCGATCCTCTACATAGACATATGGCTTTGGAACCGCTGTTAAAAACAGATGCAATGCTGATAAAATTGTAAATTCACGCTTCATATCATGTGCTTTCTTGGCTACTGGTCCAAGCGGTGGACGACGAAGAACGACTTCGAAATCAGCTATTTTTAAACAATACGTTAAATTGGAATGCCCTGCACTAAATTGCGAAATTTCAAGTTCACCCTGTGGTAGCTCAGGAAAATAGCTTGCCAAAAAGGCATGTAATTTGTCCACATCTAAACGCTCACTTGCCCTTACTTGCATCGTATCCATTTTATTCCCTCCCTAAATGATAGAGCTCATGCCCCCATCTACAACAATGACATCACCTGTTACATAGTCTGAAGCTGGTGCTGCTAAAAATAACGCCACACCTTTCAAATCATTTTCTGAGCCTAAACGTTTTAACGGTGTAACGTCCATCAAATAGTCCTGTCCTCGTTCAATTAAAACATTGGACATTTTCGTTGGGAAAAATCCAGGTGCTATCGCATTGACATTGACACCGTGTGGTCCCCATTTAACAGCTAAATCCTTCGTTAAGGTTATAACGGCCCCTTTACTCGCATTATAGGCAATGGTATCCATAAAGGCGGGAAGTGTGCCCCCAAGTCCTGCGATGGAAGCAATATTAATAATTTTGCCGCTTTTCTGCTCCAGCATAATTTTGCCCACTGCTTGGCTCATCAAAAAGGTCCCGTTGACATTGACATCAAATACTTTTTGCCAGGCTTCGTAGGGCATATCAATGGCAGGTGTCCCCCATGAAGCACCACTATTATTGACTAAAATATCTATTTTACCGAATGTAGTAATCGTTTTAGCCACCACATTAGCAATATCCTCTGGTTTTGTGACATCACAGGCTAGTGCTAATGTTTGAACACCTAGCTTTTCAAGTGCTATGGCAATCTCCTCACACGCTTCCACTTTTCTTGAGCATAAGACGACATTGGCCCCAGCCTCTGCAAATCCTTGAGCAATTTGCGCTCCGAGTCCCCGTCCCCCACCTGTCACTATCGCTGTTTTACCTTTTAAGCTAAATAACTCTAGGACCGTCATTTCATCAGCTCCTCTTGTTTTTTCGCATGCTTTTTCAATTCTAATTTAGCAATGGTATTACGATGTACTTCATCAGGACCATCTGCTAAACGTAATGTTCGTGAGTTTGCCCATTGTGCAGCAAGCGTCGTATCTGGCCCAACACCAGCCGCACCAAATGCTTGGATGGCTCGGTCAATAACCCTTAGTGCCATATTTGGTGCCACTACCTTAATCATAGCAATTTCAGCTTTAGCCTCTTTATTGCCTACTGTGTCCATCATATAGGCCGCTTTCAATGTTAAAAGTCTTGCTTGCTCAATATCCATACGAGATTCAGCAATACGCTCACGCATTACTCCTTGATCTGCCAACGGTCGATGAAACGCCTGTCGCTCCTGAACACGCACACACATTTCCTCCAATGCGCGCTCCGCAGCACCGATGAGACGCATACAGTGATGAATTCTTCCCGGTCCTAGTCGACCTTGAGCAATGGCAAACCCTTTTCCTTCTCCCCATAAAATATTGTCCACTGGTACACGTACATTGGTAAAGGTAACTTCACCATGTCCTTCTGGTGCATGATCGTAGCCAAAAGCAGTCAGCATACGCTCTACTTTTACCCCTGGTGTATCCATCGGTACGAGAATCATAGACTGTTGCTCATGGATAGGGGCATTTGTATCCTTATGTTTACCCATAAAAATGGCCACTTTACAGCGAGGATCCCCAGCACCTGTCGTCCACCATTTATGGCCATTTAAAATGTATTCATCGCCATCTCGCTCAATGCTCGCCTCTATATTGGTAGCATCACTAGATGCAACAGCGGGCTCCGTCATCGCAAAGCATGACCGTATTTCTCCTCGTAACAATGGTTCAAGCCATTGCTTTTTTTGTTGTGCTGAGCCATAACGTACAAGCACTTCCATATTTCCAGTATCTGGTGCATTACAATTAAACACTTCTGGTGCCAGTAGTGAACGTCCCATAATTTCACATAAAGGGGCGTATTCTAAATTGCTTAATCCTGCTCCATATTCACTATCTGGCAAAAATAAATTCCACAATCCCGCCTGTTGTGCCTTCTGTTTCAATTCCTCCATAATGGGTGGAATCGCTCCCCAACGATCCTCCATAGCCTCTACCTGCGCTGCATAAACAGCCTCATTTGGATAAATGTATTGCTCCATAAAATTCGTTAGCTTGTCCTGTAACTTCACAACTTTTTCACTATAAGAAAAATTCATTGGAAGATACCCCCTTTGCTTGAACTTTAAAAATGAATGAAAATTCATTTTCATCGTGTTGAAAAACAAAACCATCCATAGCATTTTTGTGAAAGGTGAAAATGGATTTCCGTTGCAGGCTACTTGCTTTCCTGTCGGCGAGCGACGAGCCGCTTCCGCTCCGTTTAGAGGCTCGCCTGTCTCACTATCCCCCTTCCACTCCAATTCATATAAATGTTTCTTTTTAGCAAGGTTTTCAACTAAAGTGAAGTTATTCACTACCCTTTATGGAGATGTGTTGTCACTTACCACTTCTTCACATTGAAAATAAAGGGCTATTTTGTTCACTACGGCTCGTATGAAAGAGAAGGAAAAGACACTTTTACCACATGGTTGATTGGAGTGGAGCTAGCGTCACTAACGTCACAGGTGAGACCCTAGAGAGAATGCAGTGAGTGAAGCGGCTCATCGGACGCACGCTGGAAAGGACGCTGGCGGAACGGAAATCAACCCTTCGCCTTGCCAAAAAGTCTTTTTCTGCTATTGCCATAATCTTATTTCAACAACATAAAATGAATGAATATTCATTTTCATTCTTACATTAAATGTTACCGCTATTTTTCTAGTAAAGCAATGTTCTATTATGAATTTTCTAATAAAACAGAAAAAATATGTCTTAAGGATTGCTTGCATGTTATAGCATCTTATTTTCAAAAGAATGCAAAATATCTTTCAATAATTGTCGGATAGCCAATGGTAAATGACGATTTTTTAAAGATACTAAATAAACATTGCGACTTAAATTTGCACCTTCAATCTCTTTTTTTACAATGGTTTTGGCTGTTGGTCCTTGCAAATAGTTTTCAGGTAATATCGTTATCCCTAACTGTTCACGCACTAGTGAGACAGCCGTTTCAAAACGTTCGATTTCAAATTGTATGTTGATGTTTTTCCCAGCCTTTTCAAACATCGTTAAAATATCGTGTCTTGTTTGAAAGCCCTCGGTACTAATAATAAATGGCTCTTCACTAATATCCGAGATGGTTAAAGTCTCTTTCCTGGCTAACGGATGGTGTAAGGGTAACACTGCAACCAACCTCTCTTCATATAAGGTTTGGACTTCCAACTCTGGATCATCCATTAACTGATTCGTTATGATTAAATGGGTTTTATAGCTTTTTAACGATTTCTTCACACGTTTACTGCCTAAAATATCGACTAAATGAATCTTCATTTGTGGATAATCCTTTTTATAGTTAGCGATTACTTTAGGCAACCAATGCTTGATCGATTCCATAACACCAATGGTGATGTCCCTCGTGCCATGAACAATGACTTCATCCATTTCAATTTTCAATACTTCCATATTTTTCACAATAACTTTTGCCCGTTCAAAAAGTAGCTCTCCAGCTTCTGTTAATTGCAGATTTCTAGTATTTCTCTCCAATAAGGGGGAACCAATCTCTTGTTCTAATTTTTTGATAGCATTACTTAAGGAAGGCTGCGAAATATGCAGTCTTTCTGCGGCTTTCGAGAAATTTCTTTGTTCTGAAACAGCAATAAAATAGTGTAGTTGTTTAATATCCACTTATATAATCCTCCTTCATTTATAGTTAAAAGCTATAAGTTAATATTAATTATATATTAGTAATTATAATTATGTGAATATATAATGAATTACAACAATACTTTTTCTACAATAATTTTAACAATGGGGTGAATAGGATTATGTACACACTGACAGATCAAAAACAATGGAAAGGCCGTATAGATTCAACGACAAATACAAGCAGTTTTCGTTTACATCAACAAGTAAAAAGATTGGCGATTAATGATGTAAGCGCTTCAGATAAGAAAAGGGCTGCACTCGTTGGTTTTATTTGCGATGAAGGGGTACGTCGAAATCAGGGTCGTTTAGGAGCAGCCAATGGACCGAACGCACTACGGGAAGGACTAGCTAGTTTACCGTGGACATTTGAGGATGATCAACAAATCATTGATGTTGGCAACATCGTTTGTCTTAATCATGATTTAGAGGAAGCGCAGCGTGAGCTTGGTGAAATTGTCGGAACAGTATTGCAAAAAAAATGTCAATGTATTGTGCTTGGGGGCGGTCATGAAACACTTTATGGCCATTATTTAGGTGTTCGTTCGGCATTATCAAAGGATGCTAAAATCGGCATTATTAATATAGATGCTCATTTTGATTTACGACCATACGATGAACAACCTTCTTCTGGTACTATGTTCCGTCAAATTTTAGAACAGGATCCATATGCTGATTATTTTGTTGTCGGTATTCAACGCTATGGCAATACAAGAGAACTGTTCGAAAAAGCGGATGAATTACAGGTAAAGTATGTGTTTGAAGATCACATGACAGTAGCCAACCAACAGCAATTATTGGATGAGCTACAACACTATATGGATCAACATGATTATGTTCTTTTAACCTTATGTATGGATGTCTTGAATGCAGCGTTTGCTCCAGGTGTAAGTGCACCTTCACCGTTTGGACTTGACCCATCAACTGTACGCACGATCCTACAAAAAGTCACTGCACATCCTCATACACATTCATTTGATGTTTGTGAGGTCAATCCGTTATTAGATGAAAATGGACGAACGGTTAAATTAGGTGCTTATTTTGTGTATGAAGCACTGAACAACTTACTTAGGGGGCAAGGCTCATGATCGAAATTAATCAAATAACAACGGTGTTTTTAGCCGTCGCACTCTTTGCATTGGGAAGCTTTCTTATTAATAAAATTGGATTTTTAAAGCGATTTTGTATTCCAGCTCCAGTGGTAGGTGGTTTATTGTTCGCTGCTCTCGCTACCATCTTAAAAACAACTGGTGTTCTAGAAATATCGCTCGATACGTCCTTGCAAAGCTTATTTATGATTACGTTCTTCACAACGATAGGCTTAGGGGCAAGCTTTAAATTAGTGAGACTCGGAGGAAAATTATTAGTTATTTATTGGCTAGCCTGTGGCTTCCTTGCTTTAATGCAAAATGTCATTGGGGTATCACTTGCCTCCCTCATGGGGATTCATCCTTTAATCGGAATGATGGCTGGTGCTGTTTCCATGGAAGGTGGTCATGGGGCTGCTGCCGCATTTGGACAAACATTAGAAGATTTGGGCATTTCCTCAGCCATGACGATTGGGGCTGCTGCCGCAACTTGTGGTCTAGTTGCTGGTGGATTAATTGGTGGTCCGATTGTCAAATATTTAGTCGGTAAATACAATTTAACACCTGATGAACAAGAAGCTGAAGCAGTCGAATATGAAAATAAACACGAACAAATTACATCTGACTCGTTCTTTACACAAGTCTTATTGATTACGTTCAGCATGGCTGTCGGCACATATGTTGGGACATTATTCTCAGAAGCAACAGGCTTCGTCCTACCAGGCTATGTAGGCGCAATGTTTGTGGCTGTATTAGTACGTAATATTATGGATAAAGTTAAACCTCAAGCAATTAATATGAAAAGCATTTCATTAATTGGGGATGTAACATTAGGCGTGTTCCTTTCAATGGCATTAATGAGTATCAAATTATGGGAAATTGCTGATTTAGCGCTACCATTATTCATCATCGTTTTTGTGCAAGTATTCTTTATTGTCGTATTTAGTATCTTCGTTTTGTTTAAGCTACTCGGCAAAAACTACGATGCAGCTGTGATGGTAGCTGGTTTTGCAGGACATGGTTTAGGGGCAACGCCAAATGCTATGGCAAATATGTCAGCTGTTGTGCAACGCTTCGGACCTTCTCAAAAAGCCTTTCTTGTTGTACCAATTGTCGGCGCCTTTTTAATCGACGTGTTTGGGATTCCTATTATTATTACAACCATTAATTTATTTAAATAAAAGGAGCTGTGCAGTGGTCTCTAGAAGACAATTGCACAGCTTTTCTATTATTTATTGTAATATCTCACTCACTGTAACAAATTCATAGCCTTGTTTCTGTAAATAAAGAATGACATTTTCTAAACCATTCGCTGTCGTTTGATGAATATCATGCATTAAAATGATACTGCCATCTTTTACAGAGGCTTTCACATACGCTAAAATTTTATCCGCATTATGATGTTTCCAATCTAGTGTATCAATCGACCATAAAATCGAAGGGATCGTCATGAACGAGCGCACTTGATCATTTGTCGCCCCATACGGTGGACGGAAAACGGTTGGGTATTGGCCAATGGCTGTATAAATCGCATTACTTGTGCCATTGACTTCTTGTTTAACCTCCGCTATGGATAAAGCCGTTAATTTTTTGTGATTCAAGGTATGGTTGCCAATTTCATGCCCAGCCTCATAGACTTGCTTGACGATAGCAGCATTTCTTGACACATTTTTTCCTACCATAAAGAATGTAGCCTTCGCATCGTATTTATTTAAAGTCGCCAATATTTGCGGTGTTACCTTGGCGTTAGGCCCATCATCAAATGTTAAAGCTACACGTTTTTTAGCACCCTTCACTACTGGCACACCTTTATTATACACTTTATTATCGGTTAGCTGAATATTGGCTAGCTCAGAAGCTTTGACATACCCTTTTTGGTCGCCCGCTTCTACATAGGCCCAGCCTGCAAGCGTTATGTAATACTGGACAGCTGTATTATTGGCAAGTGTACCAAGAACTTCTCCATGCGGGCTAGCAGTTAAACGTAATTCAGCACCAGCCACAGCGTTGATTCGTTTCTTCGTTGGAACAGGTTTTTTTAAAGCATTTGTTGCCACATATCCTATATCCTGCCCATATTGGACGAAAGACCAGCCTCCAGGTGCTGTGCCATACACATAAATCATGCGTCCTTCATAAAGCGATCCTGCCTGCTGTGCATTTTGGCTTGGCGCAGTAAATAGCGTCGCACCACCCTTTTGAATGACTAAATAGCCGACAGACTTCAACTTGACTAAAACATCAGATGGCACAAAGCCTGCCTGCTCTGGCGTTTGAATATGTGTCCACCCTTTGCTTGCTTGCGTCACTGTGACAAAGTGTCCCTTCGCCAGTTCCCCCATCTCATTGCTAGTTGTGGAAGGCTTTTCATAAATGACCGTATCCTTCATCACTTTTTGAATTACCACTGGCCCTTCAGCACTTGCTGATAATTGCCCAGCAAATAAACACATCATCAATGTCAACACGATTGCATAGGGTAAAAATTTTGTCATTGTTCTTCACCGTCCTTAGATGTCTTCCCATGTCGTTTGCTAAAAAAATGCTAAGAATTAACTATCATTATAGAGTAACCATTCAGACCAGAAAATAGTAGTAATCGACTAGATTCCATCTTCCAAGACCCTTCACATCTGTATAATATTAACCTTACTACATTTCTCCTTCCCTTTTTTCTATAAAACTATGCGTAGATTATGATAATGACATGTTGAGCCCTCCTTTTTGTGGAGTGATTGAGTGGTTCGCTCCTATTTTGGAGCGAATTCCCCAGAGCTTCCCCAACCATGAGAGCATCTTCCCCGCATCAATAAGCAAAGGGCTACAAAAAGTAATCGTTTTGCTTGATCCAGGAGAGACTTCCCTCAAAAATGGATTACCTAGCACCATCACAAAACAAGAAATGTCTCCCTTTCAAATAAGACGTTGGAAACGATGAAAAAGTTGAGATGTTTTCATCTTTTTTCCACTTACAGGGCATCATAGGCAGTTAAAGCATCTTCGATATGAGGGGGTGGCGTCCAAACATAGGTCGGGGCATTGGTTGTAATGAAAAGAAATGATTTTCCTTCTTTTTCGATAATGGACGCCAGACAGAGCCCTGCTTCTGGTGTATACCCTGTTTTCCCTCCTAGTATGGGGCCATCTACACTAGGCACTTTTGTAAACAACGAGTTTGTGATAATTAATTCATTAGGCACATAGGTTGTATAGCTTTTCGAGGTAAATATTTGATAAAAGATAGGGTTTTCTAACGCATAGCGTAGAAGCTTACTGATATCCCGCACGCTAGATACATGTGCCTCATCATGTAGGCCACTGGTATTAACAAAATATGTATCATGCATGCCTAATTCCTGCGCCTTGTTATTCATCAAAGTGACGAATTTGTCCTCACTGCCTGCGATAGCATCTGCAAGAGTTCCTGTTGCATCGGCACCTGAGGCAAGGAGTGTGCCATATAATAAATCCTCCATTGTAACAAAGTCTCCTGCTTGAAAGCCTGCCATCGAAGCATTTTGGGCCGTATAGTTGGCAATCGTTTGTGGTTCTACAATTGTTTGTCTTTGTAAATCCTCTGTCATCTCTATGGCAACGATGGCTGTCATAATCTTGGTTAAGGAAGCTGGATAAATAATAGCATCTGCATTTTTTTCGTATAATACTTCGCCTTGTTCATTGAGCAATAAAGCATTATGACTATGTAATGATGGCAGTTCTAGCTGAGCGCGTTCATATATTTTGTTTGTATAATAAAATAAGAAAACCACGATACAAATACAACAACATAACATCCATTTTTTCATAAAAAAACGCCTCCTACACATTATAATAGGTGGCATTTCTGAATATTCCTTGAGAACAATGTGATGAACTCAAATATCTTTATATGTACTAATCATCTTCGATATTAGAACAAATTCTTGAGATTTCTTTATTGGTTGACTTGAATAATACATCTTGAGTGCCTTTTTTTATTAAGTCCTGCATAGACACCCTGTAAAATTCGCCCAGTCAGACCATGCGAGACAATAATCACTTTTGGGAATTGTTGAATCCCGTCAAGCCAAGATGTTAGTCTGCGCACAACAGTCTCATAACTTTCTCCATCCGGTGCACGAAAATACCAATTAAAGGCATCCGTGTTCGTTAACGATAGCGTATATTTTGTATTATATTACCATATCAAGCATAACTCATTAACTTTTATTGTTTTTATGGACATTTATATGATTATTTACTGTAACATGAATCGTTATTATCCGTGGTAAAATACAAGCACACACTAAAATAATGGCAAACCATTTTTTCATTCGTCTACTCCTTATCTTAAAAAGTGTTATCAAATAGCTTTTCTGATAGGCCCTGTAAAATATCTTGCTCCTCAAAAGTCATCAATTCTTCTTTCGAGATTGTTGCCTGTTGAATCAATCGGTTTGATTGGATCGTCACCAATTTTTCAAACAGGTTTCGAATATAGCGACCATTCGAGAAATTAGGAATTGTTTCAATTGGCATTTGGCGTAGCTGCACTTTCATATGTTGGGCAAATGCTTCTCCGAATTGATAATCATTCGTTTGACAAAGCATAGCAAAAATAGCAAAGAGTTCATCGGTGCTAAAATTATCGAACTGAACAAATTGATTAAAGCGAGATTTAAAGCCTGGATTCGCTTGTAAAAACTCCTCCATAAGCTCTGTATACCCAGCAACGATAATTACTAAGTCATCACGTAGATCCTCCATTGCTTTTAATAAACTGTCAATCGCTTCCTTACCAAATGCATCCTGTTTATCATGAATTAATGAGTAGGCTTCATCAATAAAGAGAACCCCACCCTTTGCTTTGTTAACAACTTCCTGAACCTTGAGTGCTGTTTGCCCTACATATCCAGCGACCAATCCTGCGCGATCTGTTTCAACAAAATGTCCGCTTGATAACACGCCAAGATGCTTGTAGATTTGGCCAATAATGCGTGCCACTGTTGTTTTACCTGTCCCTGGATTGCCTGAGAAAACAAGATGATACGTAATTGGAAAGCTTGTTAATCCATGATCGACACGCAGGCTTTGGATTTTAATGAAGTTTATTAAATTATGTATTTCTTTTTTTACGTTCGGCAATCCTACAAGACTGTCCAATTGCTTTTGTAGTTTAGTAATCTCCTGTTCGATTTCAGGTGTAATGCGCAATCGTTCATCATTGATAAATTCACCACTGTAAATGATTTTGCCATCTTCATTAAAATAATCGCCTCGTCCATGTTTTTTGCCATGAACCAATTCCCCTCTATAGGAAGCCTGTCCATTGGCATAATAAAGCGTTCCATGCCCTGTCATCTTATCTTCTTTAAACTGTCCTTCCGCTTCCAGCATACCCTGCCTAGAAAAAACTTTCCCTTTGCCATGTTTCAGATCTTCAAAGAAATGACCCTCATAGTGGCATGTTGTGACACCACGGGCAAGCTCTTCAGCCGTTGGTGATTCTGTCGGATAATAGAGCTTACCAGCCCCTTGCATATGATGCCAAATAAAATCACCCTCATATTGTAAAAACCCATTTGGATAATATTGCTTGCCTTTTCCTTTTTTCATGCCATGTACAAAATCACCCTCATACTGTGGCTGATTTAAATGAGGATATTGTGCTCGCAATGCTTGATAAGGAGACGTCACATCCTCTTCATAATATAAGATGCCATAGCCATCCATTAAATCATTGCGAAAATGACCCTCATAATGCTTATGGCCATCCTTATATAAAATGCCGTGACCCTGTTTTTTATTTTGAATGAATTCTCCCTGATAAATAAGTTGCCCTTTTAAATACATGATGCCATTGCCTTGCTTCATATGATTGACGAATTCCCCCTCGAATAAGAGCTCGCCATCTTGATCAAAAAGCATGCCTTTCCCATCATAGATATCATGGCCAAAATCATTTTTTTTGACGCCGCCTCGATACATAATTGTTCTATCTGGATAAAATAGTTCTTTTTCTGCATAATTATATGTCATTTTATTGCCTTCCTTTATCATTTCAGTATATGCTCAATTATAGCGTGGAAAAGAATACATATGTGCGAATTTTTAGAATTTAAGGAGACGAGTATGAAAAAAAGATACAAACTACTTCTAGGCATTTTACTACCATTACTTATTCTGTATATCTCAACGATGCTACTAACAAGAGACACCGATTTTACAACAGAGGTAACAGAGCGTCTCGATTTGAAGGAAATTCATAAAATTGAAGTCATTCGTTCTTCGGATGAAAAAACGATCATGCTTACAAATAAAGCAGAAATCGACCAAATAATGCAGCCTTTAAAAGACCTGCCATTAAAAAAAGTATGGTTTGCTAAATCCGATTTTAAAGAAGCTTATTGGCTGACGTTATCGATCAATGATGACAGGGAAATCGGCTTACGTATAGATGATAATCACCATTTATTCGTTTATTTATATGAAGAAAATTATATGAAAGATTACAAGCTCAATCATGATGTCGATTTGACATTCATTGAACAACTTTTTCAGTAATAGTAAAACCCGTGCTTAAAATTGCGCGGGTTTTTAAATACAATGATAATTTTGCTGCATTGCCTGTATAGTTTCTATCATCTCTTCTCTCAGCTCGATTGGCTCCAATATCTCTAGATCTGCTCCCTGACTTAAAAACCACCTATTGATGTCGTGTCCAAACACATTTGCTTCAAATAAGTAGGCATGATCATTTTGCGATACGAGCTTGGCTGTCGGAAATCGATTGAAAACAGTTTGGGGGTACTTTCCTCTATAGAGAAATCGTATAGGCTCACTAACATCAATCAATGGCTGATCCTTGTGGAGCTCACCTATTTGAAATGTTTTATCCTGTTCACGAAGATGCTGAATACGATCCATTCGGTAAACAGTTGGACTATCTTGATTATCTGCTAGAACATAAAAATAGGGTGCTGAAAAGATCACAGCTAGAGGCTTCACCATCTTTTCGGTGGAGATACTTTCTCCCTCAGCTACATAATCAATTGTCATGACCTTGTTCTTTTGAATGGCTTCTGAAATGCTCCAAATGAATGGTACTAAGGATTGGTTATATTGTACATCTACCTCTACCGATTTTTCCTTTAATAGTATTTGAGCATCCTGATCTGCTGCCACAATAGAAATAAGCTTCTCCAACAGTTCATTCATCTCAGTCTTACTAAATGCTCTTGATTGAATTAGTATTTTAATAATAACTAATACTTGTTCTTTAGATAAACGATTATGATCTGTTTGTATTAGTTTATATACTTTTTCTGTACGAACATATTGTAAGCGGCAATTGAGTTTAGCCTTTCTCAGATATGTACGAATTTCGTCGATATCCCGTTGTATGGTTTTTTCACCAACCTGATGTGTCAATGCTTCCTGCTTCTTGTTGATTCCTTGGCCATCCATCAATCGATCAAATATCGAAAGAACACGATAGCCTTTGCTTTGTTGTGAATCTACCATATATCCCACTCTTTCTTCTATCATGCCCAACAGATTCTAAGTTGGGCATCATTAACCTTTACTACCATAACCATTATACCTTATCTGCATAATAGGTATTATACGCATCTTATGATAAAACATCATTAAAGCAGCACAATAGACTGTATTTCTAACATAATTAACTAAAATTTTACAATAAATTCGATAAACGCAGCATTTTCGCAATAAAATAAAGTAAAGCCGTTGATTTCCGCTACAGGCGCAGTCAAGCTATTTCCCTCCGCTTCGCTTTCACACAGAAAACGTCCTCTCAGTCCAGAATCTCAACTTCCGCTTCTCCCGCAGGAGTCAGCGCTCTTCATTCCATCAGCTGCTACATAAAGAACTCCAACTACATATGTTGATGAAAAGCAAGCATTTGAGGTGACCAAGCCTACCAAAATGTACAGAAAGTAAGAACTCATTCAACTTCCTATTTGGGGATTCTATGTGAAGGAAGCTTTATATTTACGATAGTTCTATAACATCAAACAAATCAAAGAAACCATTGAGCATGGTTTTACGGATGCGATGGGTAACTTTAAGAGGTCTAAAAAAATGTCCATGCAAGCGCTCTTTTGGTAATAGTTTACCAAATGTTGAATATGAAAGAGAGAAAAAAATGACAAAAGCCATCGAGAGCATATCAAACTTCTCGATGGCTTCTATCCCCTGGTCTGAAACTGTTATTTAAATCTCACAGCCGTTCCATATACCAACACTTCTGATGTGCCATCCATTACAGATGAAGTCGCATAACGGACACCTACAATGGCATCTGCTCCCATTTGTTGGGCTTCCTCTATCATTGCCTGTGTGGCGATTTCGCGAGAACGCACAAGCATCTCAGCATACTCTTTCATCTCACCACCCACAATATTACGAAGACCAGCTATCATGTCTCGACCGATGTTTCTTGATTGAACAGAATTTCCTCGCACTAGTCCTAAAGTGTCGATAATGTCTTTTCCTGCTATCACGTCTGATGTAGCTAACAGCATGATTATGCCTCCTCGTTGTTCAATTTTTGTACGGCTTCCACAGCCTCTTCAATGGAAGACGTTATAACGCCATTACGTTTAATTAACCCCACAACAAATAGATTACGATAAACGAACTGATTCTCTAGCCCATCTCGAATTAGCGCCTCTATTTTTTGCATATTGTCTCGTCCTTGCTGACGAACATCTGTCAGTACACCAATAATAGGACGATTCAGCATAGAGAACGCACCAATTTCAGCGGCCACACCTGAATCAATTTCAACCCCATCCAATACAGCTATCAATACATCACTATTTTGCAGCATTTCTAAATCTGCTTGAGCAATGGCTAAGCTATCTGCATAGGCTGATTTATCATTGATAGCATCGTTTTCCTGTGGTACGTATAAAGCGATGTCTGGCACGGCCTCCCGAATAGCTGCTGCCAATTGCTCATTGACGAAGCGATCTCCTAAAGAAAATAATCCGTTTGCTAAATATGCTTTCATGTTTAAAACTCCTTAATCGAATGTTTTTTCAAATATAATTTTATGTCTTCCTTTTTCATCAAGAAATGTTGAAACGATATCAAAGCCATGTTTGAGATTGGTAATGAGCATGGCTTTGCGTGTATTTCTACCATATGTACGAACTTTTTGAAATCCTACTTCCTGAATAGCCGCATGCTGCGCCTTCATTAATTGACTAGCAATACCTCGCCCCCGCATTGTCACATGAACACCACCCAACCAACTATAAAAAACACCATCTGGATGTGGATAGCCCAGTTTAAAGCCGAATAGCGCCTCATCTTCAACTGCCAATAAACAAAGAAGACCTTCTTTCTTTTCTAGCTTTTCGACTGGCAGTTTGGCACCGTCAAAGACGTGAGCATGAATTTCCTGTAATGGCTCAAGCCAAGCATAGGGTATGCCTTCAATCGTCAAAATATGCATGTTCATCACCTCTGTCTGTCATTATAACAGTTCTATAGCCTGATGAAAAAGGCGGCCTTCTGCTCCGAAAGCAATCGTTGCTATCACATAAAAGCAACTATTTTAACCATTTTTCACCCATCCTATTTTCGTCATCCGTCAAATTCAGTATACTTGACCCACATAACAAACATACGTAAGGAGGAAGTCTTATTGACATTATTTACTAGTTGGCTAACAAATTCACTACGCCCTTATTTCGGTCTACATATGCTAGAAAATCATTGGGACACACATCAAATTCGAGAAGATTACTTTATTTGCTTCGAGGGGGATGTGATTAAAAAAAGAATTTTCGTTAATGAGCATAGCTACCAGGAAGCTGATGTGGACATTTTAACACGTAATCGTGAAATGATTGTCCCACAAACCGCACGTGGAAAGGAAAAGAAATTAAATTACACAACGATTTCTGCCGTGAAAGCAACAGGTGTTATTTTTTCTGCTGGTCTAGGCAATGAACACCAGCCATCAAGCTATATTACAGCTCGCAATGCAAAAACATATTATCAGCTTCCGCTTACAGGTTTTGAGCATTTAACGACTAAGTCGGCGATCATGGATTGGCTACTGCAATTTCCGACTCAGCTTCCTACAGATTACGCAGACAAGCTAAAAAAGCTGACAAAGATGAAAAGTTTACGTTATAAGGCTGTACCAGGCGATATTTTTCGTGTAGAGATTGATCTATTCGTCAACGGCTATGTGCTGGTTATTGGCGATTTACGGCAAATGCAAAAAGATCAGTTATTTGCAGAAGATAGTATTTGGCATAATGTGATGACTATGCCTTTATTTATTCGTCCCTATCTGTTGACCACGACAGAGCGTTTGCCTTCTCTTGAGGAAATTACCGCTGCTCCATTAGCTTCCCAAACACAAATCGTCATGGACGACTATTTTATGAGGGGCTGCTATGAAAAACTTGGTCATAAAACGTTAACAGAAGACGATATTTTATTCCCTCTAGGTTACGGACAGACTCTCCACTATGGGAAGGAGCCTCGTTACCGTCTTTCATGGGGCACAGGAACGATTAGCAAGCCAGCATCTATCACTACATTTCAAACAGGCAATCGTTTTACAAACCACGGTGTCTCTGCAGGCGTTGCAACTGATTGGTTGAAATCAGAGGAAGAAAATGTATCTAGATCACTGGCTCATCCGTACTATCATAAAGAACATCAACAGGCATTCGCTGAATTTGGCTTACCAGCAGATATTACTTATGATGAATTTAATCGTCAAACTGGCGGATTAACGCGTCATGAATATCTTCATTATCTCCATAAATCCGAAAATCGCTCACACAAAAAATAGAGGGAGTATCGTCAGGCTCCCTCTTGTCATTTTGTCGATGGTTGATTTCGCCCAATTATGACTTATAATATAAAGATATCATCAACCACTCCATCACTAGAGGTGCATTTTGTATGTATTTTGGCATTATTCCACTCATTCTTTTTGTCATTTTTCTCATTTCTTATTTAAAAGACCCAAGAAAAATGATCAATGGACTATTATTTAATCTATTTATTTGTTCTTTTCTGTTATTCTGCGTCATCGCATCTTTAGCATCTGACCATTACTTTTTAAGGCTCATTGTTATTATCCCTTTTATTGCCCTATTTATCTTGATTCCTTTTGGCATTCTTGCCTTAATGTTTGGTTTATTTTTAAATGCGAGAGTATTGATGAAGCGAGAAGGTCGACGTTTGGCCAATTCTTTAACATTACTGGTCGCCATAGGCATATTGCTATTTATCCTCTTACCGATTATCTATCCAGCGAGTGTGTTTTCAATCCACCTCCAACCGATCTTTGGTGGGATCTCGCTGATCACGTTTTATTTCTTTATCCATTTATCTAATTTTTTGTCCGCCTATTTTCTTTATCAATTCAATCGACCAAAGCTGAATCAAGATTTTATCATCGTGCTAGGAAGTGGCTTGATCAATGACAAAGTACCGCCGCTGTTAGCTAGTAGAATTCAAAAAGCAATGGATTTCTACCATAAGCAAGCGGCTGTTACTACGCCACCAACCATTATTTTCTCTGGTGGACAAGGTCCTGACGAGAATCTACCTGAAGCTGAAGCAATGCAACGATATGCGATTGAAAAAGGCATTCCAATTGAGCATACTTTACAGGAGAACAGCTCTGTCAATACCTATCAAAATATGTTATTTTCTAAACAACTGATGGATGATCGGAAACAAGGTAAGGACTATAACAGTATTTTTACGACGAATAACTTCCACCTATTTCGCGCTGGTATTTATGCAAGACTTGCGGGCTTGAATAGTCAAGGCATAGGATCAAAGACAGCCTTTTATTATTGGCCAAATGCCATGATTCGTGAGTATGTGGCGATTGTTGTGATGGGACGAAAACGACATATGAAAATGATTGGACCTATTGTTGGCATTTCCATCATCTTATCTTTATTTAGTTTTTTCTTTGTATAATGTCTTTCATATGGATTCGCGCACTCTCTATAGGAAGTGTCACGAATCCTTTTATGATTGGTCACACCATATAGTTCTTCATTTTTTGCTCAAATACCGTCTCGTAGTAGTATTTACGAGGATAGCTTTGTTCCTGCAGTACCTGATAGAGAATAGATTGACCTTCCTCGTAGCGAATGCCCTCATCACAATTGTCAAATAGTTTCCGAGATAACTGTCTTACTAGACAAACATCCTTCGCTGCCACCCTCCAGCCAAATCGAATTAAATCCTGCTGATCTAGTGGATCACGATAAGTATCAAGTACAATACAGGCATGCGGCAGATGCTTATTAGCAAATACTAAAACATGCCCTGTATGAATGGACTGATCAAAAAAACGTTCGTAAATTTCTTTTATTGGCACTTGGATATTAAGCACATCCATAATGGCTTGCAACGTTGGCTGAGGAATATAATGATCATTTTCCTCATCTGGATAGTCAAGCAATTCCATGATGGAAGCCATTATCCAAAAATCATAGGTCACTTCCAATGACCTCCCTTTTTTATTGCTGCAAACAGCTGATTTCTTGTTCAATCCTTTGTATAAGATAGGCTAGATTCGACTGCCATTCTAGCCAACTCTCGGACTCTCTCCATAGTTCTGTCATTTCTCTCCCTCCATGCTGATCAGGCTTTTCATCTTGAATGTCCTTTAGATACTGTAAAATAAATGTCAAAGAGTCTTCATTTGCTGTCCAGTGCACTTGTACATTCTTACTTTCGTAACCATAGATTTGACCTGTATCAAGATATTGGCAATAAAGCTCTGCCAGTGCCATAGCGCTAATATCGTAGAAAAAATCGATATCCTCAAAGTTGTCTCCAAAAAAGCCTTTATTTTTCATCATCTGGACAATGCTCCACAAGGTAATCTGACTCGATTCTTTGTGATGCTTCATAAAATCTTGTAAAAAGCCCACTACATCCAAACCTTCGTCACTTTCCAATGCTTTGTATCCCCATGCACCCATTTCCCTACACTTCTCCCTTCATCTATCTAATTAAAGCTTTTCGCAACCATTTGTATTTAAAATTAGCACACCATCAGCGCACATTACTAGGGGGCGTCTCCCAATGAACATGTCAACAGCAAACGATCAAATTAGAAGCATGCTAGAGCTCGTTCCATATGGTTGCGCTATCAGGATTGTCTAACAGAATATTGTCTTATGAGTTGGCGTAGCTAGTCCAAATTTACAGATAGGAGCCAAAGTAAAACTGCATCTTATCTTGCGAATAGCCATCTTGTCCTCTCCAGGTAGCCATTGACATAAAATCCGTTCCACGTCCACGCTCCTTGCGATAATCATCCTGTGATACTAGTAAACCAGCATAGCCCCAGATTTCCATCACAGCATCTCGTTCATATTGATTGGACTTAAATACATCCTTCCAGCGCTTCTCAAGCTGTCTAGCTGCATCCGTCTCATTACAGGATTCTATTGCCGCTATCATCTGTTTTACTATCATTATATCTTCCTCACACACCGTAAACGTCTCTTGTTCTTTCACTAAACATTCTAAATCTAGCAAACAATATAAGAGCCAATTGAGACGAACACCTCCCCACTTCATTCGTTCAAAATTAAGCACATTTAAATCTTCATTTACATATTCTTCATTTGACATGATTTTCTGCTCATTACAGTACCCACAGCCACTATAGGATACTAATGTAACAGGTCGCTCATGATACGTGTGGATTAGTAGGTCATGGGTAAGAGCCCAGCTGGATAAGGCACTGCGCAAATATACTTTACGCGTCGATAAGCTATGCAAAAATGCTGTCACCACAAGCTCCTTTGTTACACCTTCTTCATGAAGATGTCGTAACCTCTGTACACATTCATCATGAGTAATGGTTAATCGGTCAAACATCAAGCCCTTACTTTTGGCATACTGAAAATCTTCTTCTGTATAAGTATATCCGCCTGACCGCCATCTACCTGATTGCCAATAGGTTTGCATTAAAATTTTTTTTGCTTTCTGATCCATTGCACATTCCTCACTATCTATCACAGAATTTCAACTTTTCCTGTAGTATTTCTGCCATCTCTTTCCATGGTCGTTTCCAATAGGAGCTCGCTAGTTCTTCTTCTGTTTGTTCTAGCCAATACTCGCCTTCCATCAGTTCAAACATGTCCATCATGGTTATAGGTGCACATACTGGATTGGCTAACGCTGCAAGCATGGGCTCTGGTCCATCATCCCAATTATAGCCATTCACAATGGCATGCAAAATGACAGCTGATGACACCTTACTTATTTCATGGCACATTGTATCAAGGGATTCCTCATATAAAATGGACTCCACTTGCAGCTGTTCTGCTGCCTGCAAGGTCAGTCGAATGGCTCCAGGCGTATCCAGCAATAAATCCGCAATCCCTCTATGGTCTCTTGCTGCATACCAAGCTGTAGCGGTAATCCCCTCAGGCGCCTGTAAATCTACACCCTCAGCAAGTAGTAATGAAAGTACCTCTGCTTGCTTAAATTTTACAGCCTTTTTAAGCGCCGTATCACCTAGCTTATCTCGTACCTCTAAATCAATATTTTGTGCCAATAGCAGCTTGATTGCTTCAAGTGGCATTCGATTTGTTAGGAAAAGCATTAACGGCGTTCTCCCACGTACATCCCGCTCATTGACATCCAGCTTGCTTACCGCCTCTCGCACGCGCTCAATATCCTTAGTTTTACACACCTTCGCCCATTCCATTTAACTGCCCTCCTTTCATAAATCCATCCATTGCAATAATTTCTGCAGCTCATTTTTCATCGGTGCTTCTTCTTGCTTTAGACGTTGTGCGATCTTCTTGGAACTACCAAATATTCGATATAAAACAAATGCACGCTGGTAGTCTTCTTTTTTCTCCAGTTCTTGCACAAGTGCCGTAAGTAAGTCTAATCCCTTGATGTCCATGCCCTTTAATGGCTTAGCCGATTCACTCCCACCTAATAGAATAGCTACGAACACAGGCATCCCCTCCACTGATAGGCCGTGTACCTCCTGAAAAGCCTCCGCATAAGCATCCTGTACAGATTGATGCTCTGTATCCACTAGTGCCATATAATGTTCAACGAGCGGGAAATAAGCCTTACTATAAAGACCTAAGCCAAAGACCCCATAGGTGCCAGGCATCGCTGATTTTTCGCTCGGCTCGACATCTTGATACCATGCAAATTCCTCCATAGCAATCTGTGCATAATTCGCTACTAACGGAAAAAGGCTAGGATATTCAAGGCAATTGGCAAAAAACTGATGGAGCTTTGACTTGGCTAACTTTTTAACAGGAAGGTAATTTTTCACTTTACTCTTGAAGGTTAGCTTATAGCCCTTTGGAAAACCTTCCTGCAACAGTTGAATGATATAATGAAGCGCTTCACGATAAGCCGCTTCCTCTTCAACTATTACTCGTATATCAATTGTTTGTAAAACATCATTTGCTTGCCCTTGGAACATCTCACGCTTCCGCATACTTTCAAAACGACCGCTTCCTTTTTGCAAATAATCAACAGCTTGCTGTGAGCCCAGCTGTTTGGCAAGCTCAAGATACTCTAAACGGGTAGCTGGCTCTTTTTGACCAATTTTCAATGCTACATAAAGAAAGAAATTTAGCTTTTCCTGCTCCAGTTGCTGTACCATATCCTCAGTTTTCAGCACCCACTCTTGGATATAATCCCCTGTTTGTTCAAAATAGTACGGTAAAAATTGTTTCTCTGCCCAGTGCTTAAACGCCATTGTATAATAATAAACCCATTGGTCTAGACGCTCTTTATTGGCACGATGTTTTACTTCTAGTTGACAAATAAGTGGTTCGATTTCACTGGCTGACTGATGAAAAAAATGCGGATTGACTAAATACTGTGCAAAGAAAAATTCATCATGATCACTTGGTCGTATAGGTAGCTCAGCCATTACCTTTGTTTCAATAAATGTGGCCAGCTGCTCTTTCACTAACGCTAGCTTATGATCATGGAGAAGCTTTTTCTGATAGCTAAGCATCGTCCCGTCATGCTCAAATTCAAGGACTACTTGAAAATGGTAATCAAAAAATCGGAAACCATATTGCTCGGATTGAAACAACGTCTCCATTTTTGTACAGAGAGCCGAAAAAAGCTCCTCTATCTGATTTACTTTGGTAAACTCCTGTATGTATGGACCTGCTTCTACCCTATAGGCACTATCACTCCAACTAAATGGCTCATAGACATCAATAAAGATATTGCCATTAGGACTTTTCCCTTTTTTCCAGGCAACTTTTAAATAATGAAAGACACCTGCTTGTAATTTACTTTGTTCTTTTAAGTCCATTATCCGTTTACTTTCTTGTTGATAAACAGCTGTGAGTTGTTCCCACACAGCTGCTAGAAAATGTTCTACACACTGTTGCAATGTCTCACCCTCCCTTTCTACTTTTAGAGAAAAATCTCCCGCTAAAAAGCCTTAGCGAGAGATCAATCTTATCCGATTGTTTTCACAACCGCTCCTTCTTGATTTTTAATATGTGTTTTCAAAATTTGAAAGCTTACACCTGCTAAAGAAGACACAGTGAATTGGCTTTCTTGTGGCACTAGCTTTTGACTTAATTCTTCTACCGCTGCCCTGTTCAATGAAATGGTAATTTCCTGTCCATCCTCACGATAGCCAACTTGGGAATCCGCTTTAAATTGGATTGTTATTTGTTGTCCGACTAAGCTTAGGTTTTTATCTTTTAAAATACGCCCACGTAGTAATTTACTAATGACCTCTGCCTGTTTCGCCCCGAGTTGAATAACATTGGACTGTTTGTTAAACCAACCTTTTTTCCCAATCTCCCAAGCGAGCTGGTCTACAAAAAGAAAACCCGTATTGGAGCCATCTTCCTCCATTCCGTGCTCAACTGCTGCGACAACTTCTTGATTTTGCAGGAGAGAATTACGTGTTAAATCCGTAATATAGCTTGGTATTTGCTCAATACCAGCCTCTAGCACCCCAAGTGTATTCCACGTCTGCATCGCTTCTAGCTCATCCTCTGAAATACCAACCATTTGAATAAACTCCATTTTTCCATTTGGTGTATTTATTTCAGCAAGCTGTGGATCATATGTGAAGGCGAGTGCGGTTAATTGCGTGTCAGCATCAAGACAGATGGGTCCATTTGCATCTAAATAATCCCCTGCTCTAAAAACATTGCCACTATTAAAGACATATCTGCCCATATTTTGCAGTAAATTTAAAGCCCAAGCAGGTGGCTCCTCTTCATTCTCGTTGCGTACTAAGCGAAATGTCAGCTCAAATCCATACCCACTATATTCTTGATTGTCAAATTCTTTTTCATATAATTCCGAGAAACCATATGTAACAAAATGCCAATGCGGAATCGGGGTTTCACTTTTATAGGCACTTATCCCATCTAAAGGATCTTGTCCTCCTAGCGAGTAGGGAATCATGGTTCCGTAATGCATTGGCTCCTGCTCACTATACACCTGTCTTAATGCCTGATCAATCGCATCCCAACCAACTGCTGTTAGTTCTTCACTCATCTATATATCCTCCTTGCTGATGATTCAATCGTTACACATACGTACCTCGTATTTATGATAGCAATTTTATGGTAGTACTTTAACAGGAATAGGACTTATTTTCAGCTTTCCAGCAATTAGGTGTATGGTCATCCTATATGAGGTAAATATTACTAATAAAAAATCAGCAGGCAATCTTCTATTTTACGAAAAAATAAAATGGAAGATTGCCTACCTGATTCAATATATTGATATTAATACGTAATGAAAGGCATTTATAGATTGGAGTATGTCTTCGTTAGCCATACAGCATAACTGGCTCACGAGTAGCTTGTAAATAGTCTGCTAGTTTTCCAGCAAACACTTTTTCTAAATATGGTAATTGTGCTAGGCAATGAGGCGTCATTAATGCTGGATTTTGATAGATTTTTAGACCACCCACTTTTAATAGCGTCGCTACAAATTGGGAACAAAAATAAGCACGCTCACGTCTCACTTCCTTTTGCATCACCACACCAAAAAGACCGATAAAATTATATTTATAGCGATCCCGATTCCAATACATATAGCGCACAATTTTCATCATCTCTAAATATTGATAATGGGATATCCGACAACGATAAATGACACAATCGGCAGACTCAAATAGGCCTCTTTCTGCATCCTCTCGTAAAAAGCCCCCACTTAACGGATTGTTTAATTGCCTTCGACCAAAGCTATACATCTCAGAAAGCCCCTCATCAAAGGCTATGGATGCATGATTCATCTCTTTGCCCGTATACATGCCTATCGCTTTCGATAGTAATGTCCCTGTTTTAGTTAATACTATGTAAATCGTATGTGCCATATCTTCACCTACTCCAATATTCTCTCTCCTACTACCAATACGTTTTAAATCTTCAAATGGTTTCGTGAATTTCCTTTTTTTAATAAGTATACACAACGAATCTTAAATATTTCCTTAGTAGAACCTGAAGTTTTTCTTAAGATTTAGTTTTATGGGGGTGTATTTAGAATTGAATAGGTACGTTGAAATCAAGATTTCTATGATTTTTTTACTACCTTTATTTATATGAATTTAATTGTATTCTTATGTGGGGTATATTTGGAATCTGGAGACTTAATGCGGTTGCGATTTCCTCTAAGTTGAGTTCATCTCCCTTACATAGAATGTTCGTTCGCACATACGATAGAATATGTATTAGCAAGATAAAATTTATGGAATTAATTAAACCAGGTACTCAATTTAACGAGAACCTGGTTTTTTAATATTTTCATATTTAAATTTAAAATACATATGTAGAATAACAGAAATTATTAATCCTGCTCCGCAAACTATGTAATTGAATGTAGATGATAATGAAAAGGTTTTTGAAACTATAAAAAAAACTACAAAATATAGTAATATAAAAATTGAAGCTATTTGCCTACCAGTACTCATAAAAATCACTTCCTAAAATTAATATCGTTCAAATTTCTAAATTAAAATTGAAATTTTTTTTCGTAAAATGACTATTCTTATCTTTTCCATAGTTAATTTTATAGATTTTGTATAAAACGGCTTTTGAATCTATTATTTTATTTTGATGAATCAGTTGAAAGGTCCAGGTACCTTCTAATAAATTAGGCGTAATTTTTAATCCTGCATAATAAATTCGTTCACCATTTTTTTATTCCTCATTAAGCACTCACAGTCCACAAAATGCAATTTTCCTTCTGGGTTAATTATTTGAAAAATAACCGCAGAGTCCTCGGTTATATTTTTTAAGTTTGCCGTATAACAAATTGCTGAATCTAAGGTTGAAAATACTTTTGTTTTATTTATTACTTCAAAAGTGTTATTATTCAAATCTTTTCCTGTACTCGAATTGTTTACAACCACTTTATTTATTGGCTGGGTTAATAAGTCTTCAATATACGAAAAATTCATCTCATCAATAACATGAATACGATAGCAGTTAGGATCACAAACCCAAAATTGATCATTAATAATAAAAGAAAAGTATTCAACCTTACTTAATATTGAATTTTGATATGTAGGAATTAACCAAAGTAGACCATTTTCACTAACTAATTCTAAAGTCACTCAGATGCAGTGAACCATAAAGTTGAACTATAACTACAATGAATTTCTTCATTTTATTTTAGTTGACTGCACTACATCCAAGTTTCACTAGGCATAGCTACGGTCAAATCGCTAATATCAACCTTATTATTAACTGATTAACTATTAAATAACCTCGTTAAATACACCTGTTGACATAAATAAAAATAAAATATAAAATTGAAATTGTTAACCAGTTAACTAAAATAAAATAAGGCTAGGTGACACAAATGGAGAAAAAAAATGATGTTATAGAAGCTTTGCAACGATTAATTACAGAAAGAGAATCGGCTGACAGAAGAAGAAAAGGAATGAAAGTCAGTCAGGAGGAAGCAATTGTTTCAGATTGGACATTGACACAATTACACATTGTTGCAGCAATTAAAGAGAAAGGAAAGGCGAATAACATCACACTCTCAGAAACTTTAAATGTTTCGAAACCAGCGATTACAAAAGCAGTAAAAAAGCTATTAGAGCATAATATCCTTGAAAAAATGCAGCAAGAAGATAATAAAAAGGAAGTATATTATATGCTAACAAAATCAGGGGAGATGCTTGCGCTTATCCACCATCAATTACATGAGCAGGCAAAAAATCGTTACTTAAGTATCCTTAATGATTTTAACACTTCGGAATTAGAGACAATTATTCGATTTTTAAACGCTATTACCGAAAACATGAAGTCACATTAAAGCTGTAAAAGGAGAATGTATATGTCTCGACTAGCTCAAACGAAAATACTTGCATTGTATTTGTTAAGTATAAGCAGTTTCTTCGCTTCTTTAAATCAAAATATTTATACGCCTGTCATTCCACTCATTCGGGATTCATTTAGCGTATCTATTAATTGGGTGAATTTCACTGTCAGTAGCTTTATTTTTATCATAGCCATGGTTCAAATTTTTTTAGGTGCAGTAATAGATACCCAAAATCAAAAACGGTTGTTGATCTTTAGTTTCTTGTTAATTAGTATCTCAACCATCGTCTGTGCATTTACAACCAACTTTTTAGTATTTATGGTCTTTAGGGTTGTTCAAGCCATTGGAGCTGGTGTTATTCCCTTGGTTACGATAAATATGATTTCACACTTATTTGATGGTGAAGCAAGGGGGAGCGCAATGGGGACGTATCAAATACTACTTTCCCTGGCCCCAGCAGTTTCTCCAATAGTAGGTGGAATATTAGGCGAATATTATGGCTACCAAGGTATTTTTTTATGTCTATTTCTTATTGCAACCCTATTACTTGTGTTTATTATGCTGGCATTTCCTAACAACGGAAAAAGAAATAACGGTCAAGAAAATGCTAGTAGCTTTATCCAAATCTATCGAGCCATTTTTTTGAATCGTGTCGGTTTAATGACGATGACGGTAAGCTTTTTTGTCTTCTTTATTTACTTTGTCATTCTAGTATTTTTACCGATCTTGCTCCACGATCATTATCATATATCGTTACAAAACATTGGATTATTATACTTACCTTTAACTGTTAGTATGATTTTGGGGAGTGTTATCTTTAAAAAAATACAGAAGAAAGTGACGTTGAAAAAGCTATTTATCACTGTTTTATTTTTCCTCCCGTTGTTAATTATAGCTTTTGGTTTCCTACATACTCAATCAATTATCGTATTAAGTACCCTGTTATTTGTGTATGGCTTAGCAATTGGATTTGCCCCTCCACTATTTTCAACGATTATAAGTAATGAATATAGCGAATATAGAGGAGCTGCCTTAGGACTGTTTAATTTTATTCGCTATTCAGGTATGGCAATCGGTGGTATGTTTTCTGGATTAAGTCTTGTTCTGCCAAGTACCCTCCTCTTTGTTTTTTTGGGTGTTTTATTTTTTCTTATTTCGCTATTTCAGTATTCTAGTTTAAAGCATTGTACTATGTAATAAATATGGTTGCTAGTAGGTTGAGCTATCTTCAAAAATTGGCCGCTTCCCCCATAATTATTATGGTATAATAAACCAATAAGGAGGTTTTCATACAATTATGGAATTATTACTCGGCATTATCCCTGTTTTTCTGCTATTATTTTTTTATCTTGTCCCAGTTGTTTTCATTGTTTGGTTCTTACTTAAATTTATTAACTTACAAAAGGAACAAACTGAAATATTAAGAAATATTTCCGATAAGCTAAATAATTAAAAAAATAATAGACAAAGTCCGAATTTCGACTTTGTCTATTATTTTTTTGTGCTGATTCAAATTGTTAGGATGAGCTATTTTTTATATCAATTTACTTTCTTTTAGTAAATCATAAATGATTGTATCCTTTGTTTTATGAATACCTAATTTACCGATTTGTTTTAAGATAAATGGCGCATCTATATCTGTCAATTTTTTACCATCTAGTAAGCGAGCCGTTGACGCTAATAACGTACGAATATCAAAGGCAGAAGCAAATACTTCAGGAACCCCTCGGTCAATTGCTAATAATTGATAAACCGCCTCCATTGCTGTTCTTACTGAATATTCTGTTGTGAATACGGTATCTCTTTCAGTTTCACTAAAATTCCCTATAAAGGCTAGGTTTACAGATCCTTTTGGGACAACTAACGGACGATCGCCTATTGCTCTCGGCATAAAGTAAGATGTGATATATGGCATATAGCATGGGATTGTCTGACAAGAATTTTGCGCTAAATCTGGAATATCCTCAACAGGTACACCCATATGGTACAACCACTCTTGTGCTATCTCACTGCCACTACATTCCGTAATACTTTTTTTAATAAAATCCCCTGGCTTATTAGATAGTAAACCATAAATCCAAACAACTAATTGATCTTTTGGTTGATTTTTAAAATGAGGTTGTCGATTCAATGTATAGCTTAGCATCCAATTCGAATCTTTTGCTGTTACAATACCACCCGTAACGACCTTCCCCGCATATGGATCTCTTTTACTAATCTTTTCAATATAAGGTGCTACTCGATCATCTAATGTAGTGAGTGTTGCTGAAACAAACCAACTTTCTTTCGGCAAATTATCACAGAATTTTTCTGGTCTTCCAAACGCAGCATCTTGGGCAGCGATGTTTTTCCAAAGAGACCAGCTTCCTCCTAAGTCAGTTGTTTCAGGGGCTGGTGTGTTATTGTCTCCATACGTTGTACTTTCCGTAATACTACCATTTGTCACAAAAACCAATTCATTTTCGGTTAGCTCTATATTTTTTTTCTCACCATTTTGCTTTAACACTAATGTATGAGCTACCTTTTTATCTCCAACATTGTCAATTAGAACATTTTCGACAACCGTATTATATTGGAAATCAACATTATGTTTTTCTAAATAGTTGATCATCGGAAGTACTAGGGATTCATACTGGTTATACTTTGTAAATTTCAGTGCAGATAAATCTGGTAATCCACCAATATGATGGATAAAGCGCA
The DNA here is from genome assembly GCF_028356935.1 of Lysinibacillus sp. OF-1. Lineage (NCBI taxonomy): Bacteria > Bacillati > Bacillota > Bacilli > Caryophanales > Bacillaceae > Lysinibacillus > Lysinibacillus sp. OF-1. Next base: position 2,565,432 of record NZ_CP102798.1, read on the forward strand.
TAATGTAACGACGCATTTCCATAGCAGAATGCCATTTTTCAAAGGCAAACATCGTGGACCAATACAGCCAAAAATTCGATTCAAAAAATTCATCAGAGAAAACATCTGTAATTTTTTTATCCTCTAGCTTCTCTTCAGGCGTAAAGAATAATTTAATCATTTCTTCAGACGATTGATCGGATAATGTGAACTTTCCGTCATCCTCTAATCTTTGTCCTCGATTCTCCATTAATCTACATTTTGAATAATTAGGATCTTCTTTATTTAACCAATAAAATTCATCTAAAACCGAAGCATTTTCTATTTCTAATGATGGAATGGAACGGAATAAATCCCATAAGCATTCAAAGTGATCTTCCATTTCTCGACCACCACGAATAATAAACCCTCTTGTCGGATTTAAAATTCCGTCAAGACTACCGCCTGAAATATCTAACTCTTCAAGAATATGAATATTCTCACCTTTCATTTGGCCATCACGAATTAAAAAACATGCGGCTGAAAGTGAGGCAAGCCCCGAACCAATCAGATAGGCTGATTTTTCATCGACACCCTCGGGTTTTTTCGGACGTGCGAAAGCTTCATAATTACCATTACTGTAATACATAATATCGCCTCCATAATTATTATTCCAATATAGAATAACACTCATTGGCACCTAAATGGGAAAAAGAAAGATAAATTAACAAAAAATTCAAATTCGATAGCATGTCTCCTAAATGGATGCTCGTATCATTTGACATCACATCTTCTTGTATTTTTATAAATCATTTCAAAAAACCCTTTTTTAAAAAGGAATTATACAGTATCTACAAATTACATAGCTCCATCTCGATAAAGCATTTATACACTGTTCCATGCTCATTCATTATGCTATACCAGTGGGATAATTATACAATTTTCCGGTTGTTAAATTTGCATAATTATTATATTAAAAAATCTTTTTATAACTAAAAACACCTATTCACTGATCATTCTTTTTTCGGATCTCTCATTATCTCGTTTAAAATGACCTGTAATAGCTAATAATAATGGGACTTCTTTGATTTTAGCCTGCTACTTTCACTGACGCTACAATTTACATACATTACAAATAGAGGTGTTTAAATTGACTACATTCGGAAAATCTATATATATCACATTCATTATCGTTGTATTTTTATTATCAACAGGATGGGATTATTTTAAAAATGGGCATTGGGCGTTGCTTGAAAATCTTTTCTATTCGTTATGGGTGGCAAGCTTCTTATTCCTGACATCATTTATACTTAGAAATAAAAAAAATGACACAAAAAACCAAAGCTGATGGCGTTATTTAATAGGTTACCCATTAAAAATCACTCATGATATTGGCATGAGTGATTTTTTGATAAATCTATCTAGATGGATAACTCCAAGAAGCACATTGAATAAATGATAAATCTTGAAAACGTTTTTCTAAATTTGTTTGGAGGACGATGTTCAAAAACAAGTGTATATTGTTAATATCCAAATTAAGTACTTCTAATCTGCCCCTTTAGCACAGGAAGCGAGTGTACTAAATTGAACAATTGCTACCCGTTAGTTTAAGCAAATTTTATATTTCTCTTGAAAGAATTTTCCACCAAAGCATAAAGTATGCCTGCAATACCAAAAATAATAATAGAACTAATCATGCTAAAATTATATTCTTTTATAAAACGGGCATATAACGTGCACTATTAGTTTAAAAGAAAAAAAGAGCTGCCGATGCAACTCAATGTTCTTCAATACTTATACTTATTTAATATTTCTTTTGGAATATGACAATAATCATTTGGACATCTAGCTAACCTATCTTGATGTTCTTCTGCACTTCTTACATAGTTTGTAAGAGGTAATACTTCAACAACTATAAGATCGTAATCATTTCTCTCATCAAGAAACGCCTTCGCCTCTTGTAAGTGTTCAGGCTTTTCACTATATACTCCCGTTCTGTATTTCTCGCCAATATCCTGTCCTTGTTGATTCAAACTGTATGGATCAATGATTTCAAAAAAATATCCCATTAATTCCCTGATTGTGACAATGGTCGGATCAAATTCCGTTTTTACACATTCGGCGTACCCATCATAATCGCCCTCCAGTGTATGACCTGTGCCATTAGCTCTTCCTGCTTCTGTAAACGTAACTCCAGGTAAAGTTTTTATAAAAGCTTGTACTCCCCATAAACATCCACCTGCAAAATATACTATCTCCATACTGACTCTCCTTTTTATTTAAAAAAATTCATTTCAAGTAATATAGGAAGAACAAATGTAATTACTAAGTCTATTACACATTAAAATAATGACAAATTTTATTATGTCACATTATGGTCCGATTGTTGAACACAAGTCAAGCAACGCTCTTTAACTAACTGCGTCGTTAGTAAAAAAGCGTCTCTGTGTATGGTGGGAGATTATTAGACCAGCTATGGTAGGAGGCTGGTCGCGATTAACCTTTTTTACTTACAGTAATCATCAAAAGACATCATTACTTTAAAGAAAATTTTTCGTTTTTTCTAATTTACACACAGTGGTAATGTTTATAACCGTTTACACATACATTAATGGCGGGATAGCACCTTTAACATCGCCCCCAAGATGTTTTTGTACAATGCTATCCCTTTTGTATGCAATAAAGAATAGATCAACATATCACTACATTCTTCAGTAACATGGTTGCATTCATATTGTCTTAAATAGCCTTCTTCTTATAAAGTTGAATTTTATCAGTAACTTCCTTGCTGCTTTGTTTTCTTCTGTGAATAGTTTTTATCTTTACTTAAAAGAACCCCCTCTTGCTTTTTTATGTAAATCAATATTCCCACTGAAAATCAGAAACCCAATTATAACTCCTATTCCTTTAGGATAATGGCAATTTAACAAATAACAGAGGCTACGATTTAATGAAAGTCACTTTATAGGCAAGAACCTCTAGCCACCACCTTCATATATTATAATGAAAGGAGTGGCTATTGTGCCTTGGCAACATAAAATTGCTTACTTAATCGGTCAGCCTGTCGGTGTTTCTTTGACAAATGGTCAAGGTACTTCAGGTGTCCTCTGTGGTGTTTCAGATGGGAAACTACTTGTCCTTGAATATTTGTATCAAAGTCAATTCGCCTTAAAGCAATATGATTTTCATGTGATTCAAGATGTCAACGGCTTTCCCCCTTGTCAGCAGCCGTTATACTAAAAAACATCCGTCTAGGATGTTTTTTAGCTTCTATTCCTTTATAGAAGGCTAAGGAAACAACTCCCGCAGCCTTCTCTTAGGTTTTTCTAGCTTTTTTATATGGACTTATAATTAAAAGCTAGTGTCTGAGATAGATAACTATCTTCAACAACTAGCTCAGGCATACTAATAGTAATGTAAAGTTCTTTCAACTTTACGTTATACTCCTTTATGGTACTTGAGGTCACTTTCGTCCAAGTGACCTCCTTTTACACCTACCCTTTTGTTTGTTTCATCCTTTTACCCTATCAAACGGAATCATTGGCACATCGATACGACAAATTCGTTTTTGTAGGAAGGAGGGAAACAATGGGAATTAATTTAAACTTTTGGTCATTTATTTTTTCTTTAGGTTGTACCCTACTATTTTTTCTATCAGGCACATTGAAAAACTTTTTTGACACCTACCTTCATGTTCATCCATTGACATTGACACTACTTTTGTCCATTGTCTGTTTCTATCTTAGCCTTATGGGCATGAAAGATGTAAGAAATTTAACGACCTTGCTTCGGGGAATATTGACAATGGTTATCACACTTATTTTGATTATTAGTATTTCTTTCATTTTATTTTTCGGTCACTTATTAAGTTAAAAAGTCCCAACTTGCGTTATTTTTATACAAGCCTCCTTGACGAACATTTGTTCTGTAGTTAAAATAATAAAAAAGGAGGCTTTTTTATGCAAACAACAACGAGCATTGAATTAGTACATTTCTCTGAAGACTATGTGGAGCAATTAAACAGCTTTGAACTACCTGAAGAACAACACCAGTTTACAGCCCTTCCAAAAGAAATTACGATCGAAAAGGTTGGACAATATCCTATTGTCATTTTAAGTAATCATGTGCCAGTTGGTTTTTTTGTTCTTCATGCAACGGATAGAGTAAAAGAATATTCCAGTAATCCCCAAGCAATGTTACTAACCGCTTTGTCTATCGATTATCAACAGCAAGGTAAAGGTTATGCTAAAAAGGCCATGTTTGCACTAGCTGATTTTGTCAAACAGGAATTTAAAGAATGTAACGAAGTGGTGTTAGTTGTCAATCATAAAAACACGGCTGCCCAGCATCTATATGCCAAAGTTGGCTTTGTGGACCACGGAGAAAGAAGAATAGGCCCTATTGGTGAGCAAATCGTTATGAACTTGCCGCTTTGAAGTAAACGTCACTCATTTGCATTGTTCAAATGAGTGACGTTGCTATTTTTACGGTCCTTTCCTTATAGAACTAACACTTCATCACAAATAATGTCTATAAAAGCCTAATCATGTGTAATGACAAAAACAAATTTATTTTGATTTGCCATGTGCTACACCCATTTTTGCCCCATCTAACCCGCTAGTAGGCTCATCCAGTGGTACAATTTGTGCATCAGCTACAGAATACTGCTTGCTGCTAGTGTTTCACGCTGTTTTTCTCCACCTGATAGTGATGCAGGGTGTCTGTCCTTTAGTGGGACAAGCAAAAAATTTTCCAGTGCTTCGATTGCCTTGTTTCTTAGAGTCTCTGTTACTTGCCGACCTAACATGATTTCATTCCCAACACTTGCCGCATAAAGTGGATAGTCTGGGTCCTGCATGACAAAATAGGTTAGCTTACTTCGCTTTGATGGTGATAACACTTTATCCTTTAAAAGAATTTGTCCTTTTTGCTGTCTGTATAGCCTCACTAATACCTTACAAAGCGTGGTTTTCCCTGCCCCATTTGAATGGTGTCTCTCCATTGTTCATAATTAGCCTGCTCCCATATAGTTAACATAATATCGTTATGTTGTACGAATGCATGTGTGATCGTCTGTTGTAATTTTTCAAGCTCCCATCCAGCGCATTGCTCACTACTGGCTCACCCAATGTAGAAAATAATGCCTTATGCATGATAATAGTATTGATTCCCTAAAGCGTTTTGCTAATTCCGTTACATCTGCATGGGCTATTCCACCAACTGTTTGGATGCCCATTGTATTTAAATTGACTTACATATTTTTGCAATTCAGTTAAATAACAGGGATTTTTTCATATGGTATAATCAGGGAATATACAGTGTTTTTTATCCTAATGACAAGTTTGACAATGTCTAATGGGATTAAAGATAAAAGGAGGAGTAAAAGATTATGGAACAAAGGATACTTGAATCACTTAACAAAATTTATCCAGTTAATATTATGGCAGTCGAATCAGTGACTAATGAAATGTTTCGATGTATTACAGAACATGGGGACTATTTTGCAAGAATAACAAACTATAAAACATATGATGAACAGTTAGAAGAAATTAAATATACTAATTTTTTGTATAGCGAAGGATTTGGAGTATCCCCCATAATACAATCATTAAACGGAAAATTAATTGAAAAAATGACATTAAAAAGTGAAGTTCTAACTGTTCTATATAAGGGTGCTTCAGGTGCACACTTGCATAGAAGTCAATGGAATGCAAAGGTTTTAAAAGAATTAGGTCGACAAATTGGTCGTTTACATCGCCTATCAAAAACATTTGAAAATATAGAGACCGTTAAATACATTAACGATTGGTATGAGAATGAAGAATATGCTTTTCTGAAATATATCCCTAAAGAAGAAAATATAATTAGAGAAATTGCAGATGAGGTTTTATCCTCAATAAAGGATATTCCGAAAAAACAGTCAGATTATGGTTTGATACACGGTGATTTATGGTTAGAAAACATATTGGTAGATAGTCATAATAATTTTACGATGATTGATTTTCAAGATTGCGAAAAAAACTTCTATATATTTGATTTAGCTGTTCCAATCTATAGTGCGATGGAATATTCATTTGTAGGAAACAGTAATATTGTTGACTATGGTCGTTCTATATCTAACGCAATAATTGAAGGGTATCAGGAAGAAAATTCTATATCATCAGAGATGTTAGAAAAACTCCCTCTATTTATAAAATTAAAGGAAATTTTTGAATACAGTTTAATGCATATGTATTGGGACATAGAAAAATTAACTGAAGAACAAATACGAATAATGAACCATTTCAGGATAAGAATTGAGCATAAACACTCCCTTCTGAAAATTTAGGTGAATTTTGTCTATTCAACTAACAGAGCTTTAGTTGAATAAGGCTCATTTAATTAATCAAATAAAAATCTCATACTTAACTCCATTTTGATCAATATTTTTTCAAAATGGAGTGTTTTTACGTTTGCTGATAAATGAAGGAAAAATTTTCTTTAATCAATCTTTATTTTAAAGCTACATGTATATGATGCATCAACAATTTTTCCACCTGTGATTTCAGAGCTTGATTTGCATAACGAAGTACTACATCATTACCTGCAGTGGCAACTTGTACGTCACTAAAGTATTCATCTACTAGTTGCCAGCCTACTACTCGTATACGTTTTTGTGCAAGTTCTCCTTTGAGGTGAAAATATTCCTGTCTTAGATCCTTTAGCAATGAATCCATCATTGGAAGAAATACCGTTTTCATTTTAAACTGCTCCAATCTACAGTAGTCAACCTGTAATGATTTAACTGCTAGCTCTAACAAAAGATATTTATGCAGTAACTGTCTTTCGTTGGCTTTAATCATAATAATCAGCATCCAGTTGAGCTGATTGAATACTTTGAATTGGAATACGTTTCGTTATAAGTAGTGTTTCAAGTATGAGTTCATTAGTATTAATCGATTTAATTATTCCAGTCCATTGTGTGATTTTGTAGTCCTCCCACACTTCTAATTTTATGTGCAATTGCTGATTAAAAGCTTGATCAATTGCTTTTTGTAGTTCTTCCAGTTCCCACTCAGTCAATTCTCTTGGCTGTTCTGGATGCTCTTGTTTATACTCTCTAAGAAGCTCTAAATGCTCCGGCAACATCATCGACGCCCATTTAATATGACCTCTGTCTTGTATCATTAATAAATCACTCCTATGCCAAATGACCACCAACTAAGCGATCGCGCTTAATAGCCGTCCCAGCTTTTGTGAAAGAAACTGCTCTTAATATTGAAGTAGCTCCAAACCTGTTGCGTATTGCATCCATTGTAGGACCGATTATTTGACGCTGTGGCTTACGATCATCGAATAAATCTAATTGGATACTATGCTCTCTTTCCAGGTTGGAGATTCGGACAGCTATTTGCCGAGTTGGTTCACCTGTAAAATATTTATCCAGTAATTCAATACAAGTTTTATACATCACAAGTGTTTCGCTTGTCGGTACTGCAATTGTTTTAGATCGATGGAATCCTTTGGTCATAGCGTTTCGACTATAAGAAAGACCAATACTAATTGTACGACCAACATAACCTGCATCCCGCGTTCGCTTCATTACGTCCTCACACATTTCAAGAAGTACTACAGAGATTTCTTTACGTGTATGGTAATCCCTCATCAACATTTGGCCCTTCCCAAAACTTAACGCTCCGTTTGTTATTAACGGCTCCCCTAATTTGGATAGATCTATTCCCCATGCATGGTAATAGAGTTGATTGCCCATTACACCAAAGCGCTTTTCTAATTCTTTTAAATCTGTATTAGCCAAACCACCGACTGTTTGTATCCCCATAGCATTTAGATTTGCTTCCATCTGTTTACCGATCCCCCACATTTCAGAAAGGGGTTGAACTGGCCATAATTTTTTTGGAATATCTTCATATGTCCATTTAGCGAAACCTGTTTTCTTTGCTTCAAGGTCTAAAGCTAATTTGGCTATTAACATATTTGGTCCCATACCTACTGCACTAGGTATATTAAATTGGTCAAGAATAGCTCTTTGTATTTCCTTAGCCGTTTCCTCAGGTGAACCCCAAAGCTTTTCAGTGCCAGTTAAATCAACAAAACTTTCGTCCACACTATACACATGTATCGCATCAACTGGTACATAATTAGAGATTAATTTAGTAATCGTCATCGACATTTGAATAAAGAAACTCATTTTAGGCTCAAACAATCTAATGTCAGGATGTTTTGGTATCTCATAACGTCTACTTCCAGTTTTGATTTTAAATTTCTCTTTCATCAATGGTGATGCCGCAAGCACTACGCTACCTGGTTGGTCAAAATTTGCTACTACGGCAACTGGCGTTTTTAAAACATCTAGCCCATGTAACATCGCCACGATACTGGCATAAAAGCATCTCATATCGATACACATAATTGGTCTATTGGGCATACCCTCATAATTCATATAACTTCACGTCCCTTACTAACAAAAGGAATAACAGCTAGAACATTCCTAATCAAAAAAGTACGTTTTGCATGTCTTGTAAAACAAAACGCCTGGAATGAATCACCAACAATTTTAATGACTTTTACACGCCTTTTTGTTATGGAGCCATCTTTTGCTATATACATCATATTCACTAATTGTTTATGCTGCATAGCTTTAATCAGTTGTTCTCTCATCTTAGTTTCCTCCCATTGCCTCTCGTAATTTTTTGAAATGATTGTTATTTATTATTAGCACAATGATTTTCCCTTTTACCTATATTACGTAAGAACATTTGTTTGTATACATAATAGAACGAATGTTCTTATCTTGGCAATGTTCAATTTTTGGAAAAAGACCAAGTACTCAAATTTATCCCTGTCAAGTAGAAAGTTGTAAAAAACTAAGCAGCCATTTAGCATTGATATTCTATCAGTGCCAGTGAGCCCTTTTTGGAAATGTTGTATCATCTGTGATTAGGGAATAGGTAAAAAAATCTTGATCAAGAAGTGAACTATGAATGGGAGAAATAAAGAGGAACTGATTTATATCAAATATGGCAAGAAAATTCGAAAGAATATGTCACAGTTAGTTTAGTAGGAGATAATTTTTTTAAAGGAACTTCTTTATAAATAGTAAAAAGAGAAATTGCGAGGTGCAATTTCTCTTTTTACTTGAACTGAAATTAACTATAAATCATCCACGGTGACTTCATTATTATATGATTGCCATTTCCGTTTCCGTTTCCATTTCCGTTTCCGTTTCCATTTCCATTTCCATTTCCATTTCCATTTCCGTTTCCGTTTCCGTTTCCGTTTCCATTTCCATTTCCATTTCCGTTTCCGTTTCCATTTCCGTTTCCATTTCCGTTTCCGTTTCCATTTCCGTTTCCGTTTCCGTTTCCGTTTCCGTTTCCGTTTCCATTTCCGTTTCCGTTTCCATTACCGTTTCCATTACCGTTTCCATTACCGTTTCCGTTGTCATCACCTTGCTTTACAAACACACCAAATGTTAGTGTATGCTCACCATACGTTACCGTAATCGTCGTATTACCTTGACCTTTTCCTTTTACCACCCCTGCTTTTACAGTAGCTATTTTATCATTCGCTACTTCATAGGTTGCAAGCTTTGTAACATCTTTTTCTGTTGTTTTCCCATCAAAAGTAGTTACTTCAGTAATCTTCACGGCAACTTCCTTACCTATACTAGTTTCAACCTGAGATTGGTCAATTTCTAGTGTTACTACTTCTACAACAGGTGCTTTAACTGTAACATTTACAGTAACTTTATTATCACCATATGAAATAGTAATAGTAGTCGTGCCCTCACCTACTGCAGTGACTAATCCATTTGCTACTGTTGCAATGTTTTCATCTCCAACCACATAAGTAGCTTTTGTAGTTACATCTTCCTCTGTTGCATCACCTTTTGCAGGCGTTGACGTTTCTGTTACCGTCAGTTGTGCAGTTTCTCCAGCTTTTAGGTCTAGCTCAGTTGGATTTACAGAAAGTGCTGTTACTACTTCATTTTCATATATCTTTGCTTCACCAACATTTCCGGCAGCGTCAGTAATTTTTACTGATACAGCATTAGTTTCTGCTGTTACTGGGAATGTAAAGCTACCGTCTTGATTTAATTCAAAAGGAACTGGTGCTTGTACTTCACCATTTATCGTCGAAATATAGGAAGCTTTTAATTTATCATTTAAATTATAATTTAAATCATATAAATCTAACTCTTCATTGTAGTCGATATACTTATCTGTTACCTGTCCTGTAGCGACACCATTAGCTACTGAACCTGTAATTTCTGGTTTAGTTGTTTTCACAACAATTGGCCCAACATAATCGGAAACTGCTCCTGATGCTGCAAGACCAGTGAAGTCAATTGTATACAGGCCATCTGGAATCGTTGTGGCAGGTTCTGATCCCCATGGTTTGTACTGCCCACCAACATTTAGCGTATAAGAGCCTTTTCCTAGCGCAGTACCTGCATGTAGATAACCAATGTAGCCGTCTTCGTATTCTCCACCTTCAGGATTCATAATATCCCAAAGCTCGATATAGTTAGTTGTTACGTCTCCAGTTAATGTGAATGAAAGTACAGCTGAATCTTTCACTCCATCGCCGTTAAAGGATAGGTCTGTTTCTGTAATCTTATAATCTTTAATTTCCGTTACTGCCTCGCCACCTAAGTCAGCTGCAAATGGTAATGAAATTTCTGTAGATCCTCCATTGATATAAATATACCCTAATATTTCAGAGCCATTTGGTGCCGTAGCTTGTGAAGCAGTTAATGTAATATTTAACACTTGCTCACCAACTAGATTAAATGTCGGCTGATCTACTGTAACAGTTGCATCACCAAATGTTTTTGTCACATCAATCGATACGTTATAATTGCCGCCGTTCCCTTTAATATCTTTTACTAAAACTTGTTTCGTTACAGAAATATCCTGATCTTTCAATGATTGTGGACCGAAAGTAACTGTCCCTTTCAAGTTTTCTGTAACTGCACCCGTACCATCCAAAATTGCGCTATCAAGTGCATAGGCAAGAATTTCTGGATGAGCCGCTGCATAAGCATTTACACGCCCTGCACCCTGAGAAAACACATCGTATTTTGTTGTATCTAAAACCTGTGCTGTATTAGAAAGCGCCACTTTTACATCGAACGCGTTCCAACTAGGATTTGCTTGTTTAACTAATGCAACAATACCTGCAATATGCGGTGTTGCCATAGATGTTCCTGTTTTACGACCATAAGCTTCCCCATAATCTGCATCAGGGAAATCTTTTTTATACATTGGAATCGTTGACATAATATTTGTTCCAGGTGCACTTACATCTGGTTTAATATCAAAGTTTGGTGTAGATGGTCCGCGCGAACTGGAAGAGTTTACCTCATCCCCAAGTGTCTTTGTGGAAGCGAATTTACTAAAACTTACTTTTCCAGTTCCGCCTGCTAATGCAGCGCGAATTGCATTACCATCCGTTTGAGACATGTCGAATGTTGGCAGAAATTCAAATGAATCACCAAGGAATGTGCCTGAAATGTCCGGTGCATTTGTTCCGCCAGCAAAGTTATGAATTATTGTTGCGACAGCTCCATTTGCCTTTGCATTCGCAATTTTATCAACAAATGCGATACCGCCACGGGAAATCAATGCCACTTTCCCTTCTACATCAATTCCTTCAAAGTCTTTTACTTCTCCGTTTCCAGGAACAGCAACTAGGTCAAATTCTCCTTGAAGCTGTTTTGCTACATCTTTCCCAAAAGTCGTTCCCATTAATGGAAGCTGTTTTGTTAAGTTGTAATTGCCAACTGTAACATTCACTTCCCCGTTATACATTGTTTCAGGATTTGTTGTGTTACCAACAGCAATGCCTAAACGAGCTGTTGCAGGAGTACCCATTGTTCCGCGATTTGGACCAGAGTTTCCTGTTGCAACTACTCCGATTGTTCCAGCCATCATTGCATTATTAATAGCAAAAGAACCAGCATCCGTTTCAGAATTGGCTCCCCCGCCAAGTGAAAGGTTGATAACGTCCATTTTTTCTTTTACAGCAGTTTCAATTGCTTTAACAATACCAGATGTAGCTCCACTTCCGTATGCTCCAAGAACACGGTAAGCATAAAGGTCTACTTTTGGCGCAATTCCTTTAATACCAAATTCGTTAGCGCCGATTGCTGCAATTGTTCCAGCAACATGTGTACCATGAGAAGTATAGAACGAGCTTCCTTTTTCATTAAATTCAGGTGTCCCGACTGGACGCTCTGAAGGTAATGTTTCCGATGCATCGTTATCTGCTCGAGGCTTCGTGTAAGTAGAAGAATTTGGAATAAAGTTTTTTCCGCCTTTATAAATTCCAGCAAACTCCGGGTGATCTGCATCAATACCAGTATCTAATACTGCTACTTTTATTCCTTGTCCTTCAATTCCTTCCTTCCAAAGCTGTTCGATACCAAGGAAAGAATTACTTGTATTCATTTGAGCTTCTACTGAATCTTTCTTCATAAGTTCCGATGATTTCATCGTATTATCTTCTGATGCGTAAACAATTGCATCAGGTTCAATTAATGTAATTCCATCAACTGTAAGCAGTTTTGGGAGATCCTTTGCCTTCACAGTTGCTGCAAAACCGTTTAAAACAGTATCAAATGTGTAACCTTGAGTCATCTCCACATTTTTAATAGCTAACTCTTTTTTAACTTCTGCTTGTTGTACTTTTACATTGGAACGAACTTCTTTTGCTTGGGCATTAGAGAATTTTCGGCCTTTGACTTCACTTATTCCTTGCTCTAATGCAACAGGCTTTTCGGATAAATGAACGATGACTGCAACCTTTTGATTGCCTGATACATTTTCTAAGCTTTCATGGAGGGTTGGACCATCTTTAGACAAGCTTAGCTGTTCAGCAATAGCCGCCTTTAGTTGAATTATACTTTCACTTTGACTATCTTGCTTGAATGGTTTCGATTCTTCAGCACTAGCACTCGACAATGGAACTAATAGAGAAAGCACCATAACGAAAACTAGAATACTACTTAAAAACTTCATAAACTTAAAATTTTTCAAATCTCATTTCCTCCTCTTCCTTTAATTGTCACACTTTTCAGTTTAGTGTGATATTTCCAATTTATCACAATGGAACTAATTCGAGAATCGGAATATTTAAATATTCTGAAATATTGATAATTTGTATCAATTTATGAAAAATAGATTAAATCTATTTTCCTAGTAATTGTATAAAAAACAGAACTTTCAAACCATAAATAACTCACAGTAATTCATAATATTTCCAATTAACCCCATCAAGGCATCAGTGGCAGATACAGTCAGTGATGTAGTTGCTTATAGAAAATTAGGAGGGCTGTAAAAGGAGGGATTGGAAGGGTCGGTTTATATGTAATCTAGGAAATTAAAATAGCCAGCGACTGTTTTAAAAAGGCCGCCTGCTAATAGATTGTGGATCAAGTGCATCAGTTTTACAGTAATAAGAACGGTATTTTGTTTATCTAGATTCCTTCTATGCCCTATAAGAGCAGTGTAAATTTCATGATTGGATAGGTGAATCATAGAAGAGGTGTATAGGTAAAAAAAGAGCAGTTATAATATCCATAGAATACTATAACTACTCCATATAAAAACATTCCACATCAATATAAAAAATATCTTTTATGACCTTAGACTCTCGCTGTAAAATGGGCAGCATGGCTAAAATATTGTTTATAGGAAACGTACACCCCTCTTGCCTTGTAAAGTAAAAGATTCACCTGTTATGTTGATGATTTTTACACACCTTTTTGTAATGGCACCTGATTTCTCTATCTACATCATATGGACGATTTGGTGACGCTACCGATTCTTTCCTGTTGAACGCCCCTTTACAGCTCTGCATATGCCTTTTACACATTTACAATACTTTATATAAAAAGAACAAATATCTACTTTTCTTTACACGTACATACATTCTTAATTAGAGGTGGTAATTTTAGCTAATTTTTAAAAAGATACGTTCCGTAGCTGCTCTCTAGGCATCTGTGTAAGCCTATATGCTGTTGAAACATAATCTATGATGATGAATATCCCACTTTCATGAGAAAGGATGTAAGTATTAGCTCAAATATCGACTATACCTCTCCCTCTACAGAATTCACTTTTGATGTTAATAAAAGTACGCTTTTTAAAAAGGATTCACAAAATTACATTAATATTCTTAGTGTGGAACAATTAAATACAGTAGAAAATACATCTTTACTCGATATTTTTTTGAGTAAAGAAAATATCGTTGAGCCACACTACCATCAAAATGCCGCTGAGCTCGTCTATTGTATCGCTGGGGCAGCGACGGTTTCCATCTTGAATCCCTTTACAAAGAAAATACAAAACTATCCCATTAGACCTGGGCAAGTTGCCAATATACCGCAGGGCTGGTGGCATTATGAAATAGCAACAGAAGATAATACTCATTTACTTGCGATTTTTGATGCACCAACGCCAGAGGTCATTTTAGGTTCCGATATCTTGAAATTTACACCAGCAAATATTATGGCGCATACGTATTGTTTAGATGAAGAACAATGGAAGAAAACAATTGCACCGATTGTTCCATCCACTTATATCGGACCACCAAAAGGCTGTCATCGTGTCCAGTCAGCAACCGATCAAACTCCGTCAAAACAAACAATGCCGCAGCACTACATGAAGCCATGTCCATACCCTTATCCATATCGCTACCCTAATCCTCACATGTCTCCTTATGGCACCTATTATTAAAGGCTCGTTAGTAAACTTTTATTGTAAAAGATGAATAGAATGTCATTTCCTGTCCATCCTAATCTTAGATAAACTAAGAGTTAGGAAGTGCCATAATGATAAAGGACAATCTAGCATCGTTACAATTTAAGGAAATTTTCAAGCTTTGGTCACAGCTTGGTGTCAATCAAAGCTATATTGCTTCAAGCCATGCCTTTTTTAAGCATACACGTGATAAACATTTAAAAATCATGATCTTGGAGTTTATTCAATGTTTAAAAGAGGAAAATAAGCAGTTGACATTATTATTAAAGGAAAATGGCATGTTGGCACCCACTACAGCAATCGAGTACAGTAAGATGAAACTAACGGATCTTCGTGGAAAATCGGCTATTAATGATGGCGAAATTAGTGCTATTTTATCCATGAATATTGCCTCATCTTTAATTGCTGTAAGCCAAGCACTGGATTTGTCAGTAAAAAAGCTCCACTTAACTAAATATGGTGAACTTCATATGCGTTATGCACTATTAGGGGCAAAATTGATTGACCTCAGTAAGCGTAAAGGTTGGATAGTAGCACCTCAAAGCTAAAAAGAAGCATCCGTTTTATCTAACGGAAGCTTCTTTTTTGACCTACTATCGATTTCTCACGAACAGTAGCTTATACCATTGGTTCACTAGGAATGGTAATACCGATAAGCTATAAATAAAGCCTAGCTGAGCTGTCGTTAATGGAGCTACCTCAAAAACTGTTGTGAGCATTGGCATAAACAAGACAATGTGTAAGCTAAATACACCGATGATAAAGGCAAGCCAAGTATATTTATTCGAAAATACGCCAATAGCAAAGATTGATTGTTTGGATCTGGAGTTAAAGCCATGCACTAATCTTGATAGGCATAATGTGGTAAAGGCCATTGTGCTGGCTGTTAACGTATCACCTGTCGATAAACCGATTTGAAACGCAATAATGGTGGAAATGGCGATTAATATACCTTCAAGCACTACTTGTGTTGTAAAGGCTTTATTTAATAAAGGAGTATGGATATTTCTAGGCTTGTCCTTCATTGTTTTCTTATTATTTGGCTCTAAACCGATTGCGATTGCTGGTAGACTATCTGTCAATAGGTTAATGAATAATAGATGCACAGGTGCAAAAGGAACAGGTAAGCCTAAAACAGTGGCATATAACACGACAAAAATAGCACCCGCATTTCCTGATAATAAAAACAGAATCGCATTTTTAATATTCGTATAGATGCTACGACCATTGGCAATTGCCTTGACAATCGTCGAAAAATTATCATCAGTTAAAATCATGGACGAGGCATCTTTCGCAACCTCTGTGCCTGTCACGCCCATTGCTACACCAATATCGGCTTGTTTCAGGGCTGGCCCATCATTGACACCATCCCCTGTCATGGCGACAACATGCCCTTTATCCTGCCAGGCTTTGACAATTCGAATTTTTTGTGCTGGTGTAACACGAGCATACACAGAATAATCATGTATTTTTTCTTGTAGCTCTTGATCGGTTAAACCTTCGAGTGCATGTCCTTCTATAGCTTCTGCTGGATTTTGTAAAATACCAATTTGTTGAGCGATAGCTGTTGCTGTAATTTTATGGTCCCCTGTAATCATGACGGGCTTAATACCTGCTTTTATACAGCTTTCCACAGCCTCTTTCGACTCTTTTCTTGGAGGGTCCATCATCGCTACTAAGCCAACAAAGATTAAATCTCGTTCAGCTCTTGTATCGACTTTTTGTAGAGGCAATACCTCCTTATAAGCAATAGCTAACACCCTTAAACCATTCATAGAAAAATCACGATTCACTGCTTCAATTTTCTGGCGATGCTGCGCAGTCATCTCAAAAATACCAGTTGTTGTTTTGATTCGTGTCACTTTTGGTAAAAGTACATCTAAAGCCCCTTTAGTAATCATGATAGGTTGCTTGTCCATCTGATTAACAGTACTCATGAGCTTTCTCGCTGAATCAAATGGAATTTCAGCCAGTCGAGGATATTGCTCGCGAACTGTCAATTCATCTAAACCATATTGTTTCCCTAATTTCACGAGGGCAATTTCTGTAGGGTCACCAATTTCTTTTTGCTCACGCTCGACAGCGTCACTACATAGAAGCGCTTTTACCATCAGCTCTTTTTCCACTGGGTTCGTTGGATTCAGCCAATCGTGTGGAATCTTTTTCTGGTCGACGAAAACTTCCTGTACGACCATTTTATTTTCGGTTAAGGTACCCGTTTTATCAGAGCAAATAACCGATACACTTCCTAAGCTTTCAACAGCATAAAGCTTGCGGATGATCGCATTTTCCTTCGCCATTTTCTGGGTGCCAAAAGCTAATACAATGGTCACAATGGAGCTCAATGCCTCTGGGATCGCTGCAACAGCAAGGGATACAGCAAACATAAAGGATTCCACTAAGGCCCTTCCTCGAATAAGGTCAATCGTAAAAATAGCTAAACAAATTAGGGTAATGCCTAGTGCTAATTTTTCACCGAATTGATCAAGACTAATTTGTAATGGTGTTTTCTTCTCCTTGGCCGTATCGAGTAAATTCGCAATTTTTCCGATTTCGGTCTGCATCCCGATCGCAGTAACCATCACGATGCCACGTCCATTAGTCACAAAGCTTCCTGAATACACCATATTTTTCTTATCCGCAATCGTTACATTATTTTTCCGAATAGGGTCCGTACTTTTTGCTACAGCAATCGATTCGCCTGTGAGCGAGCTTTCATTGATGTGTAAATTATGGCTTTCCAGTAGCCTGCCATCCGCATTGATGTAGTCGCCTGCCTCCAACATCAGAAGATCGCCTACCACAATTTCTTCAGAAGAAATCTCCACTAGTTGATGATTACGCATGACTTTGGCAATCGGAGAGGTCAATGCTTTCAGATTATCTAGTGACTGCTCTGCCTTCACATGCTGCACCGTGCCTAAAATAGCATTTAAAATGACCACGATCATAATCACAATGGTGCTTCCCACTTCTCCTAGTAGAAAGGAAACGAAGGCCGCAACGAGTAAAATAATGACCAATAAATCTTTAAATTGACCCATGAAAACAGCCCATGTACTTGTTCTTTTCCCTTCCTCTAATACATTATAGCCATAGATTTGTTGTCTTTTTTTGACGTCATCATCGGTCAAGCCTTGTGTGGTGACGTTCAATATTTTCATGACTTCAGCAGATGATTGTTGATGATATTCAGTCATTGGGTTCTCCTTCCATTTACAAGATTTGAAGGTTTCCTTTAAAAAGTAGTATTTACACTTAAATCTCAAACTCCTCAAGTCTGTAAATTCATTAACTACAACAATCTATTCCATAGAGAATTGGAGTATGCTAAGAAACCATAGAGAATTTAATTTTTGAAACGATTCGAAAATAGATTCAAAAAAAGGTATTGGGACGGCTTTCCCAATACCTTACAGGCAGTTGTTCTATTACGAGTTATGATGTGCTGATGAATAATCTACGTGCTGCTCCTGACCAAGAGGTGCTCTTTTAATAGAGAAGATGGCACAAGCTAATGCACCGAGAACTAGAATCGTACCAAAGCTTGCTAAGTGCATAACGGACCCTGTCCAAGCAAACATAGCGCCTCCTACTGCTGATCCGATGGAGATCCCGATTTGCAGGGCAGCTGTATTTAAGCTTTGCTGAATATCAGATGATTGAGGATCTGCCTGAATTAAATAATTTTGTAATGGTGGTGTCAAAGCCCAGCTCAACGCCCCCCATAAAACCGTAAATACTAAAAACAGTGGCAGGGCAATAACTGTATAAGGAATAGTAAATAACACAATGGCAAAGGCAGAGACGATTAAAATAATAGCCTTGCTTGTGCCAATTTTATCACTCACCCAGCCTCCTATAGCGTTCCCGCTAACAGAGGCAATACCGAAAATTAAGTAGCAAATACTAATCCATGAGGCACTCAGATCAAATGCTTCTACTAAGAATGGTGTTAAATAAGCGTAGAGCATGTAATGACCCGCTAACATAAACAGCGTAGTTAACTGTGCTGTTAGGATTTTCAAATTCGCCAATGATTTGATTTGTGCCTTCAGTGGCACTACTTCTCCGATTGGCATTTTTTCAAGCAATAAGGCAATTAAAACCATTGAAATCGTTGACAGGATACTAATACCTAAAAATACAGCACGCCAGCCAAACGCTTCTGTAATAAAAATACCCATTGGCACACCGATTACAAGCGCGGAACTTACGCCCATAAAAACAAGCCCTAATGCTTTGGCACGGTGGCGGGGCTCTACGATTTTAGTAGTAATCGTTAATGATAATACGATGACTAACGCTGTACTCATCGCTGTGAAAATACGAGCAATTAGCACAATGATGAACGTTGTACTAAAGAAGGTCATTAGATTCCCTAACGTGAAAATAAATAAAGAAATAAGGAATAAGCGCTTCCGTTCCACCTTGGCTGTCAAGGATAGTAGGACTGGCGCAGAAATCGCATAAACCAGTGCAAAAATTGTGATTAATTGTCCTGCTGTTGCTAATGATACATGTAAATCCTCTGCAATATTTGGCAGGATTCCACCAACAATTAATTCAACTAACCCTACTGCGAAGGTTGTCACTGCAAGAATATAAACTCTCCAATTCATCGTAATCTCCCTTTCATTACACTTCCATTTTTATAGGAGATTCTTTTAAAACATAATAAAAAAATCCTGACTACAAAAATGAAGCAAAGTTTTGTAGTCAGGATTTTATGGTTCCTGGTAGAGACCCTCAATCCATATTATTGAGGTTATACAGATCAAATATTTACTTTAGCTATAGTAGCACATCAAAATTTCATTGACAATAGATTTTTTTCATAGAATGAACGCCATCATAAAACCGTGGAATCGAGAGAAAATTTTGAATTTCTGCTTATATTTCGACGAATTTGACCATACATATTAACATACAATAACTATTTTAAGAGGTGATTGTTTGCGCATAGTAGGATTTGTTTGCTATTTTTTAATACTATTTTATGGCGTAGAATTAGTAGTAGAAGAGTTCACGATTGAAGAACCAGCAATCCATTCTCCAGCAAAAAGTAGGCCGTCGCCCATTAAAGAAACCGTTGAAAACTCAAGAATTTGTGTCTATTATCCCACGTATAAAAGCTGTACAGATTTACCCCAAAATTAAAAAGAGGCTACTCAAGGGAGTGACCTCTTTTTCATCATTTTGAACCAATATGAAAATGGCTAAATGGATATAGTATTAATTTTGATTCACCGTAAACTGCATCCTCGGAAATTAAACCATAATGGCGACTATCACTACTTTTTAGGCGATTGTCACCAAGCACAAAAAACATTCCCTTTGGCACTTCTTGTTCATTCACTAATTGTTCCAACGTAAAGTTTTCCGTAATGCGTAATTGATTAGGATCCTCTGTTTGGCGATTGACATAATCTTCTTTGTACGCTTTGCCATTGACATACAATACATCATCTTTCATTTCGACTTTATCTCCTGGAAGACCAATTACACGTTTAATATATAACTCATCCTCTACAGGTGATTGGAAAACAATTTGATCGAAACGTTCGATTTTACTTGTTTTACTTACAATAATAATATCCTTATCATGATACGTCGGATACATCGATGCTCCCTGCACTTTGATCGGCGCAAATAAAAATTGCTTACAGCCAAAAACGACAACTGCTGTAATGACAATAATTTTAATGTAGGATAGTATTTCTTTTTTAAAATTAGATGTTTTTTCCTCTTGCATGCTCATTCCCCGATACTGTTTTTTTATATAGTATAACATTTTCTCTATACTATTGACGAATGAATCACATAAATAGTTTCCAATTTATCGACTAAGCTTTCGTATAATTGCGTCCAGATTTTTTCATGCTGACGAGTAAAAATGAACCTGTGATACCTGCTGAAATAACATAAAAAATAGACAAGGCTACAAGGTAGCATTGTCTAAAAATGAACGTTTTAGTTGTTTGGTCATTATGAATGGTTAGATAGTGTAGTAGAGTGACGCTGCTCGTTTAATAAATCTGCTGCTAATACGATACCCACTGGTAATGCAAATGCTAATAAAATTGTGCCTATAATCATCACAATCACTCCTTTAACCATTTCTAATGTCAGTATACACTTAATTTTCTGATATTTCAAGAAATATTGGAAAATGATTGATGAAGCCATAAAAAAATCATTCAACTAGGCATGCGCCCTACCTGAATGATTTTTTATCTCTTACATAAACAATTTTAAACACAATACTTGTAGGCCTCTTATCGCTGATTGGACTGGATTTTTTCGCACTTTACGTTTAGGTACATAGCTTTGCATGCAATGATTCAGTGCTGTATACCTAAGCACCTGGGTCCTCCCATTCATTCATCTCCCTCCCTTCATGGCCCAAAGTTGTAGCTAACTTACTTACTTTTTTGTAAATGATTTTTTAAATCCGTTTGTATTTCTTCAAGCTCTGTCTCATTCGGAATGTAGTACCAAATATGGTTAATCCTTTGACCATCCCCCTCGTCAAATGACAACTGTTCAATATCTGCATCCATCTTTTTATAAAGACCTTGCAGCTGAATAAGATCCTTGACAGAAAAGTTCATACGCACATTATCACCTAGAACATTCAGCATATCTGTTGCTTTTAATAACGTAGATGGTGTAGAAGCTTTTTTCATTACAGCTTCAATAATTTGGCGCTGACGAATTTGGCGACCAAAATCACCGCGCGGATCTTCGTAACGAATACGTGAAAAAATCAGTGCCTCATTACCGTCTAACGTAATTTCTCCCTCTGGGAAATGATATTCATCAAAAGTTAAATCCATATCATTATTGATGGTTACGCCCCCAAGCGTGTCAATAATTTGTAGAAAACCCTCCATATTAATAAACACATAATAATCAATAGGTATATTTAGAAAATTTTCCACTGTATCTACAGCCATCGGAACGCCACCAAAGGCATAGGCATGATTAATTTTATCAATGGTATCATGACCAATAATTTCTGTACGTGTATCACGGGGAATACTAAGCATTTTCATTGTCTGTTTTTCAGGATTCACAGTAATCACAATCATAGTATCGGAACGGCCGCTATCATCTTTTCGTTCATCGACCCCAAGCATGAGAACCGAGAATGGTTCTTTTTTGATCACTGTTTTTTCTTCGAGTTGTGCAGCATCCGTTGTTTGAATAAGTGGTGTATTTATTTTATTCATAGTTTTTTGGATGGTAAAGTAAGCAGCACCTATAAAAATTAAAAATATTGCTAGTAGGCTACCGACTATCCACAGCCATAATTTTTTCTTGCTCTTTTTCTCTTTTGAGCGTTTCATATTTTTTTCCATACATTAGTCCTTTCTTGCTTAACAATTTTGCCCCTCTTTTTGACGTATTAAGTTGGAAAAAAGTTTATCTAGTCTACTTATATGCATAATGGACGAAAAAAAGACGTACACTAGTATTTACTAAATTAACAGCATACTATTCCCTCATTTGTAAATTCCCTTCCTATTAGAGCCACCTATTAGGCTGACATTCACTTTATTTATTGAAAATTCATTATTATTAATATATAATTTTAAGATACACTGTATCTATAATAGAAACAATTAATATAACTTATTTTAGGAGGAATGACCCTATGTTTCAAAATAGAAGAGAGAAACTAGTTTCCTATATGCAGCAACAGCAAATTGATGTGGCGATCCTTGTACCTGGGTCGAATATGTCTTATTTTACAGGTCTCCAGTTAAAGCAAAGTGAACGCTTAACGTTAGTGGCTATCACGGCTAACAATCAATTATATTTTCTAGTACCACAAGTAGAACTAACAAAAGTTGATACGGAGTGTGCGAATGCTATCGTATCTTATTCAGATGAAGAGGGACCGACACAGGCCATCTGGCAATTAAAAAAAGAGCTGGGAGCGTCGCAAACACTTGGTGTGGAATTTGACACGATGCACGTAAAGGAACAAAAAGCAATCGAACACCTTACATATAACAATTTATGTGACATCGGTGAATCCATTCGTGAACTCCGTATGAAAAAAGAGCATCATGAAATAGCCTTGATGCGACAGGCTGTACAAATTGCAGAAGAAAGTCTTGAAGCAACATTGCCAACGATACGAGCTGGTGTTTCAGAAATGGAAGTCGCTGCACAATTAGAATATGAAATGAGACGACGTGGTTCAGAGGGAACACCTTTTGGAACCATTGTGGCATCAGGTTACCGAGGAGCGCTTCCCCACGGCAGAGCAAGCATGAAAAAAATAGAGACAGGCGAATTGATCGTCATCGACTTTGGGGCCATTTATAAGGGCTATGTGGCAGATATGACTAGAACGGTAGCTTTAGGGGAGATTTCTCCAACTTTAAAAACGATTTACAGCATTGTTAAACAAGCCAATGAAACGGCAATAGAAGCGATCAAACCAGGCATGACAGCACATGACATCGATGCTATAGCAAGAGGCATTATTCACGCCGCAGGCTATGGTGACAATTTCACACACCGACTTGGCCATGGTATTGGTTTAAGTGCACATGAGGAACCTTATATCATGCAGCATAATCAGCTAGTATTAAAACCTGGTATGGCATTTACAGTGGAGCCAGGTATCTACGTTCAGGATGTCGGCGGTGTTCGTATCGAGGATAATTTAATTGTTACAGAAAATGGTTATAAGAATTTAATGACCTATTCGAAAGAATTAATCATTTTATAAGGCTGGTGCGCACAATGTTAAATATGATGAAAATACAAAAAGATATGCCGCTACTAGAGCACTATATTTATTTAAACACGGCTGCTGCTTCTGCCATGCCCCAGCCAGTAGTGGATGTAATGACTAGCTATCTTCAAAAACAAGCGAGTATTGGTCCCTACTTACCCTCTTTTCGTCAAGAAATATATGCACAGGTAGAGCGTATACGAGAGAAAAGCGCATTATTTATCGGCGCCAAAAAAGAAGAAATTGCCTTTGTGCCAAACGGTTCAATGGCTATTAATTATATAGCAGGGGGCTTGCAATGGGAACAAGGTGATGAGGTCATTGTGCTCGATACAGAAATGTTAAGTAACTATGTGCCTTGGCTTGCCCTTCAGCAACAAGGTGTTCAGTTAAAAGTTTTGAAAACTAATGCGGAGTATCTAGTAGATTTACAAGAGCTGGAGCAACTCATCACGCCACACACAAGATTGATTGCCTTTGCCCATATGTCCAATGCTGCTGGTGCACTCCAGCCCGCCAAGGAAATTTGTCAGCTGGCACAGCAACACCATGTATTAACATTGATTAATGCCAATCAAACTGTTGGTTTAACACCGATACATGTTGCAGAGCTTGGCTGTGACTTTTTAGTTGCCTGTGGCCGAAAATGGTTGCGCGGCCCTGAGGGTTCAGGTATTTTATATGTGCGCCAAGCGCTTATCCCAGCACTCACACCTATTATGATTGGCTGGGGTAGTACCCAGTGGGATTATCAAAACGATGAGTATTCTTTTTTAGAAACAGCGAAACGTTTTGAGCCAGGCTGTCCAATCATCCCAAGTATTTTGGGATTGGGAGCAGCGATTGACTATGCCAACGCTATTGGTATTCACTCTATTTATGAAAGAGTACAACAATTAACAAACTATTTAGTAGAACAGCTCTCAACCATCCCAGGTATTGTGTTATATGGTCCACAAAATAGTGCACATCGATTATCCATTACGCCGTTTAATATAGAAGGGATTTCTCCAGATGAGCTAACGAATGAATTAGCAGAACGTGGGGTCATTATTGAGGCTGGCACATTTATGGCCAATACCATTATGGAACGTAATCAGATTAGTCAAATGGCTCGTTTTTCCCCACATTATTTTAATACGTTTGAAGAAATAGACACGGCTGTATCGTTCATGAAGGAAATCAGAGCAAAGGCCCAAGATAGATATTAACTATCTTGAGCCTTGTTTCAAGCTTATTCATGATACAGCTTAAAGCTATACTGATCGAAATAACGTTGAATATTCATCGCTCCATATTGAAGAACATTCACCATTTCAGGTAACTTTTCCTCTGTTGGTTTACGATAAATAGGTCCTGCAATCGTTAAAGAAGCAATTACTTCTTTTTTGCTGTTAAAAAGAGGTACACCAAGCCCAAAAACAGAATGAGCATATTCCCCCGTCGAGAAGCACCAGCCTTGTTGTTGAATTTTTTCTAAATCGGCTATCATTTCTTCGGGGTCAGTAATCGTTTCTGGGGTTAATCTTTTCATACCATGCTCCATAATCTCCTTCTTCCGATCCTCAGGTAGATAGGCCATGATGACTTTACAAGAAGCCCCAATATGTAGTGGTGTTCGTGTGCCCATTGATACCGAAAACTTAATTGTTTGAGAGCCTTCAGCTATTTCCACGGTGACGCCATCTTTGCCATCTAGCCAAGTTAGAAATACCGACTCTTTAATGGTTTCTGCAAGATTTTTCATAATTGGCAAAACAAAATCAGAAAGATTTAATTTATCTTTCACCATCTGACCATACTCTAAAAAACGAAGCCCTAATTCATATTTTTTTGTCTCAGGATTTTGAATCAGAAATCCATGACTCTCGAATGTAACTAAAATTCGATAAATAATAGAATGACTAATATTCATCTCCTTTGCTAATTCACGCACACCCCATGTAGGATTTTCTTTATTAAAATATTTTAAAACCTCTAATGAGTTATCCAATGTTTTTAATGTCATTTCACACCTCGATTGTCTCTATAATAGAACCGTATCTTGATTATAAAATGAAGCTGGACAATTTTCAATAAATTCAACTATTTTACAATTAGATTTTAAACAAAATATTGAGTTCGGGGGCCCTATCTGTTTAGAGTGATTCTATTCGGGTAAAAGGTGCGCTCTATCCACTAGTTTTCCTGTTCTATCCTTCACATATTGAGTTCTATCCTTCACTTTGAGTATTCTATCCGTTCAAAGCCATTCTATCGGGCAAAAGGTGCGCTCTATCCACTAGTTTTCCTGTTCTATCCTTCACATATTGAGTTCTATCCTTCACTTTGAGTATCCTATCCGTTCAAAGCCATTCTATCGGGCAAAAGGTGCGCTCTATCCACTAGTTTTCCCGTTTTATCCTTCACATATTGAATTCTATCCTTCGGTTTGGATATCCTATCCGTTCAAAGCCATTCTATCAGGCAAAAGGTGCGCTCTATCCACTAGTTTTCCTGTTCTATCCTTCACATATTGAGTTCTATCCTTCACTTTGAGTAATTCTATCCGTTCAAAGCCATTCTATCGGGCAAAAGGTGCGCTCTATCCACTAGTTTTCCCGTTTTATCCTTCACATATTGAGTTCTATCCTTCAGTTTGAGTATCCTATCCGTTCAAAGCCATAGACTTCCACCACCTATGACATTAATATAAATATCCAGCAAAAAATCAACTCACCTCTATAAAATTTCTTAGAGGCGAGTTGATAATTAGCTAGTCATTTTTCTGTTGAATTCCCTGTACTAATTTCTCTTGAATCAGCAAATATTGGGCAATTTCCTTGTCATCTAATACTTCAAAAAGCTGTACAAAGACCTCTTTCCCGATGGATTGAGCCTTCGCCAAAGCTACTTTCCCCTCTTCCGTAATTTGCAAGCGAATGGTGCGACGGTCAGATGGATCATAAAGTCTTTCCGCTAATCCAAGCTTAACCAATTTTTCTGCAATGCTTGTCATAGCACCTTTCGTATAGCCAATGGTTTCAGCTAATTCTGCTTGTTTTTGAGGGCCTTTAACATGTAGCTCGTTTAACACTAAAATCGGTGAAATTCCTAAAGGATATGGAAACGCTTTTGTAAAGCGTATAATATTGGCATTATTCACCTGTTCAATCATATGAATGAGTTTAAAAATATTTGTCTGTTTCAAAAAAATCCTCCTCGAACGCCGAGAACTAATGAAGCATTAGTGAACCTCCATCCACCATAATCGTTTGACCCGTGATGTATTGGGAATCGTCAGAAGCTAAGAAAACAGCTACTCGACCGATATCTTGCTCAATATCACCAAAACGACCAAGTGGAATTTTACTTCTAACCGCTTCATAATATTCTGGTTGTGCTTTTGCCCATGCCTGTACACCTGGTGAATCCGCAAGTGGACTAATGATATTGACATTGATACCAAAACGTCCCCATTCATTTGCGGCAACACGAGAAATACCGCGGATTGCTTCCTTAGCTGCGGCATAAGCTGCCTGTGTCTCATGGCCTTGAATACCTGCCCCAGATGCAAAGTTAATAATATTGCCCTTCGTTTCTTTTAAATGTGGGAGTGCTGCTTGCATTAAATAGAAGGTTGGATAAAAACCTGTCCCAAACGATAAATCAAGATCTGCTTGTGTTGTTTCTTCTATTGTAACTTGTTTCGCAGCATGAGCGTTATTAACTAGCACATCTAGTTTACCGTATTTTTCTACGACTGTATCAATAATTTTTGGTAATTGATCGCGTTCCATTAAATTTGCCTGCAAAAACATAGATTTTGGTGAGATTTCTTGCAATTCTTTTGCCATTACCTCACCCGCCTCTGCATTTAAATCAACAATTGTAACGACAGCCCCTTCCTTTGCCATTGCTTTTGCCATCCCACTACCGATACCGCCTGCTCCCCCAGTAATGATAACCACTTTGTCTTGTAGTTTACCCATCGCTAACACATCTCCTTTTCTTTCATTCCCAAATAGTTTAACATTAAACTATTTAATTTTAAACTAAATTGTTTTACCTTTATTAATCCGTCACTACTATCGCTTAATAATCATTCAACTAGCTATTATTTTTTGTTAAACGCATAAAAAGAAAAGCCTATTTTGGAGAAAGGTTAATCCAAAATAGGCTTTTCAAAATTCAATTAACCCTGTCTGCATTCAACGCCGACTATCCAATAAAATTTTTATTGTAAAACCATTTAAATGCTTTTTAAGTTATCTATTTTCAATCAGATATTACGACACTTTTAATGTATGTATATCCTTGTAATGACAAAGCCCCACTTTTATGAAGTGGGGCTTTCCATAGGTTTTATTGTAAGGAATTCGCTTGCATTTGATACATTTTGTTATAAATACCGCCAAGTGCTAGCAGTTCATCATGCGTGCCATTCTCTATAATTTGTCCTCGATCAAGTACAAGGATACGATCGGCATTTTTAATCGTAGACAGTCGATGGGCAATAATAAATGTTGTTCGTCCTTTTTTCAGGACATCCATTGCATGCTGAATAATTTCTTCCGTTTCCGTATCAATATTCGATGTCGCTTCATCTAAAATTAAAATCGCTGGATCGAAGGCAAGTGCCCGCGCAAACGAAATCAGCTGACGTTGCCCTGAGGATAACGTACTACCCTTCTCAATCACTGGCTCATCATAACCATTAGGTAAGTTCGATAAAACCCGTTCGCCTCCTACAGCATTTAAAGAAGCTTCTATTTTTTCGGATGATATATTAGGGTTGTTTAAGCCGACATTTGAAGCAATCGTACCTGTAAATAAGTAAGGATCCTGTAGCACTATTCCCATATGTTCACGCATCGTTTGACGAGGAACAGAGGTGATATCAATGCCATCAATGGTAATTTTGCCTTTTGATGGGTCATAGAAGCGGAATAACAAGTTCATAATGGAACTTTTTCCAGAGCCCGTATGACCAACTAAGGCAATCGTTTCACCTTGATGTGCCTCAAATGATAGGTTTTTCAGCACGTATTCATTGTCTTTATAAGCAAAGGAAACATCCTCGAAAACGACATTGCCTTTATATCGTGGGAGGCTTTTTTCAGAGACAGGCTCACCGTCTGTATCTAGCACCTCGAAAACACGTTTCCCAGCAATTAGAGAACGCTCAAGCTGAGAAAATTGGTTCACGATATTCGTAATTGGATTAAATAGCTTTGTTAAATAATCGACAAACGCATACAAAGTACCCGCTGAAACCACTTGGGTTGCTGTAAATGATTGCGTACCAAAATAGAAAATAAAGACCGTAAACATAATTAGTCTTAACGTATTCACAAGGTTAAAGGATGTGGCTGAATCGAGCACTAATAGCTTACGTTCGTATGCATAATGCTCATTATTCATGTCATCAAATTCCTTCGTCATTTGCTGCTCACGACGGAATGCCTGAATAATGGTCATGCCTTGAATGGATTCATTAATCATGGCATTAATGTCAGCGATTTTTGTACGAATGACATCATTATACTTTGAGGCAAATTTTCGATACAAAATCATCCATACGTAAACAATAGGAATCATCGTTAAAGCTAGCATTGCCATTTTCCAATTTAAAATAAAGAGTGCGATATATACACCAATGATGGAAATAAAGCTCGTAACAAAATTGGATAGCACCTGTACATATAAATTACGCACCGCTTCTGTATCATTTGTTACACGCGCAACAATTTTACCTGCTGGTAAATTATCGAAATACTGAATTGGTAAAGTTTGAATATGCTCAAAAACATCCTTACGTAATTTTTGAATGACGCGGTTTGCACCAATTTGTAAATAGATATACATAAAATAGCGTAATATAGCCGTTGCAATGGCTAACAGTAAATAAACGAGTAGTAGCCATGTAATCGGTTTGATTTCAATATGACCAATTGTCATGTAATTATCAATAATATGCTTGGCAATAAATGGCCCAACAAGCTCCGTAAATACGGCGATTGTAAGGAAGAATAAGCCTAGTAATATCGGCTTTTTAAAATGCATCGCATAGCGTGTTAAACGTTGACTCGTACTCATGAGGCACCCCCTTCTAGCTGCTGACGGTCAAATTGCTCTTTATACCATCCTTGTTGCGAAAGAAGTTCCTCATGTGTTCCCTGCTCTACGATTTGTCCATCATCCAACACGATGATAACATCCGCATGCTGAATACCAGATAGGCGATGCGTAGTAATAATCGTCGTTTTCCCATGACGTTCACGCTGAATATTTTCAATAATTCTTGCCTCTGTCTTGGCATCGACAGCCGAAAGCGAATCATCAAGCATTAAAATTTCAGGATCTTTAATCAGTGCACGAGCAATAGATACACGTTGTTTTTGACCGCCTGAAAGAGATACACCTTTTTCCCCAACAAGTGTTTCAAGGCCCATTGGTAAATTTTCTAAATCTTTTTCAAAATATGCGGCACGAATCGCCTGCTGTAATTCAGCTTGTGTCGCATCTTCTTTCCCAAATAATATATTTTCACGAATAGTACGTGAGAATAGCACATGATCTTGCGGCACATAGCCTATCCAATCAAGAATCTGCTCCTTGGTTTGAGAGGTGATGTCGATACCGTCAATGGAAAGCTGCCCCTGTCCGATTGGATACTCTCGCAATAATTGGCGAAGGAAGGTTGTTTTTCCCGCACCCGTCTTGCCGACAATGCCCAGCGTTTGACCTTTTTTCAGGGCAAGTGAAATTTGCTGTAAGTTTTTCACCTGACTCATTGGATATTGGAATGTTAAAGCATCAAAACCAATTGCATTAGGTGTCGCAATCATTTGTGGATTCGGAATATTTTGAACATCCGCATCATAGTTCAATGTTTCCTGCACACGATCCAGTGAGGCATTCCCTTGCTGCATAACATTGATGAGCTCTCCAATCGCAAAGATTGGCCAAACCGCTAATCCTAAATACACATTAAATGTGACCAGTTGCCCAACCGTCATTGCCTCTATCGCCACTAAATGAGCCCCGTAACCGAGTGCTACAACATAGCTAATACCTGTTCCGACTTTCGTAATCGGGCCGAATAATGCATTAATTTTAGCTGTATGAATATTTTTGGCATACACAATCTCACTCATATCCGCAAAATTAGCCTCATCCTTTTTTTCCTGCACATAGGCGCGCACCACTCGAACTCCAGCAACAGATTCCAGTACACTATCGTTCAGCTCACCAAAAGCGTCTTGAGCCTTCATATAGCGTTCATGAACAATTTTACCTAAATATTGTATGAGGATGGCCATAATAGGAACTGGTAACATCGCAAAAAATGTGAGCTTCCATGAAATCATATAGCCCATCGCAAAAATGATAAAGCCCATATAAATCGTTGAATCAATCAACGTCATAATGCCAAAACCAGCTGTCATGGATACGGCATTTAAGTCATTTGTTGCTCGTGCCATTAAATCCCCTGTACGGTTTTTCTCATAAAACGTTGGGGTCATGCGTAAAAAATGCTGCATTAAATTTCGACGTAATATTTTCTCAAGGTTTATAGCTCCTTCAAATAGTCGGAATTGCCACACAAAATTTAATAGATAGCCCCCAATAATAATCCCAATAAAAATGAATACATATTTTGTTAAAATAGCTGGTGTCATTTCTCCTGCAGTCAATAAATCGATAATGGAGCCTAATAAATATGGAGGAATGACCTCTAATCCACTGGCAATCATGAGTACCACAATGGCAACCGTATATTGCTTCCAGTATTTTTTAAAGAACCAGCCTAATTTACTTAACACATCAAACATACATTATAACCTTCTTTCTTCCGTGCTGTTGTGGATGACTACCCACTTTCTAGAAATTCCTTTTTGAAAATCATTCGTTGTACTGTGTTTCTCATATACATACACTCCCTTTTAGTATTCACTACAACCTTTTTGGCACGAAAAAAGACACATACCCTAAAAAGAGCATGTGTCTCTTATAAAAGGCAGGATTGAACCCATACCTTTTTATGCAATCTTAAATAAGCGTTAGGCATGGACAATGTATGTAACTGTAATTGAATTTGATACTGATAAAATTAACATTGCCATGCCCTCCCTTGGTTTATTTGTTATAGTGTTCTTGAAGATTATCACACTATAGAAATATTTGTCAACTATCACCCTGTTATTTTTTTATCATTTTCAGGAAATAGTTAGTGCTTTAAAGCGTTGAATTATTGAAAAGAACCAAAAGGAAAGCATAGGCATAAGTGGTTGATTGACTTTAACATTACAGTAAATGTTAAGTCGCTTATATTGACCAAAAGGATGAAATGAACAAAAAGGGTAAAGAGAAAGAAAGCTCCTTCACAAGATTCAAGCACTCAAGGCTCGTTTCTTTAACAAAGCTATTGATCATAACAAAATGATTATTACACAAAATCATTTTATAGGAAGGCTAACAGAAGAAATATTTCTAAAATTTTCATCTCATGATACACTTTCAATATAGTCATTTTTAGTAAGGGGTCTTTACGTTGAAGACATTTTTAGTAGTTGGGATCGGCGGATTTTTTGGCGCAATCAGTCGATATGGTCTTAATCTGATTTGGCCAAGCACGAACGGTTTCCCTTATACAACACTTTGTATAAATATAGTTGGATGCTTTTGCTTAGCATGGCTTTTCACCACTTTTATAAAACGCACACCGATTGTAGTAGGACTTGGGACTGGCTTTTGTGGTGCTTTTACTACTTTTTCGACATTTTCCTTAGAGACACTGCTACTCCTTGAAAATAATGAGTGGCTACAGGCTGTACTTTATGTTGTCGTAAGTGTTTTAGGAGGACTAGCAGGTGCATGGCTGGGGATACGACTTGCAAGGGGGCGCATGGTATGATTTTGGTCGGGATTGGGGGAATTTTTGGCGCTTTGTCAAGATTCTATTTAGGAAAATTACTTGTACATCCATATCCATGGGCAACTTTTATCATTAATTGTACAGGCTCCTTTGCACTTGGTTTTTTATTCGCCCTGCATGTCGGTGACTGGTTGTGGCAATTGATAGGCATAGGCTTTTTAGGAGCCTACACGACATTCTCTACGTTTGGGTTTGAAACACTACAGCTTATAGAGCAACAAAAATGGAGACAAGCCATTAGCTATATTGCCAGTACCTTGCTAGTTGGAATTCTATTTGCTGCTATCGGTTATCTTGTTGTGTAAAGAGGTGATATGTATTGACACAACCATCAAATGAGCAACTCCAAGAACTTGAAGCTGAAATAGAACAAACACTCTATTCACTTATTGAGCTAGAATTAGAAGAAAATTATGCCGCAATGAATACACAATTTGCCTATTTACTAGCAAAGATTCAGGCAGCACGGCTAATTGATTACAAGCTGGATGTTCTCGTAGAACCTCAAGCTTATACAACGGAAACTTGTATTCTGCTACAAAGCTTAATTGAGGCCAAGACGAGGACAAATAAAAGGCATAGATTATTAACACACCGTATGATTTTAAAAATATGGTTACGTAAAAATCAACGATTCATGAGGGAATTTTTACCTCAAATGTTTTAGGCGCCTTCTAGTTTTATAAGGGCGCCTCTTTTAAATGTATACGTTCTTTTCCAAATAAAGTTGTCTGTTGTAAAATATCTAAATTAATATAGATGTTTTTCCTTCTATCATCATGGGCAGTTTTGGTTGACGGGATATACCTCAAGGCTCGCCCCATCGCATGCTGTTGCCCTTAACCTACTGAAAATAGGAAGTCCCTACTACTTTCAGCAGAAAAGGAAAAAGTTCGATTTGGAAAACGAATCGTTCTCCAATCGAACTTTTAAGGGCTTTAAGAACAACCTTTTTTTATGTTGAGGTTCTATAATTTAAAGTCGTTATTAACTGCTATTTTTTTATAGCTTCATACGTAAATACCTCTGAACCATTTGTTGGATATTTATTATACTCATAATCCGCAGAAATCGTAACATCTTTAAATCCAATATCTTGTAAAATTGCTCGAAACTCTTCTACTCCATACCACTTTAATGGGAAAACTTCTAACTCAGTGTCAATTAGTTTCGTATTTTGCCATTTCTGATATTTATTGTGAGTAATAGTAAATTGATTAATGTAGTCCACATCTACCAATACTTCTTCCAACGTTATAGAGTCACCGTCTTGATTTTTTAATATTCTAGTTGAAACATAACCCTTCTCAAACGACTCAGGAAGAAAAGTATCTACTATTAAGCGGCCTCCATCCTCTAGGTGATCATAAAAACACTTTAAGGCTTTTAAAGAATCTTCTCTTTGATGCAATAATAGGAACGAGCCAGTCGGAATAATAATCGCCTCATATTTTTGTTCCAAAGAAAAATTGCACATATTTAATGAATATAGATTTGGTGAAAGCTCTCTTTCTGCACAATTTTTTTTGCATAATCGTAACATGTCATCAGAAAGGTCAAAACCTTCAATATTTAGCCCTTTATGCAATAGAGGTATTAAGATACGTCCATTACCAACGGCAGGCTCTAATATCTTTCCCTTAACGCCTTCTAACCTTTCTGAATAATACTCTACATCGCCAAATGTTTTACCAATATATTTATCTATATCATATAATTCTGTAGATAAACTACCATAAAAACTTACCATCTCTAGTCTCCTATCTAGCATTTATTTATTTTCTGTGCTTGTACTATTTTCTTTTGTTTTAAAAGATCTCTATTTTCTCTTTTATCCTTTAATGTCTCCGCCCCCTCTTCTTTATATCTTTCTCTTAATTTATATCGCGGAAGATTTGTAGGTACTAAGCTTTTCGAAGGTTCAGCCTCTAAAAGCTTTGAAACGCCTGTTGATTCGTATGATTTTAAATCATACACTTCAGAGAAATAACTATCGGCTGTACCTGACTCATAGTGCTTTATCTCTGGATAAGAAGAAATAACGCCTTCATAATTTCTTAAAACGACTTTCTCAGGACTGTGAGAAAGTATATAATTTGGCTGTAAAGCTATCTTCCCACCTCCGTTTGGTGCGTCTACTACGAATGTTGGTACAGCATAACCAGAAGTATGTCCTCTTAAAGATTCAATTATTTCCAATCCTTTAGAAATAGGCGCTCTAAAATGGCTAATCCCTTCAGACAGATCACACTGATAAATATAGTATGGTCTAACCCGGATTTTAACTAAATCATGTACTAATTTTTTCATTATTGGCACGCTATCATTTATGCCTGTCAGAATAACAGATTGATTCCCAACTGGAACCCCCGCATTGACCAATTTCTCACAGGCTTCTTTCGCTTCATCGGTTAATTCTATCGATGTATTGAAGTGTGTATTTAGCCATACAGGATGATATTTCTTTAAAATCGTACACAAATCATCCGTTATTCTTTGAGGAAATACTACTGGTGCTCTAGTACCAATTCGAATGATTTCAACATGCGGTATGTCTCTTAAACTGCTTAAAATATATTCGAGAATTTTGTCATTAATTAATAAGGCATCTCCGCCCGATAATAAAACATCTCTGACTTCTTTATTATTCCTAATATAATCAATAGCTCTATCAAGCTGCTTTTTAGGTACTGCCATCCCCACCTGTCCAGAAAACCTTCTTCTTGTACAATATCTACAATACATGGAGCATTGATTGGTTACCAAGAACAATACTCTATCAGGATACCTATGAGTTATACCTGGTACAGGAGAATCTTCATCTTCATCCAACGGATCTTCTAGATCATAGTGACTCTTCATAATTTCAGCAGATAATGGAACAGATTGCATGCGTATTGGACATCGTACATCATCTGGATTCATTAAAGATGCATAATAAGGAGTTATATTCAAAGGTATTGTTTGTAGAGAAATTTTCACTCCTTCTTCTTCTTCAGCAGTTAAGTTTACAACTTTCTTTAAATCATCTAACGTTTTAATAGTGTTCGTTAATTGCCAATGCCAGTCATCCCATTGCTCTTGGGTAATATCTTTCCAAAGTTCAATTTCCCTATAATGTCTTCTTTCACCTGGTTTAAGTTTAGTCTGCATGAATCACCTCTCCTTTGATGTTGGTATAAATAGTCATGAGTTCCTTTGTCAATTCTTTCGCAGGCTCCTCATTCTCACTTAAGTAAAAATGACCACCATTAAAATACTTACACTTATAGTCATTGAGCGTCATTTTCTCCCATAGCTTCACTTCCTCATCAGGAACTGCTGAATCTTGTGCACCTAGCCAAAGTTCCATTGGATAGTTGATAAATGCTTTGTCATCGAATTTAAATGTATCAAGTAAATGAAAATCTCTGCCTGTAACATCAACGATTGAATTAAACAGCTTCGAGTCAGACTCAAGCTCATTTGGCACTCCACCTAGCCTTCTAATATCTGCTATGACACTTTCCCTCGTTCGCCTCGTAAACGGAGCTTCAGGATGCGTCGCATTATTAGATACAGTTATAGGGGACCTAGCAGCTGAAATGATTAATTTTTGAATATATTGACTTTTATCATCCAGTAAACTTGATAAAGCATAGACAAATAGTCCACCTAAACTATGACCAAATAAAACGGCTGGGCGATCAATATAATGAAATACTGTTTTAAAAAGATATTCTTTTGCCTCACAAAATGTTGATAGAAACGGTAAATCATTAGTCATTCCTCTACCAGGTAATTCGAACAAACATACTTCTATATCTTCAGATAAATCTCTCACTAAAGGAACCATCGAAAGTGCCGAACCTCCAGCATGATGAAAACATAGCAATTTTAATTTTGCATGTGGATTTGGGTTATATACTAGATATCCTTTTTCTTGTTTCATCTTCACAATCTATGACCACCTATTATTTTCATAGCTTCCTCCACTGAAAGCTCGCCTTGTTTCACTTTTTCAAGTACTTCAATTTTGCTGTAAGATGGAACAGTACTTTCTTGGATAGGCACAGCTTCTTTTCTAGCCGTAATTTCTTCTACAAACCGATTAATCGTTGGATATCTGAAAAGATCACCAACTACAAACTCATACGAAGGCAACACTTTTCTAAGTAAGTTATATAATTTCAGTACAATTAAAGAATGGCCACCTTGATCGAATAGGCTACGATTCAACTGTACCTTTTTTCCTAAAACTACTTCCCATGTCTCTCTTACAATATCAACCATATCTCCTGACATTGAGATAGTCGATGTATCGGTTAACTGATTAAGTAATTCTTCAGCTTGTTTCCTTAGCAAAACTCTATCAATCTTGCCATTCGTATTGCGGGGTAGCCTTTCTAAAGGAACAATAATATTCGGAATAGCGAAATCCGGAAGTATCTTAGAGATACTACTATTAATGGTCTCAATACTTTGGTCTGTTCCACTTATAAAGGCAATTAAAGTATTTTCACCGTTATTACTTGGAAGACAGATAACAAAACATTCCATACCTGGTTGAAGGGATAATAACGCGTTCTCTACTTCTCCTAATTCTAATCGATAGCCTCGAATTTTTACTTGCTGATCACTGCGCCCATAAAATTCAATCACTCCATTAGCGTTCAACCTAACTAAATCACCAGTCCGGAAGTAGTTAACATCATTCAGAGTATAACTATTTGAGGTAACTAAACCCTCCTCGGTTACATAGCCTTTTGTTACTTGTTTCCCTCCAATGTGTAGTTCACCTATCATGCCAGGGGCTACCGAATTACCTGATTTATCAACAATTCTCACCATTGTTCCTGGTAATGGTTTACCTATTGGACAAAGTCCGGATTTAGAACTGTCATGATTGTTATTACACGTATAAACTAGAGACTCAATTGTACATTCACTTAGACCATAACCATTGTAAAAATTGACGCCGTCCCAAAGCATGTCACATATTTCATTCTTTTCTTCAAGTCTGAACGTATCAGCACCTACCACTATCGTTTTTAAATCTTTTAAGATAATATTTACCTCATTTAAATAGTGAATAAATTCCCTTACTAAAACAGGTGTTGACTCCAAAAACGAAATTTTATATTTAGCTGCCATTTCTGCTAAATATGCCATATCAATTTTTTTATCTTCCTCGCAAACGAACAAGCAGCCATTCGTTGACCATGCCTTCAGCAAATCACCTAAAAAAACATCGGATGTCCAACTCCCTAGTTGAAGAACATGTTGTTCACTAGAAAGGTCATAAAATTGTTTCCAGCTTTGGATTAGTTGTGACAACCCTTCTGTTTTTAATGAAACGATTTTAGGTTCCCCTGTACTACCAGAAGTAGAAATATAATATGCCACATCTTCCGATTTAAATCTGTAAGCCTCGCTTATCATTTCTTTTTCATCCATACTACGTTCAATAATGGTTGGAATGTTATCTAGGAATAATGATGTTTTTGGCTGCAATATGTCTAATGTACGTTTAGTTCTTGCTTCAGGTATACTCGTATCAATAGCACACCATGCCGCACCTATTGTCCAAGCAGCAAAAATACCGATTGCTGTTTCAATACTTTTCTTTCCTACCAGTGCAACTGTATCCCCGCTCTGTACTCCTTCTTCGAGCAGTTGATTTGCCACAATATTGCTATATCTTTTCACATCACGATAACTTAAATTTCTTTGACCATCTGAAATGGCTAAGGAATCATCCCTATGGTCTCCTAAAATGGATTGAATTGAAAAATTTTCAGACGTAGTAGAAAATTCTGTCGTCAAAACATTTTTTAAATATAGCTCTTCGCCTTGTGTTAAGTTAATATTTTGGACCAACATATTATTATAGTTATCTATATTTTCAAATATATACTCAAGTGAATCTAGAAGTCTTAGAAGCTCCGTTTTCTCATAACGTTGTTGATCCCAACCTAATCGTAAGCATATGGAGTCTTGCGTAATATCAAATGTTACCGATAATGGATCAGAGCTTGTTCCATATTGGTGAACCAAATCACCATTCTTTTTATTATTTAAAGTTCCCTTGAAATTTTGGAAAATAACAGAGGTTTTAAAGATTTCTGTATCTCCAGACACCCCACCAAACTGTAATAATTTAGAATACGGAACTCCGCTGTTTTCAGAAACATCTTGCAGATGATCCATTGTCTGTAGACATACTTCTTTTAATGTTAGTTCATCTTCTATATCTATTTTGACGGGTAATGTGTTTATAAGCATTCCATTCATATCACTCGACTCTATTAATTGATATGGTCTTAATGCAAAAGTCGATCCTACGTATAGCTTATTCGTATGTTGATATCGATTGATTAACACGCCCCATATTGTTAAAGCAATACTTGAAGTTGTAACTCTATTCTTTATGCTATAGGCATGAAGATTTTCTGCCGCTCTCTTGCTTAACTCTTTATCGATATACATGAATAATGGCTTTTGAGTAATATGTTGTGACTTTTCTATAGCTAATGTTTCGGCTTCAGCTAAATCACTTAATACATTTCCCCAATATTTTTCCAGTCCTTTTTGATACATTGGATCACTAATATAATGTAAATAAGGTTCTATATCTGGACGAATGGCTAATGAAGTGACATCCTTATTTAACAGCTTAAAGAAATCTTCAAGTGTTTGAGCAATTGACCAACCATCCATAATGATATGATGATGCACCCATACTAATAAGTTTTTAGATGGTTTCCAATTTTGAATAAGATAAAATTGTTGCGTCTTATTCAGCATCGTTTGCTGTAGCCTACCAATCTCACTTTTAAACCAATTCTCTATATTCATAAATTCATCTTGAATCCTTAAATAATTAACCTCGACTACATTGATGTCTTCTACATTGTTTTGAATAATTTGGATTGGTTCTATCTCTTGCTGCCACTCAAATTTTGTTCTTAATGCTGGGTTGGCTTTGGCAGTATTTAACCAAGCATCTTGAATCTCTTCGAATGTAAATGAATTAGGAATTTCATAAGATAAAATTTGCCAATATGCATCTGATGTTGGGTCCTTTAACGTTTCCATTAACATAACTAGCTGCAATGGTGTTAACGCGAGTTTCTTATCATTTTGTAGCATTCTATACTAACCTCCTTCCATATTATTTAAGTATGAGAGACATTTCTGATACCGTCGGGTGCTTCAAAAAGTCTTTCGGAGTAATGTCAATACCATTGGTACGCAATTTAGATACTATTTGAAGAGATTTAATGGAATCTCCACCGATTTCAAAAAAGTTATCATCAATACCTATTTCATTAACCTTTAGTACTTCAGCCCATATTTCTACAATTGATTTTTCCAGTTCAGTTGTTGGCTCCCTGAAATTATTTTGAGCACCATCGGAAAGGTATTGTGAAGCTTCTAAGCTAAGTAGTTTTCTGTCTCTTTTTCCGCTAGATGTTAATGGTAATCTATCTAACTCAACGAACATTGATGGGATATACGTTGCCGGTAAATCTTTAGAGACAGCTTTTTTCAAGTCATTTCTACTTAGACTATCTTTTAAATTTAAAGTGTAGAAGCAAACTAAACATGGTTTGTTATTTTGATCATTCCCTAATACTACCGCTGCATCATTAACTTGTGGTTGCTGTATTACACATGCTTCAATTTCTTCTATCTCAATCCTTACACCGTTTACCTTAACTTGTGAATCCTTTCTTCCTAGAAAATCTAAACTGCCATTCGCTGAAATTTTTACCAAATCACCAGATTTGTAAAAGGTTTTACCATTTCGCTCTACAAAAGCTTTGCTCGTTTCTATTTCATCCTTGAAATAACCTTTTGCTAAAGAAGGCCCTCCAATCATTAATTCACCTGGAAAACCTTTTGGAACTGGTAGCCCAGCTTCATCGACAACTTCTATTTCTACATAAGGTAATGGAAAACCAATATTATAGTGATCTTTTGTTACCTGTTGAACAGTAACTTCAATCCCTGCCTCAGTTGGACCATATAAATTGAATGCTTCGACTTGTGGTAACAACTCATTTATTTTTTTAGCTAATGGAGCTGGCAGAGCTTCCCCACTTAAATGAAGATATTTTAATGGTAAATTGTAATCTTTTTGAGAGTCCATTTCATTGAGCATTAATTGCAACACAGAAGGGACAAAATGACACAAGTCAATTGACTTATCACTAATAAAATTCAATAAACCTAAAGGATCCCGATGCAAGTCTTTAGGAGCAACAACTAACGTAGCACCTGTACAAAGGGTATAAAATATTTCCCAAACAGATACATCAAATGTATATGGCGTTTTAAACAATGTTTTATTACCAGGTTTAATCTTATTTTGGTTTTTTTGCCATTCAATGCGTAAAGAAGCCCCTAAATGTGGACATACTACACCTTTCGGCTCACCCGTCGATCCAGAAGTAAACATAAGATATGCTGGATCATGGACAGAGACACTCCTCATTGCTTTTACATTATTTTTAAAGCTATTTTTTTCTAAAGTATTTACAATTTCCCATTCTCCATAGGGTATTTCATCTATTGTATTTACCATTAAAACTTTTGGATTTAATCTCGCTAATAATTTCTGTGTTCTTGCTATAGGATGCTCCGTATCTAAAGGAACGTATACTGCGCCTGCCTTCAGAACACCTAGTATTACCGCGATGACATCAATTCCCCTGTCCATATAAATAGGCACATAATCGCCTTTTGCAATACCCATTGATAGCAGTAATGAAGCATATTTTTCTGCTTCTTCATTGAGTTGTTCATATGTTAAAGCTCTATCCAGCTCTTGAATGGCAATATAATCCTTATATTTTCTCGCTGCCTCTTCAAATTGACAGTGTAGTGGCTTAGCCTTTTGTATTAGTCCTCCATTATCGTTAGCGGATATAATGGAACCTTTTGTAAATGCAGAACTCCACAAATTATCTGGTTCATTAATTAATGAAGCAAGTAATCTAAAATAATTCTTCACCAACAATTGAATCTCTACTTCTGTGAAATGAGCAAATGAATATTCTATATGTCCTTTTACTTCTCCGTTCTCCACATTGAAGAAACAACTTAAAGGAAATCTTGATCCACCAGTATCTTGCTCGATAAAACTTGTGTTGATATTCTTTAAATCCATTTCAAGATTCACTTTAAGACTGAATGTATTATTTACTACATCAAAATACTCTCTTTTATCAATGTTAGCCGCAATATCAACAATAGAGAAATCTCCATGAGCAATATTTTCATGTACAGTGTTACTGATTTCATGCAGAAGCTCTTTAAAGGAGGCATTTTTATTTAATGAAAGCGTTAAAGGAACTAAATTAACAAACATGCCAACATCATTTAAATTTTCATTTGTCCTACCATGATAAGGAACTCCTATCGTTATTGTGTCCTGCATACAATATTTTGCTAAATTTAGTGCCCAAGCAGTTAGTAATATTGTAAACTGACTCAATTTCATCTCCTGCGAAAATTGATCAATTTTTTTACCTAGCTCTCTAGTGCTTTCAATCTCAAAAATCTTTCCAATTCTTATATATTCTTCGGATTTCTCTCGAATAGGCAGTTGAGCGAGTTTAAATGTCTTAGATTGCTCAACCCAAAAATCCTTTAAATTTTGATCCTTTGATTTATTAACCAATTTATTTATATTATTATATAAATTTTCAGAACTACTTGATTTGATGTCATCTCTAGTAATTTCCTCATTATAAACTTTAGCTATATTTTGAAGTATATTTTTTAAAGATAAGCCATCACATACAATATGATGAGAGACAAGTACAAAAACGGCTCCAGCATTCTCTGTATGAATGACTGCCCCTCTAAACAATACATCGCTCTCTAACTGGAAAGGTTGATTATAAATTGTCTTTGCAAGTGAGCGTGCCTCCTCCATATTTTTCACCTGTAAGATTTGAATGTGATAATCCACGTGCTCTGCTATATCATCTATATTTCTAATTTTTTGTTCAATTCCATAGGAGGCATTTTCTCTAAAATTCACAAAAAAGGCAGCATTTTTCTTAATGTTTTGCACAAAGGCACTATAAAACTTACGTTCATCGAAAAGTCCGTTAATATGAAAAGTAGCACCTACATTATAAAACGGATTTCCTTCATTTGTTTTCCATAAATACCAAAGCCCTTTCTGCATACTCGTTGCAGGGAACCACTCGTTTTTATTATATACAGTAGGTTCATTGTTTGTTGATAGGGCTGGTAAAGTAGAAAGAATATCCAATAAATTACATGGTTTTCTCTGTTGCTGTACTTGCCATGGTAAACAATCAACATGAAACGCTTTTGACACTTTCACAGCAATTTCTGCCGCATCTAAGGAATTTCCTCCAACTTCAAACAAATCTGTTTGTGATGAGCATTTTAAGTCTAAGGTAGAAGAAAAAATATCAATAATCTTCTGCAAAGACTCACTTATATTCGTTGAGGATTCACTTAATTGTTTTCTGTTGAAATAGTCAATATGCTGTTTGTTCAACAATTCTCGATCTATTTTCCCGTTTCTAGTCAACGGTAAATGTTTATGAAAAATAAGTTGAACTGGTATCATATTGTTAGGCAGCTTGTCTTTTAAATAGCTAAATAATTCAAGTTCTGAAATAGAGGATTCCTCTTCTAATACAATGGATGCTGTCAATAGCGTATTTGAAGCTATATGTATTGGTAATGCTATAGCTTGACTTACTCTATTATGTTTTTGAAGAGTACTCTCTATATCCCCTAATTCAATTCTCACTCCATTAATGCTTAATTGGAAATCTTCCCTACCATGGAAATGGAACTTCCCTTGAAGATCTCTGCTGACGACATCCCCAGTGTTGTAGGCTCTTACATTTTCACCGTCAATGTCTAACTGTTTAAATTTTTCATTTGTCTCATGCGGCAAATTAATATATTCTCTTGCTAATCCCTCACCAGATATCCATAATGTTCCTTTTCTATCAACTTCATGAATGATTTGTAAATTTCGATCTAAAATAAAACACTTTACATAAGGTAAAGCAGAGCCTATATGAGGTAGCTTTTTCGCCTTACCATCCGCTCTCTCCACAATTCCAGAAGTACTTACAACAGTCCCTTCACTTGGTCCATAATTGTTTACTACATGAAAAGGTAAATCTTTTGAAGGGTACTTTGTTAGTTTATCTCCCCCTACCAAAAGATATTTTAAAGCTACATGACTATGATCCCAGTCGAGTTCCATTAGTCGCTCTGCAATTGGCGTAGATACAAATGAATGCGTTACTTGATGCTTTATCCAAGTATTTTTTAATAGCTCTGGGTTCAGTCTTTCATCTTTTGTCGTCATATAAATAGATGCTCTTGAAGCTATTGCCCCCCAAATCTCCCATATGGAAGCGTCGAATCCAGGTGAAGAGGTTAAAGATACTATTGAATCTTTTGTCACATCAAACGTTTTTGTATGCCAATCGATTAATCGATTTAAAGATTGCCACTCAACGACTACACCCTTCGGTTTGCCTGTAGTACCTGATGTAAAGATAATATAAGCAGCTGATTTTACAGAAAAATGAATATTTATGTTAATTTCCTTATGATCCAAGTTAAAATGTTGAAGAGCATCATCAAGCTTAAAAGTGATCTGATCTTGAAAAGCATTTGCCTTATAAATATCCTGATGCGTAATTATTATGCTAGGTTTGATATCGTCAATGATGTTGTCGATTCTGTCCTTTGGTGTCTCTGG
Organism: Lysinibacillus sp. OF-1; assembly: GCF_028356935.1. Lineage (NCBI taxonomy): Bacteria > Bacillati > Bacillota > Bacilli > Caryophanales > Bacillaceae > Lysinibacillus > Lysinibacillus sp. OF-1. Next base: position 2,609,585 of record NZ_CP102798.1, read on the forward strand.
ATCGATACAAACAATAACTCCACCAGCAATAAATGTGGATAAATGTGCAACAAGAAGAGCTGGTGACCTTCTAAGAACAATCAAAACATTTTGTTCAGCACCCGGTTTAATCCCCTTCTCTTGCATTGCGGTTGCTAATTTAAACGCTTTATTAGCCAGTTGTTTTAAACTGTATTTATTTTGATTGAACCATAAGCTTTGTTCGTCATAGTAATTGATTTCTTCACTAAAAAAACTTTCATAGAAATTTGACATTCTATTACCCCAATCTAACAAATTATTTAGAAGCATTAATTTTTAGATATTTAGAATATAAATTTGGATTTGCGATTGATAATTTTAGAAATTCCAGTGTTTCATTTTTAGGAAACCCTTTATGCATTAAAATGGAAAAAAATTGTTGAGATAAACTTGCAACTCGATGAGATTCCACTGTCATGTGTTTGCTCTCTTTCATCTCTTTTAATTCCTGTTTAATGATCTGATAGGGAGAATGGATTTCTTTCTCAAAGTCCTGCTTATCGATTTTTTCTTTAAAAGGAGTCCCAATAATAACTCTTAAACACGCTTGTAAAAAGTGGATAGTTTCTTCTACTTTGAATGTATTTTCATTAAGATTATTTAAAATAGAATGGATGCCATTTTTCTCGTTAACAGGTATTGCCCGATAGTCAGGATATTCCATCTTCATAATATCCGTTAGAATCGTTTTAGGACCCATCTCAATAAATGTGCCAACGTCTTTATTAATGAGCACGTCCATAACTTTTGGCCATCTCACACTTTCCGTAAGTTGTCTACTTAATTGATCTGCTATTTCGTCAGCCCTACTATATAGTTGACCTGAAGCACAGGAAAATATAGGATATCGACAATCATTCATCTGTGTTTGTTGCAGAGCTGCTTGAAATCTTTTTTCTGCTGGCTTCATGAGTCTACTATGAGCAGGAACACTAACAGGTAATATCTTTGTAACCGCTCCCTTTTTCTGTAACTCAATGGAGGCCTGCTCCAATGCATTTTTATGACCACTTAGTACGATTTGATTTGTCGAATTAAAGTTTGCAACAGTTACATGATTATTGTCAGTATCTATTCTTTGACATACTGCCTCCACTTCTTCTCCAATAAGTCCAAAACAAACAACCATACCGCCATCTTGAGTACATTCACTCATAGCAGTTGCACGAAGCTTTACTAATTCAACTGCCTTGGCAAAAGGGATTCCGTCGGCAGCAACTACTGCCGACAGTTCACCTAGACTATGTCCAGTTAAATAGAGTTTTTTTACATCATTATTTTTTTTAAATATATCCCAGCAGGCAATGCTATAAACTAGAATTGCAGGCTGAACTATTACCGTATTACGAAGTTCTCCATTTTTATTTTCACATGCTTTCAATAAATCATAGCCTAATATATCGCTAGCCTCATTATACAGATCACGAGCTATTTGATAATTTTTGTATAATTCTTGTCCCATAGAATCGTATTGTGAACCTTGACCCGGAAATACAATTGCAGTGTTCAAACGATATCCCTCCCAATGTTAATAGTCATTTTCCTTTCAACTCAATGCTTATTCAATAGTAGAGATAGTGCCTCTTCTGATGAAATGTCATCACTTTCAAATGCCTCAAGAATATCGCTTAATTCATCTTTGGCATTATAAAAATGATCGCAGTATACAATTTGGTCTTGGAATGTAGGATTACTATATAAATCAGAGATTTCAAATTTTAAATCAATGAATTTATTTTTAAATAAATGAACAAATCTTAAAGCACTTAAAGAACTTCCTCCTAAACTAAAGAAATTATCAATTTCTTTAATCGTTGAAATACCTAAAACTGTTTTCCAAATTTCACGTATACTCGCTTCAATCTCAGATAGTGTAAACTCACTTTTCACTACTACTTCTTCCGTTGAAATACTTTCGTTTTGATTATTTTTTGACTGATTAAAGCGCTCTACTTCGTTCCAAAAACGCTCGCCAAATGGAATTTTAATAACTGGTTTAAGATAATGGACTTGCTCTAAATCAAAACGTGAAATCAGACTCCATTCATAGCCTTTAGTGAAAAATAAGTTCAATGAATTTTGGAAATCTACAAAATCAATTGGAGGTATGGCCGTATCACTCCCAAAATCTTTTTTATCGTCTAGTATTAACGTAAAGTTCATCGTTTTGCCGTTGATTCCTTTTTGATTCAAATACCCAGCCATTGAGTCTAAATATTGATTCACAGCGCAGCATTCACTTGCAGATTTTGTACCCATTAAAGAAGAGATTGAAGAAAATAGGATAAAGAAATCTAATGGCTCTGGATTTAATTCTTTTTCCACTAAATAAGTGCCGATTACTCGGTTATGAATACCTTTTTTGAATTGACTAAGCGTTAATTCTTTTATCCATAGATGGTAAAGTTGTTTGACTAACATGAACGCTCCATTGATTTCACCAAAATCTTGTCTAATTTTCGCAAATGTTTCTTTAACAGCGTGTTCATCTGTCACATCACACTGCAAGATTGTAACTGTAGAACCTCGACTTTCAATCTCCATAATTGACGTCAGTTTATAAATCAACATTTCATCTTCTGGTTGATTATTCTCAATAATCTTTGCCCATTCCATTCGGTCTGGTAATAAATTTCTAGCTAATAAAATTATATTGACATTTTGCTTTTCACTTAAAAACTTCCCTAATTGAACACCTAAATATCCTGTACCACCTGCAATAACATAGTTTCCATTCTCTCTTACTATAATTTCATTACCATTAAAATCATCGCTTTGTCTTTCAATAACTTTTGTATATCTTTTTGATTTTCTAAATGCCACTAATTCTGGGCGATGATCTTTATCTTGTTGTAACTCTTTTAATAATTGTGTAGCAATGTCTTGAGAACTTCCGTCTAAATCATGATCGATCGAATAGGATGAAATAGTCGGCTGTTCCTGTGAGATAACTTTCGCTAAGCCAAAAGTTGTTACCCTAGCAGGAATTATTTTTTCATTGTCCTGAACTTGCTCTGTTAATGACGACATGACATTTAATTGAATTGGATGTGTAACTTCAAACTCTAATAACATCTTTGTTATATTGAATAGTGAGAAAATACCTTCTTCTTGGGATTTCTCCATATTTTCTTTTGTTTCCATTGTTTCATCTAAGTGCTTGAATGTGTAAGAATGGATAATCCCTTTTAAATTCCTTAATTCATCCACACCTATATTTTCAAACAGCTTATACATATCTTTTTCGGAATTTATGTCAATACCATATTGTTCCGTTGTATATTTTACAAATTTGTCTGATTCAAGTACTTCAATTATTTTTATACCTAAAGCAGCCATTCTATTTTTTAGCTCAACTATATTTTCATCATCTTTATTCACAAAGAAAAGCCAAGTTGATCCTGCTTTTAATGCTACATCAGTAGTCGTCTTATCATAAGGATAATATAACCATTTCTTTTCGAAAAATAGCTCTTTCGTCTGATTTTGGAATGCCTCTTTACTAGATGGCCATATTCTTCTTGTATTAAAAATACTGACTGGCAACGGAAGTAATTGCCCATCTTTAAATAATTCGCGACATTCCTCTGTAACATTGTTACCTTCTAAGTATCGCTGCATTAGCGCTTTATCTGCTGATGATGAAGCGGTAAATTCATCTAGATTTTTAATACTATCAACTTGTGTTTCATGTTCATCAGCTAAAAATATGCCTTGTGTATAAAAATTCTTCGGGACCTTTTCAAATGTTCTTACATTTAATAATCTTTCGACTTTTCGAAGTAGTTCATGACAATCGCTTGCAAAAATACATACTCTAGACTGTTCATGGCTTCTTCTATTATTTAATGTATAGGCTAAATCTTGAATACTGTAATTTTCATTATTTTTAAGATGACTAGCTAAGGTTTTTATTTGATCCCAAAGCGCTCTACGAGTTTTACTTGAAATAAACAACGGTGTCAGTTTTTCAGTTACTTGCTCCTGTTTATGATGTCGATACTCCTCTAGTACCACATGAACATTCGTGCCACTTATGCCTATTGAATTAACACCTGCTCTTAAAATTTTATGCTCATCAAACGTTTTATTTTCTGAGCTGACTTTGAACGGTGTTTCTTTGAAGCTTATTTTAGGATTTTCTGCTACAAAATGATTAAGACCTGGAACTGTTCTTTTTTCGATGGATAGTACAGCTTTTATTAATCCTGCAATACCTGCAGCATCACCCATATGGCCAAAATTCGACTTAATTGAACCTAATTGACATTCAACAGTCTTATTTGATTTTTGTAGATAGGCCTTTTTAAGTCCCTCTACTTCGAGTAAATCACCTACTTGAGTACCTGCGCCATGCGCCTCAACAAAATCAATATCATTAAATGATAACTTTGCATCGTCCAGAGCATCCATGATTGCTTTAGATTGAGCGTCAGGATTCGGAACTTGCATCCCATTTGATGCACCATCGCTACTTATACTTGAACCCTTTAGAACAGCATGAATGTGATTATTGTCGTTTATGGCATCAGATAATCTCTTTAGAACAATAGCAGCAACCCCTTCACCTCCGATAATTCCATCTGCACTTTCATCAAATGGTGAACATCTATATTTTGTGCTTCTTACAACATAATCAGGCGCTTCCTCTTCCCAATAAGGAAATAAATTCAAATTCACTCCAGCGACTACCGCTAAGTTACAATCCCCCTGCTTAAGCGCATTTTTAGCAACATGAACAGCGGCTAAAGAAGAGGAACAACTCGTATTAATTGTCATAACTGGACCTTTAAGATCGAATGCATATGATAAATGATAGCCCAGATTAGCAGGTATATTTGAAATAAAAGCCCGCTCATCTTTTTCTTCAAATAAATTTAAATAATCAAATGCAGGATGAGGAGTATGCGCTATAAATACGCCAGTATTTGAATCCTTTAGATGATTTTCCTTGTATCCTGCCATGTACAAGGACTCTAATGCAACCTGTAAAAACAAACGCTCCGCTGGCCCCATAAATTGAGCTTCATGTTCATTCAATCCGAATTGTTCAGGGTCAAACTGTTCAATGTTCGTTAGCCATGAGCCATACGATCTTGGATCATTCGTTAAATTATTTTTCAAATGGTTATACATGTCATGCAATTTAGGGTTAGAATTAACAATTAAATCAAAACGCTCTTTTGAAAATTCAGTCACAAAATCCTTTTTATTTATGAGACCTGTCCATAGATCATCCAGGTTTGAGACATTAGGAAATCTTAAAGACATACCAACAATTGCGAGTGGTTCACTTGTTTCTTTTTCCATTTCATCTAGTAAATTTAATGCTAAATTTGTATCCAACTTATTTTCTTCTACTAAACTTAATATTTTTTTAGACATTGTGCTGTACATCATTTTCTTCTCTCCTATCAAAGTCTTTAATGTATTTTAGTTGAGCGAAAATTGCCACAGTTAATATAATTAAGCCTCCAGCTAGTAGGAGTAGTGTCCCATACACTCCTCGTTCTCCACTACCTAAATAAGGGATAATATTTACGTTTGAGGCAACTAATTTATCAGCAAGTATTCCTCCTAAAATGTAAGCGACGGGTAATGAAATCCAAGCGAATGTTCTAGCAATTGAAAAAACTCTTCCTAATAAATTGGGCTCCGTATGAAGTTGAATTAAAGTTAGTGTACCTGTATTAACCACTGGCAGTAATAACCCTAAACCACCCCAAAAAACGGCAATTAATAGCATATTATTGAATAACCCTGTTAACGTTATAAAAACACCAATACCAAAATTCGAAATTAGTACTAACCATATGATGTGTTTCTTCAATTTGATGAATGACATTAGTATTCCGCCTAATACCATCCCTCCTCCATATATAGAGCTTAGTAAACCAAATTGTTCAACGGTTCCAAAGCTCAATATATACGGCTGTCCAACTACTTGATTGAACCCTAGTGCAAAATTTAAAACCGTAAATAGTAACACTAACGTAAGAAGTGATTTATGCTTGATTAAATAATTGAAACCATCTTTTAGATCACCTAAAATGGAGTTATTTTCATTGCTATCTTCATTGTCACTGTTCTCTTTCACGCTTAATTTTGTCCAAAGTATTAAGAGAATAGGAATGGCAATACAATAAGTAACTAGCTCTGCCCCAATGATATAGATAATACTTCCAAATCCCATTATTACACCACCAATAACAGGACCCAGAACATCACTAGTCGATGATGCCATGGAAAATACACCATTAGCTCTAGATAACTTTTCCTTTGGCACTAGGTTAGGTGCTAATGTTTGTAATGCTGGTGTTTGCATAGAGCTAACTATAGAAAGAGATATAGCACCAGCAATTACATGAACCATACTTATATTCCCTAGTAAAAGGGAGGAGAAAATTATTGAAGAAATAATTAGTCCAATAATATCTCCTAGTAATATTAATAATCGTGGACCTTTCCTATCTATCCAAATTCCTATAAAAGGCGATAACACAATTGCTGGTAGAAATCCCGCAACTAAAACGACCGCAAAACTAGATACTTGACCTGTACTTTGGTAAGCCCAGACACCAAGCCCAAACCTTGCAACAGAAGAACCTAATAAAGATATAAAATGAGTAGCTACAACCATTAAAAAGATTGTAAATCCTCTGTTTGTTGGTTTGCTAAAATAAGTTATCATGTACTTTGGGGCTCCTTTGCATTTCCACTACATTCAACCAAAGCTTCTTCAAACTTAGATAAGAGATGTTGAGCTTTTTCATTACTAATCACTTGTGTATCTACCTCTAAGCTTAGATTAAGTTTTCCATCCAAAATAAAAATGTTTATTTCCAAAATATTAGAAAGTTCATTATCAGGATGAATAGCAGGGGCCTGAGGAAGATTTGAGGAGTACTGTAGCACTCCGTTCCCTCCATTTTTACTATTTGTGGAAGTACTAATATCGTTATCAAAATCCCCTAAATAATTGACCAATATTGATGGTTGAATATGCGTAATGTTGTTATTTTCTTTGATCCACCTTGCTATCATAAAGTCCAGTCCACTGCCAATTTCGCTCAATGCTTGTCCAACTGTGTAAAGCATTTCTTCGACAGTATTTATTGTCACCTGTAGCGGATACATCGTAGTAAACCAACCTATTGTTCTACTAAGATCTAATGCTGATTGGCGACTATCTCGTCCATGCCCTTCAAAGTTAAATAACACATCTTTTTGACCGAATAGTTGACTAAACGCTTGAGCAAATGTTACGGCAATAAGAACATCAGGTTTATAAATTTCTGAATGTTTTCTAGCATTTAAAAATTGCTTTGTACTTTCTTCACTTAGCGTTTTCGTTACATGATATCGATCCTTAAATAAATAATCTTTTCTGACAGGCTGAATGCATAATGGATGTACATTTTCCACATCTATATTTTCCCAATAAGAATAATTCGTGTGTAATTCTTTTTTATACAATTCTCCTATCCAATCCGAAAATTGCGTCATAGGGAAGCTGATCTTATCTTCACCATTTACAATAGCTACATAATTATTTTCTAATTCCTCTAATAGAACCCTCCATGAAACTCCGTCAACGACTAGATGGTGAATAAAGAATGTTAAAATAGGCTTCTTAGATGTTAGGAACACTACTGCTCCTATTGGTAATACCTTTCCAAAATTAAAGTTATTTTGTAATTGGAATTGAATCTTTTCAATTTCTTCTTTTAGCCTACTTGGAGGTGTTAATTTTAGATCTTTCACAATTAGCTTAAATGTGTTGACTAAGCTTGGTTCAACAAAAGCCTTTGGTTTGCTCTCGTTCACATCAAACCATGTCAGCAAGCTCTCATTAACCGAAATAATTGATTGGAAAGACTTTTCTAAAGCAGCCACATCCACTTTCTCAGGCAATTCTACTGACATTAATAAGTTCCAATAGTGGGCATGTTTAAATGTTTGTTGGAAGAACCATCTTTGCATTGGAGCAAGTGGAATCTCCTTAGAACTTAATTCCTGCCATTCTTTTTGAATGTCCATTTCTTTAGTAGTGTTCATAGCGATTTTTCGAATACTTCTACAATTAAAGATATGGTCAATTTTCAAATTAATATTTTTTTCCTTTGCCTTTGAGATAAACTTTAATGCCTTGATGGAGTCTCCTCCAATTTTAAAGAAATCAGAATCAATGTTAAATTGACGGTCACTTAAAATCCCTTTTAGTATAGACAGCAACTCTCTTTCAACCTCTGTCAAACTACTAATATCATCTGTCTGAACTATTCTGTCGTCGTATAATTCAGGGCTTGGCAGTGAAAGTCTATCTACTTTTCCACTATTAGCCATTGGAATTTGTTCTATTTTTTGATAATACGTAGGAATTAAAGATTCTGGTAAATATCGTAAAAGGTACTTTTCAATATCTCTTTGATTAATCTCTTGCTGACTGACTAAGTAAGCACACAGCTGTTCACCAGATTCATTTTTATATAATTTAACCACAGCATCTTTAATACTTGGGATTTCTCGCAAATATCTTTCGATTTCTTCTAGCTCCACTCTATGGCCACGAATTTTAACCATATTATCTTTACGTCCATAACAAACGATTTTTCCGTTAGGCAATACTTGCCCCAAATCCCCTGTCTTATATAAATAGCCTGAGTGTAAATGATTAATATAATTAGCTATAAACTTAGTTCTAGTTAAATTAGACTCTCCCAAATAGCCTAGGGCAACACTCTCACCACTTAATACGATTTCACCAACACCATATGAAGGGACTAGCTGATTCTGATTGTTCAAAATGTAAACAGAAGTGTTATGAATCGGTAATCCGATTGGCGCATGGATATAATCTGAATGTAAATCTTCTTCTGTTACTTCATGATAAATCGTTCCAACAGTAGCTTCAGTTGGCCCATATTCATTAATGATACGAGCATAAGGGAATTGATCTCTCAACGTTTTACATAATGATATATCTAAAGCTTCTCCCCCTAGGATGAAGCACTCTACATTTGGTGCAAATCTCTCATCCTCAATTAAATACTGGATCTGTTTAGGTGTGCCTTTTATCGTTATTGTTTCTTTTATTTTGGCTACACTTTCAAAAGCCTGATCGATTTCTCCTTCACAGCATATTATTTTTCCACCCGTTATTAACGGAATAAACATGGAAGTAATCGTTAAATCGACAGATATTGAAGTGAAAAATGGCATATTTAACGATCTTCCAGTAGGTGAATAGTATGCAGTAGCCCAGTTCAAATAATTATTAAGGTTTTTACCTGAAACAACTACACCTTTTGGTTTTCCAGTACTACCGGATGTAAAGAGAATATATGCAGGAGAAGTTTTAGCAAAAGAATTTAACTCAATCTCTACATGCTCGTCTAGATGAATTGCTTCACTTAGCATATTTTTAGAGCTGCTTTGTTTATATTTTGCGCTCTTCTCTTTAACAATGATGACAGCATCAAATCTATATTGATTTAGCTCATTGCTTACAGTGTATGTCTTCTCAGAACATTCAATTTGTATATCAGCACCGATATCACTGAGAAGCTCTTTTAAAATTTCTTCATTAATAAATAAATCTGTATCCCAATCTAATTTAGTATTCTTATCCATATTTTCTTCTTTAAATGCTTGTAAAGAAGAGACAAATTCATCTTTTTTATCGATATTTAATAAATCTCCCAAGAAGATGATTCCGCCCTCTTTTAAAGAGTCAATAGCTTTTTGAAGTACCACCTTTAAATAGCCATAGCTCGGGAAACAATGAATAACACTATTAATGACAACCGCATCTAATGCTGTTTCAAACTTCTTAAAGGCATGAGCCTTGGAAATGTCAAATTGAATATTGTTAAAGTTAGATTTTTGAGCAATCTGTTTATTCCTCTCGATAATGGAGGAAGATAAATCCATAGCTGTATATGTTTTCGTATATGGAGCAAGAGCAAAAGTTGTCAAACCTGAGCCACATCCAAGCTCTAATACATTTGAATCTTGAGGTAAATACTTTCTTATTTTGTTTACTGCATTTTCCGCATACTCTTGCATTTCTAAGGAACTGAAAGCTTCACCTGTATAACTACTATTCCAACCACTAGCCTCTATTTCTGTTTTCTGCCCTTCTGCAAAATAGTTCCACAAAGATTCGTTCATTAATTCACTTGAATCAACAACAGCACACTGATCTAAATCTGTTTCTCCTAACACCATAACCGTTTGAATATTGTCATTTTCAAATAACAGCCTATTACACAATGAATAGAATTTCTTTTCTGAAATAATAACGTTAGCTTGACTTTGTTTGATAATAGATTCAATTCTTGCTTTTGGATTTTTAGGTGATACAGGTATAAATGTGACATTACTCATTAAACAAGATAAAATACCTAAAATGGCTGTTCTATTATTGTCAGAAATAATGACAATATTTTTGATTTCACTGTTGCTGTTCAATAATTTTCTTGCTATTGATTTACTTCTATCTACCAACTCTTGATATGTTAATGAACCTTCGTTATCTTCTAATGCTGTTTTTTGTGGGTTCTTTTCTGCCATCATTAAAATGGTCTTTAAAAAGTTTCTGCCGTCTTCGACAAATTGACCATTTATAACACTTTTACTATTTTCTACATCGGTGTTATTTAATTCATGCTCATGTAAAACCATTTCCAGTATTTGTAAATACGTTTCAATTAATGAATCAATAAACTTAGATGAATATACACCGTCATAATACTCAAGGTTGCAGAATAACTCTCCACTTGGTAATTCAACGAATTCGAATTCAAGATCCCATTTACTAGTTTTGTGTTCAGAAACAATAGGTGTTAATTCTGCATCGTCAAAAGCTGATGTCGTATTTTTAAATTTAAAATTTTGAAGTGCCACGTTTATATTAAATAAAGGTGAACGACTAGTATCTCGAGGTAAATCTAATTTCTCCACTAATAAATCGAAAGGATATTCTTGATGCTTAAAGCTATCCAATAACATGGTCTTGACATTTCTTAATAATGTAAGGAAATCATCCTGTTCTTCATAATTAATCCTTAATGGGATAGTATTTGTGAATAAACCAATAATTTTCTCTAATTCTTCATTCAATCTTCCAGATACTGGTGTTCCGATCACCATATCCGTATCTCCAGTCATCTGATTAATAAGTTTAAATACACTTGAAACTAAAACCATGTATAATGTACTTTCATGTGTATTAGCAAAAGTTCTTAATTGATCTGCTAATGTAGCACTAATATCAAACCTTTTTAGCTTTCCTGTATAGCGGAAAGTACTTGGTCTTAATTTATCGCCTGTGATTTCGGTAATCGGAAGACTTCCGCTTAATGTATGAAGCCAGTAATCTTCATGTTGTTTAAATCTACCACTTTCTATATTTTCACGTTGCCATGCAGCAAAATCTACATACGTATTTTCTATTTGTGGCAATGTTTCATGTATATTATTACTATTGTACAAAGTGAAAAGTTCATCCGATAATAGCGATAATGACCAGCCATCTACTATAATATGGTGCATCATTAAAGCAAACAGACTTTTATCTTTTCCTGTTTTATATACAAATACTCTTAAAAGGGGTCCCGTTTCCAAATCATACGGAGTTTCTTTCCAACGATTTATTTGATCCATAGCTTTTGCTTCAGCATTATCTTCTAAATGAAAATCTTTGTATTCAAATAAATAGTTTGGTTTTTGCAGTATTTTCTGTTTATTTCCATTCTCATGCTTTACAAAAACTGTTCTTAACGATTCATGTCTCTGTGAAAGTAAATCGAATGTTTGGCGTAATCTCTCAATGTCAACTAACCCGTTAACTTTAAAAATAAACGGAGTATTGTAAACCATTTTTTGATCTGTTAATTGTTCTATAATGCTTAATCTGTTTTGACCGTATGATAATGGATATTCATGATTTTCAACACTAATTTGAGGTATTTCCTCTGTTGATTTTGAATGATCATTGTTTAATTGTTTACTTAGTTGTTCAAATGTAAGGAATACATCATCTAATACAAAGTCTCTCTTAAATTGTTTTTTCAAACGAGTAATAAATTGTAGCCCTGAAAGAGAATTTCCACCTACTGATATAAAACTATCCGTCTGCTTAATATTCTCTGTTTCTAGGATTATTTCTGCTAAACGAATGATTTCTTCAAGATTTGTTTTTCCTTTTACCTCTATAGCCTTTACGCCAGCCTCACTCTGTAACCAATAAGATTTCTCATCAAAGTAGTATGTAGGTAAAGAAATTTTATAATTCTTCTCATCTTGGAATTGTTTATGCCAACTACATTTTTCACCTGTAATAAAATCTTCTGCCAATTTTTTGATATTGTGATCGTCATGGGTTGTCATATCAATAATTTTTTCCCAATTAGCCATATCAAGATTGATTAAATTTTTACATGCGGCTATTAGATCGTCTATTGTCTCAGCAATAATGGCTACTCTTATTTCATGATGCTCCCTACCTGTACACATCGTATATGCTAAATCACTTATATTAATCATATCCCCAGTTAAATTGGAGAAATGTTCAATAGTGCCTCGCAAAGATAATTCAGATTTAGCAGAAAAAGGAATAACATATACTTTTTTATTATGATCTTTCTTATGGATTTCAGTCTTCGTTGGAGCTTCCTCTAATAGTAAATGTACATTTGTACCATTAAAGCCAAAACAACTTACACCAGCTACAATAGGTTCATTTTCTTTTTTATTTTTTTTAATATTAAATGGTAATGTCGGAATAAAAACTGGAGAATTGACAAAATCAATATGTGTATTTGGTTCAACTAAATTTATTGTAGGTGGAACTATTCCTTTTTTTATTACATGTAGCGCTTTGATTACACCCGATAAACCTGCAGCTCCATCAAGTAAGTGGCCAATATTTCCCTTCACAGAACCAATTGGCAAAAATTGTTTATCATTATTACTTCGTTCAACTGCTTCTTGAAGGCCTCGTATTTCAATAGGGTCACCTAAATGAGTACCTGTCCCATGCGCTTCAATATAGTCAATTTGCTCAGGCTTAATGCCAGCTAAATCCCAAGTTTCGGCTAATAAATCTGCATGTGCTTTAGGATTTGGTGCAGTAATACCTGCTGAAGTACCATCATTATTTACTTTAGAGGCAATTATAACAGCGTGGATATTATCATTATCTTCTATTGCTTGATCTAAAGGTTTTAATAACAGCGCTACTGCCCCTTCTCCTCTTCCTATCCCACTTGCTGAGTCGTCAAATGGCTTACACTTTTGTTGCTCAGACATAATACCCGCAGCATTCATAAAAAGTTTTTCACTATTTATTGGATAAGGAAAAATATTAACACCACCGACTAATGCCGTTTCACAATCATTATTCATTAAACCCACACAGGCTTCGTGAATTGCCAACATTGAAGAGGCACAGGTAGCATTCACAACATAAGACGGTCCTTTTAAATTAAAAATATAAGAAATTCTTGAGGCCGTAAAAGCAGGAATATTACCTGGAACACTTAATGGTGTGAATTCAGCCAATCCTTCAGAGTAATTGGTCATAGCTGCTGAAATGTAAACACCTGTATTTGAATTTTTTATACGACTCCCTGCATAACCAGCATCTTCAAAACATTGGTATGCAATTTGAAGGAATCTACGCTGTTGTGGATCCATCACTTTTGCTTCAGCAGCTGAAATATTAAAAAATCCAGCATCAAATTTATCAATTTCATCTAGCCATGCTGCATCCCAAAACGGCTTCTCCTTTGAAATTTTAAGTTTTTCCATATTATTAACAAGGAATCCCTCACACAACGCTTTCCTACTATCACTTAATTCTGTTATTTTGTCCTGTTCATTGCTTAAAACATTCCAAAATTCATCAAAATTTTTAGCACCAGGTAATTCCGCAGAAATTCCGATAATTGCGATCTTTTTATCTACTTTCGGTTTAGACTCACTTTTAATTTCATTCACCGATTCAATGATTTGTTTCGCTGCATTTTTTGTTAGTTCTTTATTTTTAAGAAGATTTAAAACTTGAGGTATTAATTTACTCATAATATTTATCCTCCTCTATTATCAGATTATTCAAAAAATATTTTTCTAAAGCCGAAAACTCTTTTATCTTTAGTTGTTGCTCTGAAGGAAATTCATTCATTTTACTGCATACGGAAATTTTATAACCATTAATCAAGTTATATTGCTTGAAATAATAAGGATAAGGACTAATATTTTGTTCAATTGAAATTTCATTATTACTAGTCTCTATGGAGAAAGAATCTAAAGGAATGCTTAAACCTAATCCAATATTTTTCACAAAAGCTTCCTTCAAAGTCCATAAATCATAAAAATGTTCTTTTTTCCTTTCAGTTGGCGTTTGATTGTACGAAGCGTATTCTATACGTGAAAAATAATTTTTAATTATTTCATCATCATAATTAGCTTTCATCTCTTCAATATCAATTCCTACATCACAATTGCCAATGACACATATGACCCATTCACCTGAATGAGAAATGTTAAATTCATAATCTCCATTGATACAGTATGGCTTCCCATATGTATTCGTTTGGATATTTATTTCAGAAGGATGACATTTTAAATGCTTCATCAATAAGTATTTCATCAACAATTCAGCTATTAAGGATCTATATGCATCTATTTTATTTAAGTAAGCTTCTATTCTTCTTGCTTTTTTTGTACATACAAAATTCATTAGTTCAGAATAATTTGAAATATGTACAGGTACTTTAATTAAACAAATTTCTATCACATATCACGCCCCCAAAATGTTCTCCACAACCCCAGAGTAAAAATTCCTTAAAATTACATTAAAGGATATTTACTTATAAAAACAAATCTATTTTCCAATTACAATATTAAACACCCTGGAATAAATAGTCAATAAATAACCTGCCTTATTTTATAAAAAATACCAATTATGTTATATTTACCATTCGTTGTTCTTAGTCTATGAGTATTTACATAGAGTTTTGTTAGAACTACTAAAAATCACAAAAAAAAAGGATTCTTCCCTATAGAAGTCCTTTTAAAACAAAATTATACTATGTTGATATGTATGTTTATTAGGAAGTTTTCTATACCCAACACATTCAATCACTCAGATTAATTTCCAAATACAAATCAGCAGAAGAATATTCTTCATAAAGAAACACAACATATTAAATTGAACAGCTTAAAACATTCCTTCAATCACCTACTTTCAGTGTCCTGCTAAAAAACTTGGACAAGTCCAACAATTTTTAAGGAAGCTTCAATTTATTATTCACAGATAACATACGGATGATCACAATCAAAATAACAATGACTGACAATTGAAGTGGGCTGCTCCACCCTGCCCAGATGCAAAGCCCACACAAAAATGTTAAGACAGCATGGATTTCTTCTCTTAGTGCGAGCGGCGTTCTCCCCGCTAACAAATCTCGGATCATGCCACCGCCAACACCAGTAAACATAGAAGCTAGAATAATAATACCTAGATCATGATGGAGGCTTTGCGCTAACAATCCTCCTTGTATTGCAAAGGAAGCAAGGCCAATCGAATCAAAGAAATAGCCCCAGCGGTTCCAGTGATGAATCCAATTCCTTTTGACAAATAAAATAGTCGTCAGCGTGACTAAAACAACTAATAAGGATTGCCGCTCCCATATATCTGATACTGGTATATCCAGTACGACGTTGCGAATAATGGAACCTCCATAAGATGTAGTAAGTCCAAGCACAAATATACCAATAAAAGAATATTTGGCCTGTAACGCAACAAATGCGCCACTTATCGCATAAGCAATAATACCAATGACATGTAATACTGACCAGGTCACATGATTCAACTCCTCTTTTTTATACCTATATACATAAAAAAGCCCATCATAAAATAGTTGCGTGGTTACTACGCAAGCTATTTTATGATGGGCTAATATTCTAGCAGTTTTACCTACTAATTTATCCATCTCACCATATATACGTTCAAAATTCCATAGAAGCTATGCAATATTACTATGACATAACGACCATAAAATTTCCCAGTAAAATTATAATCGATTTCGTTGTTAAACTCAATATAAAATTTTGATTACAGTGTTTCATACATAATTTGGCCCATTTGGGAAATGTCATAATCACCTAATGCAGCCACCTCAGCTTGGAAATCTGGTGCGTTTAAAATTTCCTTCACCGCCTCAATTAGTTGTTGATTTTCAGGCGTTTTTAATAACACAATGTCGTAACGCTCTCTGACAGCGGGTATAAAATCGACAGGGATGAGCTTGGCGATTTTTTCAATCCCAATTCCAACGTCTGCATATCCATTTGCTACAGCAGAGGCAACGTCGAGGTGGCTCATTTCTTCATGGGTATACCCTTTAATCATGGATGGTGCGATTTCATGAATACGCAATTGCTCGTCTAGTAAAGTGCGAGCACCTGAGCCTTTCTCACGATTAATAAATGTAAATGACTTTGTTTTAAAATCTTCAAATGTGTGGATTTGCAATGGATTCCCTTTTTGAACATAAAAACCTGCTCTACGTGATACAACATTGATGAGGACAAAGGCATGACTCACAAAGATTTTTTTTACATAAGGCGTATTATAATCTCCTGTATCTCCATCAAACATATGTAAACTCGCAATATTACAGTCGCCATGATACATCGCCATGACACCATTAAAACTACCTTCATGTGAACGTAATACTTTCATTGTTTGTCTTTTCTCAAGATATTTTGCTACTATATCCAACACTAAATCTTGCCCACTAATAATAATTTTCGACTGATTTTTAGGTGAAGTAGCTACAGGGGACATAGCTGGAGTGGTACCTGTTTTACGTTTTTGTATATAGGCTTGCAAGTCCGCACGATCTACTCGCATTTGCCGCCCCACACGGAAAACTGGCAAATCTCCCTTTTTCACCAAATCATAAATGGTTAATTTCGAAACCTTTAATAATTGTGCAACCTCTTCAATCGTATAGGATTGATCTTGTGACATATAAACATTCTCCTCCTATAAACCTCTCTTTACATGGTAACGCATTTATAGCTTGATGAACATCTTGAAATTTTCTTCCAATACTATCTTTCTTTTTTACTTATAACTGATTATAATTATTTATGTCTTGTTATAACGAGTTATAAAAGGAGTACAATCATAGTGAAAAAATTTTATAGTTTATTTGCGACACTATTATTACTAGTTGGTCTATTAGTAGGCTGTGGTAACCAAGAAAAAGAGGTGGCAGCAAACAAACCCGTTGAATTAACAATTTCTGCGGCAGCAAGTTTACAGGATGCCTTAGAAGAGCTTAAAACAACTTATGAAAAAGAGCATGATACGATTAAAATCCTCTATAACTTTGGTGGTTCAGGTGCATTGCAACAGCAAATTTTACAGGGTGCTCCTGCAGATCTTTTCTTTTCTGCAGCGGAAGATAAATTCGATGCACTTGTAGAGAAAGAAATGATTGATCAAAAGCAAGGAATGGATCTTTTAGCGAATGAATTAGTCTTAATCGTTCCAAAAGACAATGAAAAACAAATCCAATCCTTCGAAGATTTACAACAAGCAGGGAAAATCGCGCTCGGTACACCTGAAACGGTTCCTGCTGGACAGTATGGTGTGGACACATTAAAGCATATGCAACTTTGGGATTCACTTGAATCTAAAGTGGTGTATACAAAAGACGTACGTCAAGTACTTACGTACACAGAAACAGAAAATGTGGATGCAGGAATCGTCTATAAAACGGATGCCCTAGTATCTGATAAAGTCGATGTCATTGCAACTGCAGATGATGCTACACACGCACCAATTATTTATCCTGTAGGTGTGCTAAAAGCGAGTAAGCATGCGCAAGAAGCAGAAGATTTTTATCACTTTTTACAAAGTGATGAGGCTATGAATGTCTTTAAAAAGTATGGGTTTAAAGGAGCTCAATAAAAAATGAGTACCGATTTCTGGTCTCCACTTAGACTTTCCATTGAGATTGCCTTCGTCGCAGGCATTATCGCGATCATAGCAGGTATTTTCATGGGCAAATGGATGGCAACCCACCATTTTAAAGGCAAGCTAGTACTAGAAACCGTATTATTGTTACCCTTAGTATTACCTCCTACTGTAGTAGGCTTCCTGCTCATCGTCATTTTCGGGAAAAATAGTCTATTAGGAAATTTTATTATTTGGCTATTCGATCAGCCCGTCATGTTCACATGGTGGGCGGCGGTTATCGCTTCTACCATTGTTGCCTTTCCATTAATGTATCAATCGGCTAAAACAGGCTTTGCCTCTGTTGATCGCGATATTGAACATGCGGCACGTGTGGATGGGGCTAATGAACGGCAGGTCTTTCTTTTTGTATCAATTCCTCTTGCATTAAAGGCACTCGTGTCTGGCGGGATTTTAAGCTTCACTCGAGCTTTAGGTGAATTTGGGGCTACCTTAATGTTTGCGGGGAATATTCCAGGGAAAACACAAACAACACCGCTCGCTATTTATATGGCGATTGATGCGGGTAACATGACCCTTGCCTGGACATGGGTTTTGTGCATGATGGCTATTTCCTTCCTTTTGCTACTTAGCATTCATCTTCTAAAAGTATAAAAGAGGTAGTTGGTTCAATCCAACTACCTCTTTTTCTCATCCCCCACTGATAGGTGGAATAAAAGCGATTGTGTCACCAGACTTAATGATCGTTGTATCCGTTGCAAATTCCTCATTAATCGCTGTCATCATTTGCTGTAATGATAGCTGTGGATAGTGCTGTTCCATCCACTCTTTCAATTCAGCCACTGTCACATCTGACAGCTCTACAGTTAGCTTAGGCGCACCAACTGCTTCCTGCAAGTGAGCAAATAATAAGATATTAATCACGATTTTCCTCCTTCTGAATGCCTGGTTCCCCTTGCGGATAGGGGACATTTTCTAATTGATCGCCAATCCATTCCGTACCGTCCTCCCAATGCTCTTTTTTCCATATTGGCACAATTTGCTTAATACGGTCAATCGCATACTCATTCGCCATGTAAGCGACTTTACGATGTGGTGATGATACGGCAATGACTACAGCAATATCAGCAATATCTAAATGACCTACACGATGGGTAATGGCTACTTTCGCTTCTGGCCACTGCTCTTGTATTTCCTGCGCAATTTGTTCAAACATTTTAATGGCCATCGCAGGATAAGCTTGATATTCCAAGTGCAATGTTTTTTTACCATTTGTGATTTCACGCACGGTGCCAATGAACAGTGTAATGGCTCCAGCATTTCGACTCAGAACCTTTTGTCTAACTTCCTCTACATCAATGGGTTTATTGATAATTTCAAATAACGCTGTCGTCATGATTCTCTCCTCATTTCCTTCCATAAAAACTCCATATATTGCGCTTCTTCATGTATCGAAAAGGCTGGGACAGTGGGTGAGGAATCCAGTGGATAACTTGGCCAATAGAGCACACAAATGATCTGAGATACTTGCTGTAATAAAGCTTGATCCTGTGCAGTTCGTACAAGCACAACCTTCGGATAATGTTCATTTTTATACCCTTCAACCAGAATGATATCCATTGGAAGGGACGCATAAAGCGCAAGTATTTGAGACAGTTGCCAGCTATTTTGCTGAATACTCATACGTAAAGTACCCTCCCCCTCCACTGCTGTGACACTCGCACCTGCCAGCTCATGTCGACTACTATCCTTCGAAGCTTCTATCATCGGCACACCACCGTGACCATGATGTTTGATGGTTCCTACTCTTAACCCTTCCGTTGTCGCTCTCTTAATCAATTGCTCCATCAATGTCGTCTTACCACTATTTTGATAGCCAACTATCTGTAAGATTTTTCGATGTTGTCCCAAGGCCACTCACTTCCTTGCAAATCTTCTAACAATAAGACCGTTACTGACATGCCTTTTTCATAGCCACGCGAGCCACCTGGTAAGACGATGAACGCATTAGCTGATGCTAAAGAGGAAACTGCACTCGACTTATCAAAACCAGATGGCACAGCCACTAACTGACCTTTTTCATAATAAGCATGTGCTCTTACAAAGCGTGTAAATGGATTAGCCTTTGTGAAATCCTTACCTAAAATAGCTTGCTCTCTACGTAAATGGGGCTGTGAATTACTGTAGGCAGTGCGAATAATCGGACGTACAAAAAGCTCAAAGCCAACATAGCAAGCTGAAGGATTTCCAGAAAGTCCAAATAATAATTGTCCCTCTCGAGCAGCTACTGTAGTCACACTACCTGGGCGCATTGCCACTTTGTTAAACAATACCTTTGCATTTATCGCTTCGTAAATGGCTGGTAAGTAATCGTAATCCCCTACGGAAACGCCACCCGTTGTAATTAACATATCAACTTCCTGTAAAGCTTTTTCAACATTCTCAATACATAATTCAAGATCATCGCTAAACTTGCCAAAATATTTAACTTCTGCTCCAGCGCGCTCAATTTGAGCCATCATCATATACGCATTACTATTGCGAATTTTGCCTGGCTGTAAAGGTTCACCGGGATCTAGTAATTCGCTACCAGTGGCCATCACACCAATGACTGTTTTACGAAAAACAGGTACTTGTTCATAACCAAAAGTAGCGAGTAAGGCCATCACCCCTGGATTAATATATTGACCTTTTTCAATGAGAACAGCGCCTTGCTGCACATCTTCCCCTTTATACGAAATATTGGTCCCCGCTTCAAAATTCCGTTTAATCGACATACACATTTGTTGATTTTCTTCGAAAGTATGGGTTAATTCTAGCATGACTACTGCATCACACCCTTGTGGGATTGGCGCACCTGTCATAATGCGGACAGCTTGTCTATGACCAACTACTTCGTCATAGACATAGCCTGCGCCAATTTCCCCCACAACCTGAAAGCGGACTGGATGTTCTGAGGAGGCTTCTTTACTATCAATGGAGCGAATAGCGTAACCATCATAAGGAGAACGATCAAATGCGGGCACATCATGATCAGCTCGAACAGCTTCTGCTATAAAACGTCCATGGGCCTGTGTTAATGGTACAAGCTCTTTTTTTGCTGGGAAGGCATAGTCCATTACACGATGAACCGCTTCTGCCACAGGGATTGGTTGTCTTTTTTCTATCATTTGGCACACTCCTTTATCCTAATAAACGATAATAAATGCTTTTCGCTTTTTCTATATTTTGTATACCATGTATCACTACGCGCCCATCCTGGAAAATCACAATTCGGTAATCATCAGCTTGGCAGGAAAGCAAATAAGGATTTACCTGAATTTCACCATAGGGACGAAGCTGATTTGCCAACTGCTCGAACGAATAGTGAATTGGCTTCGGAGGGCGTATTTGTACTGCGTCTCGTCCACAAAGTATCTGTAATTTAGTTTGATTTTCATAGGATAAATAAGGGTATGTTGGTTGATTGCCACAAGATGGACAATCAGCTTGCCGTATTTTTTCCACATTGATTTCATAGTGTTGATTTTGCCAAACATCAAACGTTAAATAGCTTTTTCGCAAGGCTTTCTCATCACCAACGAGCAATTTTAAAACCTCTGCCACTTGATAAGCTGCAACGATTTGAACTGTTGGGCTAATAATACCTACCGTATCACAAGTCATTCCTGTATGTGGCATGACATGTAACAAGCAATGCAAACATGGTGTTTTGCCTGGTACAATCGTATAGGTCGCACCATAACTACCAACGCAAGAACCATATACCCAGGGAATACGAGACTTTTGTGCAAGGTCATTCATGAGAAAACGGACATCAAAATTATCGGTTGCATCGACCATCACATCGACATCTTCTAATAATGGCAGCAAGGACTCTGTACAAGCGTCCATAATAGCAGTATTGATTTCTATCTCTGAGTTGATGCTGTGAAGTCTTGTTTTAGCTGCGATGACTTTTGGCATTTTTTCTTGTGCATCTAGCTCTGTATATAATTGCTGTCTTTGTAAATTACTCCACTCTACGTAATCACGATCAATGAGGGTCAGCTTGCCAATACCAGCGCGCACAAGTGCTTCTGCGCTAGCACTCCCTAATGCACCTACACCAATGATTAGGACGTGTTTTTGTTGAATGGACTGCTGCCCTGTTTGTCCGATGGGATGAAATAATTGTTGTCTAGAATATCTATTTTGCATAAGTATGAGGCCTTTCTTTCTTTGAATTTTCGTTTGACCTTTTCATTTATAGCATTATAATAAAAGCAATGTTTTTCAGCAAAATACGTTTGAAGGAGGTCTTTTACTGTGCATCCCACACATCAACAGCAACTAATCCAAGTAGCTGTTTTAACGGTCAGTGATACACGCACTAAAGCAGATGATCATGCTGGTCAGCGCATTCAATCCTTACTTCAAGAAGCTACATTTGAAGTAGTCGACTACCAGCTAACAAAGGATGAACCACTGGATATTGCCAATCATATCAAGAAATGGTGCAGTGATCACACAATCAATACCATTATCGTCACGGGTGGAACAGGATTTACACCAAGAGACCAAACCTACGACACCATTCTGCCTCTTTTTGAAAAAGAAATGATGGGGTTTGGTGAATTATTTCGAACTCTCAGCTATGAAGAAATTGGCCCAAAAGCAATGTTTAGTCGAGCCACTGCTGGAAGCCGTCAGCAAACCGCTATTTATGTTTTACCAGGTTCTACAAATGCGGTGACATTGGCTATGATGAAGCTCATTCTTCCTACTGTCCAACATTTTGTCGGTGAGTTGAATCGCCTATGAAAATTGCTGGAGTTGTATTAGCTGGTGGTCAATCCTCTCGCTATGGTCAGCCTAAAATGTTTGAGCTGTTTGCTGGGCAGGCTTTATATAAACATAGTCTCACAGCCTTGCAAAAAAATCGGCTAGATCCTATCATTATTGCTACGAACGCGCACTTACAACATCAATTTGGGCAGGAAAACGTCCAATGGATCATCGAAAAGCAGCCACATCAAGGCCCACTTTTTGCTTTGCATTCTATCATGACAGCCTACCCTGATGTGGAATGGTTTTTTGTCGTAGCGAGCGATATGCCTTATATGAATGCCAATTTTATCAAAAAAATAGTAGGGCTGATTGATGACGCCTATGATGCTATTGTTCCTACGCAAGCGCTACGGGATCAACCATTGGCGGCATTATATCGACGTACAGCTTTACCAAGGGCAAAGCAATTAACGGAACAAAACAAGCGAAGTATGAAAGTGCTGTTAGAGCAAATTCGTGTTTGCTACGTTCCTTTTGATGACAATAGCCCAACATTTGTCAATATCAACGCACAACAAGATTGGTCACAAACGACTAAAAAGGAGTTTAACGATGAATAATTTTACACATTGGAACGAAGAAGGTCGTCCTAAAATGGTCGATATATCTGCAAAAGAAATCACGACACGTACAGCTATTGCTCGCAGTACGATTATTTTATCGGATGCAGTCTATGAAGCCATCCAACAAGGTGGCATTAAAAAAGGTGATCCGACGCAAGTTGCTCAAATTGCAGGGATTATGGGTGCTAAAAAAACGGCCGATATCATTCCTATGTGCCACCCTATCATGCTACAGGGCACAGATTTCCAGTTTGACTATGAAAAGGCGGAGAATGGCTATGAGCTCCATATTCAAGCCACTGTCAAATGTAGTGGGAAAACTGGTGTTGAAATGGAAGCCCTTACTGCTGTGTCGATTGCTGCCTTAACTTTTTATGATATGTGCAAAGCCGTTGATAAAACAATGGTCATTAAAGAAACCTATCTTGTTGAAAAAACAGGTGGAAAAAGTGGCACCTTTGTGCATAAATAAACAGAAAAATTCGGCATCGTTTTGCCGATTTTTTCTGTTTTTTTACACACTACCCCCCAATGTGAGACATTTCAATTTTTGAATTTTTCCTTTTTGCCATTGTTTGTTCATTGCGTTCATCTGAATAACGATCATTTCTTGTTTCCCAAACGTTCGTAATACATTTGATGATGGCTGCATCATCTTGCCCTGATCGTAACAGTTCTCTTAAATCAGTGCCTTCAGTTGCAAATAAACAAGTGTATAATGATCCTTCTGCTGAGAGACGAGCACGGGAGCAATTGGAGCAGAAAGAATCTGTCACAGACGAAATCACACCAACCTCACCTTGTGCATCTTGATATTGAAAGCGCGTTGCCACTTCCCCCCTGTAATTTGGAGCCACTGGCTGTAATGGAGAAAACTGATGGATATGCTCAATGATATCTTTTTTGGACACCACATCATCTAAACGCCAACCGTTCGAATTCCCTACATCCATATATTCAATAAAGCGTAAAATATGCTGTTTTTCTTTAAAAAATTGAGCCATTGTAACAATGTCTTGGTCATTCTTGCCTTTTTGAACAACCATATTAATTTTTACTTGTAAACCCGCTTCTGCTGCCTTTTCAATTCCCTCTAACACCGGCAATACCTTGCCCCGATGACCATTCATCTCGAAAAAACGTTCTTCATCAAGTGAATCTAGACTAACTGAGACTCGAGATAAGCCTGCTTGTGCCAATGGCTGTGCATATTTTTTTAATAAAGAGCCATTGGTTGTTAAAGCAATATCTTCTACACCCTCTATATGGTGAATACGGGCAATTAATTCGGGCAAATCACGACGTAGCAATGGCTCGCCGCCCGTAATTCGCACCTTTTTCACGCCTAATGAAACAAAGATTTTTACTAATCGTTCTATCTCATCAAAATTTAATATTTTATCAGACGGTAAAAATGCATAATCTGGACCAAATACCTCAGCTGGCATACAATAGCGGCAACGAAAATTACAGCGATCTGTTACGGATATTCTTAAATCTCTTAACGGTCTGTGTAATTGGTCTTGTAGATTCGTCATTTAATCTCCTTCTTTCAGTACATTCTGAGCTGGTAATAGGATGCGGTGTGGATGTGTATAAATATTCAATGAATGCTGTCGGATAAAGCCTACCGTCGTAATGCCAAGCTGCTCAGCCAATTGCAAGGCTAATTCAGTTGGAGCTGATTTAGACAGCACAATGGCACAGCCTATTTTGGAGACTTTGAGTAAAATCTCCGACGATATTCGTCCGCTAAAAACAATTATTTTATCTTGCATACGGATGTTATTGCGTAAGCAATAGCCGTAAATTTTATCTAAAGCATTGTGGCGTCCAATATCCATACGACTTAACACAATGCCATTGACATCACATAGTGCAGCATTATGCACACCACCCGTTTTCTTAAAAATGTCGGCACCATCCTGCATCGCATGCATTAAACGGAAGCAATCCTCAGTCGACATTTGCACCTGAACGTCTTCCATTTTTTTTGCTGCTAATGCATCATTCGTAAAAACAAATCCTTGTCGACTCATCCCACAGCAAGAGGTAATATAGCGTTTGTTTTGCGTCTGCTGATAATAAGGATTGACATGCTTTGTTTTAATATGCACAAAGCCTTCTTTTTCTTGGTGCCAAATTTCCTCAATATCCTCAAAGCTACGAATCACTCGTTCAGAAGCTAAATAGCCGATGACCATATCTTCTACATACTCTGGTGTACATACCATCGTGACAAATTCTTGCTGATTAATTTTTACGGTCACCGCGTATTCTGAGACGATTAAATCATCCATTTCTTTCACTTGCTGTCCTTCAACTCGCACAATTTTCCTTGTTATTGCTCGCTCCATAAGGCATCCCCTTTATTCACTGATATTCTTTTCAAAAACAAAGACGGAAATCGCAAAATCCTCTTCAATTTTAATATCTGAAAATAGGTGGAGTAGTTTGCTACCCATCAATTCTTCCATACCCTCTGGTGGTGATTGCGTATATAAATCCTGAATCATACTCGTCCTTGCAGCATGCACCATTTTTAACCCTTCTGGTGTACTGGCAATAAATTTTTCTGTCGGTGTGATATTACCGTATAAAGTAGATACAGCCATATTCTCGACAAAAACGGTATGAATACGTTCAGGTCCTTTACCAAATACTTCCTTGCGTAACTTTCGAATCATGTCATTAAATTCGTGTATTTTTTTAGACATAGCAACGATTCTCCCATCGTAATTAAACTTTTTTAGGTAAATGGTTATGAGGGTCACCCTTACAGTTTGTTAATGATATAGCAACTTTTAAAAAAATAAAAGAGAAAATACTTTTTGATAATAATTCTCATTTAATAAATTTTATGATAAATATTGTTCATTTTGAAGGAAAGAGCTATAATATTCATATCACAAATGGAATTGATTTATTTTGATCCCTATGTCACGATGTTGCATAGTGTTTTTAATATTTAAATTCTATTGTTATTAAAAAATAAAAGTAGATTGAGTTTTTAGCAAGGCCTGCTAAGAATTTTATCCACCATGAATCATTAGCATGTCTTGGACATGTTATTTCATGGTGGATTTTTTATTTTTTTAAAAACCGAGACATGGATAACTTGTTATGATCTAGCAATTTGCCTATTTTGAGGTAGCTTCAAGAACAATTGGGAATTACAATGATAACAAGACAATCTTTTCAAAAATAACCAACTCGATTTGTTATTCCCTTTTTGTCTTAAGCTGCAACATGTTGTCCGATTAGTCTCAAAGTGCAAAAGGAGGAAGTTATCTTGACTCAAATTAATATTAATGGCGTATCGTATGATGTAAAAGAAGGAGCTACAATCCTTGATACCATTAATCAGCATGACATTCCGCATCCACAGATCTGTCATGTGCCTGCTGTTGATCCAATCGAAACATGTGATACATGTATCGTGGAGGTGAACGGTCAATTAGTTCGTTCCTGCTCCACAAAGGCAGTAGACGGCATGAATGTTTTATTAACTTCTGACAAAGCAAAAGCAGCACAAACAGAAGCGATGGATCGTCTACTCGAAAATCATTTACTGTACTGTACAGTTTGTGATAATAACAATGGAAATTGTGCATTACACAACACGGCTGAAATGATGGAAATCGAGCATCAAAAATATCCTTACCAACCGAAAGTGGAACCTCATGAAGTGGACATGTCACACCCGTTTTATCGATATGACCCTAACCAATGTATCGCTTGTGGTCAATGTGTAGAGGTTTGTCAAAATTTACAGGTGAATGAAACATTATCCCTCGATTGGGAAGCCGAAAGACCACGCGTCATATGGGATACTGGCGTAGCAATTAATGATTCTTCCTGTGTAAGTTGCGGTCAATGTGTAACCGTTTGTCCATGTAATGCCTTAATGGAAAAATCCATGCTTGGAGAGGCTGGATTTATGACTGGTCTGAAACAGGATATGTTAGATCCAATGATCAGTTTAATTAAGGAAGTTGAACCGGGCTATAGCGGTATTTTTGCCGTTTCTGAAGTGGAAGCAGCTATGCGTAGTAAACGTACTAGAAAAACAAAAACAGTATGTACTTTCTGTGGTGTAGGTTGTTCATTCGAAGTTTGGACAAAAGACCGTAAAATTTTAAAAGTACAACCTTCCGAAGGTCCCGTTAACGCAATTTCTACTTGTGTCAAAGGGAAATTTGGTTGGGACTTCGTTAATTCTGAGGAACGAATTACTAAACCTCTTATTCGTAAAAATAATGAATTTGTTGAATCATCATGGGATGAGGCACTCGATTTAATTGCCACAAAGCTTGGTGGTATTCAGCAGCAATTTGGTCCTGGTTCTGTCGGCTTTATCTCATCTTCTAAAATTACAAATGAAGAGAATTACTTAATTCAAAAAATGGCACGTCAGTTATTTGGAACAAATGATGTCGATAATTGTTCCCGTTATTGTCAATCCCCTGCTACTGATGGTTTATTACGTACAGTAGGTTTAGGTGGTGACGCGGGTACGATCAAAGATATTGCCAAGGCTGGTCTTGTCATCATTGTTGGGGCTAACCCAGCTGAAGGACACCCTGTTTTAGCAACACGTGTGAAACGTGCACATAAATTACATGGTCAGAAATTAATTGTTGCGGATATTCGTAAACATGAAATGGCTGAGCGTTCTGACATCTTTATGCGTCCGAAGCAAGGTACTGACCAAGTTTGGTTAATGGCCGTTACCAAATATATCATTGACCAAGGTTGGCACGATGAAGCCTTTATTCAAGAAAACGTCCTTCATTATGATGATTTTAAACAAGTACTTGAAACATATACACTTGATTATGCGCAAGAAATGACGGGTATTAGTAAAGAAACATTGATCGAAGTGGCTGAAATGATTCGTGATGCAGATGGTACATGTGTGCTTTGGGGCATGGGTGTAACACAAAATACTGGTGGCTCTTATACATCCGCAGCGATTTCAAATTTACTTTTAGCAACTGGGAACTATCGTCGTCCAGGTGCGGGTGCCTACCCTCTTCGTGGTCATAACAATGTGCAAGGTGCCTGTGATATGGGTACACTACCAACTCTCTTGCCAGGTTATCAAAAGGTAACAGATGAGGCAGCGCGTGCAAAATTCGAAAAAGCTTACGGTGTCCCAATTCAGTCGCAACCAGGTCGAACTAATATGCAAATGTTAGATGCGATTATGGAAGGTAAAATGAAAGCCATGTATTTAGTGGGCGAAGATATGGCGCTTGTTGATTGTAATGCCAACCATGTAGATGAGGTGCTTTCACAACTAGACTTTTTTGTTGTCCAAGATTGTTTCCTATCACGTACAGCACAATATGCAGATGTGATTTTACCTGCTGCGCCTTCCCTTGAAAAAGAAGGTACATTCACGAATACAGAACGTCGTGTTCAACGCCTCTATCAAGTATTACCAACACTTGGTGAATCGAAAGCAGATTGGGAAATCTTGCAAGCGGTTGCTCGTCGTTTAGGAGCAGATTGGCATTATGATCATCCAAGTGACATCTTTGATGAAATGACCAGCCTGTCCCCCCTCTTCTCACAAGCTAACTATGATGTCTTAGAAGGCTGGGGTAGCTTCTGCTGGGGTAGCCATGATGGTAAAGATACACCTTTACTATATGAAGATGGTTTCAATTTCCCTGATAAAAAAGCTCGTTTTGCTTTAAATGATTGGGTGCAACCTGTGGAATATGAGGCACAGTACGATTGTCTTATTAATAATGGTCGTATGCTTGAACACTTCCATGAAGGAAATCTAACAAATAAATCAAAAGGTATTCAATCGAAAGTACCTGATATTTTCGTTGAAGTATCACCGGAACTGGCGAAGGAACGAGGTATTGCAGATGGAGCCTTACTTCGTTTAGTATCTCCTTATGGTGCATTAAAGCTAAATGCTCTTGTCACAGATCGCGTGCAAGGAAACGAATTATTTTTACCGATGAACTCCGTTAATAAAGATTCAGCTATCAACTTCTTAACGGGCCCTGCAGCAGATGTGAATACATCAACACCAGCTTATAAACAAACAAAAGTACGAGTTGAAGTGCTAAAAGCAAAAGGAAAATCACCACTTCCTCGTACGAACCCACGCTATAAAAAACGTCATCCTCAAAATGGTGTTGAGGTTCATCGGAAATGGAATCGTCCTGGCTACGTTCACTTAACAACTATTAACGAAAGAGAGTGAGAGCATGGCTGTACCTATTACAAGCATTAAAAAACAACAATTGACGGAAGAACAACTAAAGGAACAAAAATTAGACAATCTAAAAGAACTGCTTTCTGATAATGAAGAAGCCGTTAATCAAGTGTTTAGTATTATGGCTGAATTGAATGATATAGGTGCACTAGAAGCAGCAATGAAGCTACTAGAAGCGAAAGAGAATGTGGCCCATATTGCACTTGGACAATTAACTCGTAAGCCTGTAACCAATATTATTAATAATTTAATGGGCGTTGCAGGAGCATTGACGGAGCTCAATCCAGAAACAACGACTAAGCTAATTGACGGCTTAAATTCAGGTGTAGATGAAGCGAGCAAAGCACTTGAATCCAATGAAAAAGTAAGTGCCTTTAAGCTTATGAAAATGTTAAATGATCCAGATGTCAATCGTGCGCTCAATTTTGGAGTCCATTTCTTAAAGGGACTTGGCAAAGGCTTAAAAGAATAAGGTGGTTCCGACATGTTAGTAAAAGAAGATGTTATCAACGCATTACAACAAGTAGAAGATCCAGAGCTTCATCAGAGTATCGTCAAATTGAATATGGTGCGTAATATTCAAATAAACGGCACCCATCTATCGCTGGATATTATTTTAACCATTCCAGGTTGTCCTTTAAAAGCGAAGATCCAGCATGATGTGGAAAAAGCATTACAAGCGATTGGTGCCTCCAGTGTTGCCATTACCTTTGGGGCTATGACAGATCAGGAACGTCGCACATTAACTGCGTCTCTACAAGCGAAAAATGTGACAGAGCAAGGAATGCCGAATATGCTACTGCTTAATTCTGGTGTGCAATTCATTGCCATCACAAGTGGTAAGGGCGGTGTTGGGAAATCGACTGTGACCATTAATTTAGCAGTCGCCCTTGCCCGTCTCGGCAAACGGGTAGGAATACTTGATGCGGATATCTATGGCTTTAGTATTCCTGCTATGATGAATATTGACCAAAAACCTACTATGCTTGACCAAACAGCTATTCCAGTAGAAAGTCATGGGGTTAAATTAATGTCGATGGGCTTTTTTACCAATGACAACCAGCCTGTTATGTGGCGTGGCCCCATGCTCAACAAATGGATTCGCAATTTCCTTGTCAACACATTATGGGGAGACTTGGACTATCTTCTGATAGATTTACCACCAGGGACAGGCGATGTGGCCATTGATATGGCAGCCATGATTCCTCAGGCACAGGAAATCATTGTAACAACACCACATCTTGCTGCTTCTCACGTCGCATCCCGTGCAGGCTTGATGGCTCAACATACGAAACATACTATTCTTGGTGTTGTTGAAAACATGGCTTATTTTGAAGGAGCAGATGGTCAAAAAAACTATCTGTTTGGACAAGGTGGAGCCGATCAGTTAGCAGATTTACTGCAAACACAAGTAATCGCCCATGTTCCTTTTGCTCAACCTGAAGAAAATACAGGCTCATCAGTATATGAGGAAGAAACGATTATCGGTGAGATATTTACTAACCTAGCAGAAGATTTGCTTTACCAATAAAACAAAAATCCCTTGATTTGCTTTTACACAAATCAAGGGATTTTTCTGTCACAAATAGCCTGCCTTTTTTAACACTTGCATGAAATAAAAACGGTACGTATTTTGAACAAAGGTATCTAAAGGTAGTCCAACATTGACCTGATATTTCGTAAAAATAAAATAAAACCGTTTATCCCATTTTAAATGCAGGAGCTCCCCTGCCTCTTCACCATATTTCATAGTAAATTCCTCAATCAAAGGCTCAATCATCTCATAACAATAGTCTTTTAAATGGGCGAGTGCTTCAATATCTTTATCCCTTTGAAAGCGTATAATCCAATCCACTAATTGCTCATTCATGTTTGTACGTCATCCTTTTACATAGAGTTTCTTCCTATTAAATTATACTCCTTTTTTACAGAATCGAAAAATGAACAGTTTTTTCAAATAGATGGTTTTAACTTGTTGTCAAAAGGATAAACATTGGCATTCGCCACTAATCAATAGGTCGATTCCACCGCAGATGATATTGAACATTCCTATTTTTCGTTTCTTTATCCAATACTAATAATCTGTCACCTGCTTGAATAACATAGGTCTCCTCTAATGTACGTATACCAGGTTGTTGTTGGTCAGGATTGATAACACCTATATTTTCTTCCCACAATACTTGATGATTATTCATATCATAAAACAAAACCATATGGTCAGCACTTTCCCGCTGTGTTTGACGATAAGACACGAGAGCTGTTTTTTTTGCGATATCCACATCAATCACTTTAGGTTCTAAATTTTGGTAGGCTTGAATGGCAGGCTCTGTTAGAACAGCCTGACTAAAATCTTGAATTACCTGATAGTCCTCTACAGACTGTGGGTGTGTGGCAAAATATCCAGGCAACCCTGTCTCAATGAAGAAACGAGCTGTTAGGAAATCTTGAGCTTTTGGGTTCTCACTTAAAGTTTCACCATCAAAGTGATAGAATTTGCCATCGACACCCTCCAAATATAAATTATTTTGTAAAATAACCATCTGATGTGCACCATTACTTAATTTATCTATTAATGGCTGATATTGCTGACGAAATTCTTGCTCAGAAAGTATTTCCTTTCCTGTTGCTATATCTAACAGTGACAATTGACCAAACTCATCATCACGATGATGAACAAGAAGACCACCCATAAAATTCCCAATCAATGTATCTTTATGGGAAGCTGATTTTGTCCATTGCTTTTCACCTGTCTCTAAATTCACAGCCACAATGAGATAATGAGCAATCAAATGCGTAATGCCGTTCGATGTTCCATTATTTTCAGAGCCTTGCACCATTTGGACAGCAATGTGTTGTGAATCATCTGTATAAATGGGCGAATCAGATTTTATAGGAAAGCTTCTCCCCGCTAAGCCAAAAACAATCATGACTAGATTGCTAACCACTATAAATACAACTAGTAAAATGCTAGAAATAACAAGGCTTTTACGTTTAATGACGATAAACAATAACAGTAAAAATCCTAATCCTAACACGATACATAAAAAAATATCATGCATCAGCCAGCCATTCAAACGCCATGAATACGTATATCGTTGAAGAAATTGTTCCACCTCTCTACCTCCTCTAACAGCGATTAACTAAAATCTGAATAGAGCACATAACGGTCACATTCCAAGCACTGAAATAAATAGCCTTGATGATGACCATTGTTCATTAACGATGCTGAAAGTTCATCTTTCGGAAAGCCTGTATAATTATCAAATTGATCCTCGATACCTAGCTCCACTATATCACTCCAGCCAACATAGCCGATAAACGCACAATAGTCCGAACAATGAGCTACCCAATTATTGCCCTGCCAGCTTACGTAGCCGGGCGTTCGATAGAGAATTTCTTGTACAAAGGCAGGGTTAGTAACCTGTTCATCATCCATTAAATCTTGCTGGAAAGAGCCATCATATTTTTGGGCAGCCTCTCCACTGTGGATGCAAGAAGGACAAAGATAATCTACATCCTCAATAGCGTAAATACCTCCTGTGTAATAGACATCCACTTGCTGTTGACAGCAGTCACAGACAACGATTTCACCTGTTTCAAAAATTTTCGCCTCTAGCGGTTTAGGAACATATTTAAAGGTTGGAATGATTGTTTGAGTTGGCTGTTGGTCCCTTATTTTTCGTGGTAGCAGAGGATTCACCAAATTTGGTTGATTTATGTAGGTTTGCAGAACACCATATTTTTTTCGATCTTTTTTATCAGCTTTATTCATAATGGTCGTAAAAAGCCGATAAGCCTCTAGGTACATCCTAAGCAAGCAATAGACTTCTACTAGTAGCCTTAACGTTTCTTCCGTTTGCTGCTCCTGCTTTAATCGCTCTTTGAAAACATGCATCTGATTAATCGTTATCGGATCTGAAGGATGAAATTTTTGTCTTAGCTCATGCCATTCCTCAGCAATTGTCATAAAAAATAGACCTCCTTCTCACTCGTCATTTTATTTCACAAAAGAGTAATCTTTTATCATTTGGCAAATTTCCACCTTATAGTTCGCGTACCATTTATCTTGTCCCAATTGCTGTGCGGTTAAATGTTTGGCATTATCTTTCCATGCTTGAATAGCCTCTAGCGATTCCCAATAGGACACCGTAATGCCTTTTCCTTCCTCGTTCCTGACACTTTCAACACGCAGAAAACCAGGCTGTTGCTGTGCTAGGGCATCGATGAGGTCAGCCATTTTGCCATAGCCCTCCCCATCCTGTTTAGTTCTTTGAGATGTAAAAATCACTGCATAATAGGTTTCCATTTATTTCTCCTCCTCTATTACTTTTATTGTAAACGATAATGAAATTAACTAAAATCAAAATATAGAAAACTGAAAGGATTGTGACATATGGGAATTAATCCAAACATGGCGGAGGTAGCGGCACTTCTTGGCGAAAGGTCAAGAGCAACCATTCTTGCTAGCATGATGGACGGGCGTTTTCATACAGCTAGTGAACTGGCGTATATGGCTGCCATTAAACCACAAACTGCTAGCTTTCATCTTGCTAAATTAGTAGAAGGAAAGCTGATTAAAGTTGAAAAACAAGGGCGGCACCGTTATTTTCAATTAGCTGGTGAGGACATTGCTCAATTTCTTGAGTCTTTTCTCGTCATCTCACCGCCACCTGAAGTACGTTCTTTAAAACAATCTAGCCAAATGAAATTATTGCAGGATGCTAGAACTTGCTATGACCATCTAGCTGGTAAATTAGGTGTCCAATTAACAGAGTCAATGGTGGATGCAGGCTATCTAAAATTAGAGGACAAACAATTTATCCTGACAGATGAAGGCACTTTATTTTTTACTACATTCGGGATGGATCTAGCTGCTTTAAAAAGAAAACGACGCTCCTTTTCACCTGCTTGTTTAGATTGGAGTGAACGACGTTACCATTTAGCAGGTGCACTAGGCAATGGTCTATTAAACCAATTATTAAACCTCGGCTGGCTTACACGTGTACCATCTATTCGCGCCATTAAAGTGACTGAGAAAGGTAAAAGAGGTTTTAAAGAGGTATTTCATTTAGACAGCTAGAAGAATAGAGGGCTTTTGGATTGCCCCACTAGCCCTTTATTCTACTAAAAGTACGATTTACTAAATAAATCCCACTAATGATAAATAACCCACCAACCACTAACGATTCATGTAACGTTTCGTCTAATACTACCCATCCTGTTAGCACCCCAAAAAAAGGTGCTAAAAATAAATAGGCACTTGTTTTTCCTGGATCACTATTTTGAAGAAGATAGTACCAGCCTGCAAATTGAATGATGGAAGAAAAAATACTAAGCCATAACAAAATCAATAATGACTGTGGATTGACAATAAAGTATGGTTGCTCTAACACGACACTTCCTAGCAAAAGGAGTAAGCCCCCAAACAGCATTTGATAGGCTGATAAAACCCATGTATCAAAGAACATTCCCCATGTTTTCACTAAAAGTGTTGCAATCGCCCAAAATACAGCGGATAAAAGTCCAAATAGAAGACCTATTTTCAATTCAACTTGTGCCCCCATTGTAATGATCACTCCGATTAAGCCAAGCACAACCCCGATCCACTGATAGAAACGATAGCGTACTTTGGTAAAAATGGTGGCAAATATGACAACGAGTAAAGGGTTTGTAAATGTTAAAATAGATGATTCACTTGCTGTAATGGTGCGTAGACTTAAAAAAATACACCCCATTACACCAGCCGTTTGAAATGCTCCGATGATGCATAGCTTGAGCCATTCTCTCTTTGAGGTCGGATGAGGTCTTTTGAAAATCATGACAACAATGACCATTAGAATCCCTGCCAGCATAAATCGAAGGGCAGCCAATAATAATGGTGATGAATACGGTAATCCTAATTTTACGATAGCAAACGATGAACCCATTAAAAAGGTTGTTACTACTAGTAAAGCAATAAATTGATAGTTTTTCATACAAGATACTCCTAACCTGTTTCATTAATCACTACTATCTGATTATAAACAGGAAGCTATTCAACGCTTATCGAAGTATGGATTACATCCATGTAAAAGAATGGGACAATTAGATTGCTACTTAAAGCGACTTCATTGGGGGAGGTATTTTATTTTCATGAATTTCAATAAAAAATCTTACCTCTAACAACAAAGAGGTAAGATGCTATAACTATCAGTTATCCATAAATTCTTTTAGGTTTTCAACAATTTCTTGTGATCTTGTATGGTGTAAGTAATGGTCACCGTCCAATGTGATTACTTTTCCATGAACTGAATTTTTGACTTGCTCTTCATGCAATGGTATCCAATTTTTTTCAATGCCTTCACTTTTCGCCTGAACAAATAACAAAAGAGGTAAATCTTTAGGGAAAGTTACGTTTTTGGCTGCTGTAAAATTCATTTCTATATTTGTTAATTCATTGGAAGTGCTCGTATTATAAAAGTTTTTGTTTGTAATCATCCGTATTTGTTCTTTTGTGTCATCATCATACGATAGGCCAGCATATGGATCATCTGAAAATTTTATAAGAACTCTAGCGATCCCGGTTTTTTTGAGAAGTTGTAACGACTTAATTGGGAATTTCGTATCCATACCGTCTTGAGTAGGCACACTGCTATCAATCCCGACAAATGCAGTCACCTCATTCGGATATTGATTGACATAATCGAGTCCATAAATACCTGCTATAGAGTGTCCCATGAGCATATAGCGGTCAATTTTCAACGCCTGTAAAGCTTCATGAATCTCACTCACTATGTTGTCGGTGCTTCGTTCTTTATCGGTATCATCACTTAAACCATAGCCAAAAGGCTCTATTGAAACGACTCTGTAATGAGGAGTCAGTTCTTCGATAAGTGGCTTAAAATCAAGTGTTGGTGCTGCTGTTCCGAAGCCTGGTAGTAGGACGATTGTTTCTGCCCCCTTCCCTTGGATGGTAACATTCATTTTTCCCTCATTCACAGTAATGAGCTGACCATAGTGTTCTATTTTCCCTTGCTCTATTTTGTTGCAAATAATGTTTACAATAAACACAATAGCAAGTAGCAGCACTATCGTTAAACCGATAACAGCTATTGTTTTAAGTAAGATTCGAAAAAATTTTTTCATTTTTATGCACGAGGTTCATCTTTGCTCGTGCTTTCCTCCCTTACAACCGTTATTCCAGCTAGCTTACTTAGCTGTTATTGATCAGTGTAAAGGACGAAGATGTCTACTATATGACGGTAATATGAACGCAATATGAACAACAAAAAAATTTCGCTATCTCACGCATTTATTGTGTGATAAGAGGTAATTGGATAATAATGGTCGTTCCTTGTCCAAGCTTACTCTCTACTTGAATGTCTCCTTGATGCAATGATACGATTTGCTTAACGATTGCGAGACCCATTCCACTCCCATCATATTTACGACTATGTGAACGATCCGCCTTAAAAAACCGCTCAAAAATACGCTTCTGATCCTCTAAAGAAATCCCAATGCCCGAATCACTTACTCGTACTATCACATGATGAGCGTCCTGCTTCATACTGACCTCAATCATACTACCTTCATTGGAAAATTTAATACTATTAGTAAGAAGATTGGTCCATACCTGATTTAATTGGTCATAATCAGCCATTATATGAACAGCCTGTAAATGAAGATTAAACTGGATGTTGCGAGCAGACCATTGCGGCTGAATGGCAATAATTACTCGCCTAATTTGCTCATCCAGACTAAACGTCGCACATTGCATTTGCTGTGTCTTCGACTCGAGCAAACTTAGCTTTAACAGGCTATCACTCATCTTAGACATTCGCTTTGCTTCCGACATGATAATATCAAGATAGCGACTTTTCTCCTCGTCTGTAATATCTACTTGCTTCAATGCTGCTGCATAGCCTGATATGGAAGTAAGTGGTGACTGAACCTCGTGTGAGACGTTCGATACAAACTCTCTCCGCATTTGCTCCAATTGCTGTAACCCCTCCGCCATGTCCTCAAAACTTTTGGCCAAGGTACCTAGCTCCCCTGATTGTTTAATATTTAACTCGACATTGAAATCTCCACCTGCAATATGCTTTGTTGCTGTTGTCAATTTTTTTATTGGCTTGACGAGAAACCTAGCAGCCACTATAAACACGACACTGCCAATAACAAGAGCATAAGTAGCAAAATTCAATATCAATTTTATAGCAAAGGAAGTAGAAGGGAGGGAGATGGGTTCGATAAACATCGCCTTAGTCCCCATTGCAGTTTGTAGTGGCATTCCTACAAAAATAGACGAAACACCACCCGGATTAACTTGAATGACTTCCCCATCCAGTACACTTTGAACTTGTGTCATTGTTACATTGGCCAGTGGAACACCCTTTTGCTCTCCGTAGGATTTGAACTGCCCCTTTTCTTCATAAATGCGGATATAGTAGGATTCAAGCTGATGCATTTCACGAATAAATTGTTCTGCTTCATTAAATGGCAATGTCTCAAATATATGGACAATGTCCTGACCAAAATTCACTAGGGGGATTTGTAAGTTTTCATTCAATTTATCTTCAAATACCCATGTTGCCATAAAAAAGGATATAGTTGTGCCACCAATTACGGCAACTAGAAATGTTAAAACGACACGCGTATATAATGATTGAATCATTCGTTAACCTCAAGTCGGTAGCCAAGACCTCGTACTGTCTCAATCTGAAATTCAGTTGTTGCAGTGAAGCGCTCGCGCAGACGCTTAATATGTACATCGATCGTTCGATTATCGCCAGCATAATCCATTCCCCAAATTTGATCGATCAGCTGCTCTCGTGTGTAGACCTGCCCAGGTGTTTCCGCAAGCTTATATAATAATTCAAACTCCTTTAGCGGCAGCGAAATAGACTCTGTTCCATTTTTAATTTTATAGGTCTGACGATCCAGCATGATTTGACCAAGTTGAATGATCTGTGAGTAGCCAATCCTGTAGCGCTTTAGAAGAGCCCTTACTCGTACCGTCAACTCTAGTGGGTCAAAAGGCTTTGTCAAATAATCATCTGTTCCGAGCTCAAAGCCCTTCACTTTTTCCCATGTTTCCCCCCTTGCTGTTAGCATCAGTAAGGGAAGCTCAGCATTTACTTTGCGCAGCTCCTTACATAATGTCCAGCCATCCATCGTCGGCATCATAATATCCAGCACAACAAGATCGACAGGCATTGAGTGATAGATGGCTAGAGCTTCTTTGCCATCCTCGGCCTCCACTGTTGTGAACCCGTCTTTGCGCAGAAAAAGGCAAACAAGTTCACGAATATTCGCATCATCATCCGCAACAAGTATAGTCGGCATACGTTCGTTCCCCTTTTCCAATGTATTATTCACATACATTATACTATATATCTGCTTCACTTCCCTTTTACCACACACTGTTATCAATAGCTGACGTCCCAAAAATAAAAAACCCCCTTCCTCTATACGAAAAAACGATAAAGGAAGAGGATTCTATTCAAGCAATCAGCTGTGCAAACCACGCTACATAATGGGCGCCAGGAATCAATAATAGCTGTGCCACAATCGTTCCTAAAAATCTAGAGAACATCATCATAACGGAAGCTTTTTTTAATTCAAGATAACTTCCTCTCTTATTGATAACATCATCGGCCAGTATGGATATTTTAGGATCAATAAATAGAATCAAAAGTATCGTCGCTATGCCATTGATTAATCCAGATGCCATAACCGCAGTAGTCTTTAGTTCTGGTACTAACAAAGTGGCATACAAAGCAGATAAAACGCCAATGGTATAAATCGCTGTTATGACAATATTGATAACAAATAATTTCATTGGTATATCCCGTAAGCTAATACCTTTTAAATAAGTAAAATGAGGTTTATGAATGTGCTTCATACCTCGTCTTACATATTCAAACGTAAAGCCCTTTTTCAATAAAGCGGGGATTGAGCCTCTTTCCTCTGCCAAATGGACGATAGCCCTTGAAAAAATAGCTATGAAGGTTGGGATTAGTAAGATCCCTAGTAATGTTCCAAGTGATGCCGCTCCAATAATCAGTCGAAATTGGTTTTCTACATGTATCAAAGCCTGATCGGCTGGTGCTGTATCAACAAGACTTCCTGTAAATGGTTGCTGCATCATATTCGCCAGCCTCGACACCATGACCATCACATTAAAAAGAGATAAAGCCGATGCTAGTAATTTAACACGTGCCCCTGATAAACGTACGGCATAAGCAAGTGTTTCAATAGCATGAATGATTAAAATGAATAAAGCAATCATGATTAATTTATCTGTGATTAACTCCACTTCTATACCTACTCTTCGCTTTCCTACAATTTAACATTGTGACGCTTCTCCCGCAAAATAGTTCCGATTGAAAAGATCTTACCCTAAAAAGATATGGGTAAGATCTAAAAAGCGCTTCTATACAATTGTGCTACGCTGCACTTCTAAACCAAATCACAGCTGGAACATTTATCTTTGTTCAAAGATGACGCCACTTAATTTTCTAGGTGGAGAAATCACCTTATAAGGGATAATGAACTTGTCCTTTTTGTCATGCACAGCGTGACATCAACGCTAGTAAGAGTGCAGGTCTAAGATTATACGCTTATAAATACTGTTCGTATGATAATCTTAACGAATTAGTTTCCACGTATAGGCTGACATTTTGTCATTGAAGTTATAAGACGTTAAATTGAATAATTGTGCTGAACCAGTTGTGTTTGCTATCGTTACACTATTCCCTGTAAAATTACTATGCTCATAGATAGTTATTTCTGTATAAGGTTTTAATAAAATGGATGACACTTGATCATTCCATTGAGAATGTGGAAGATAAGTCAAATCTATTCCCTCTCCATCTATATGCTCAAATAAGTGTGGCTCATCAGTTGGTAGATTGCGAAAATTAGAACGTATTATCTCTTCATGTAATTTCGGATTCCATCTATCACCTATATAGTCCATAATGATCC
The DNA here is from genome assembly GCF_028356935.1 of Lysinibacillus sp. OF-1. NCBI lineage: Bacteria > Bacillati > Bacillota > Bacilli > Caryophanales > Bacillaceae > Lysinibacillus > Lysinibacillus sp. OF-1. The sequence goes on from NZ_CP102798.1 coordinate 2,650,206, forward strand.
ATCCAGCTTTTGTTTCAAGATTCTTTAGATGCTCTAATCTCACTTTAGCCGCAGTAATGCTATTCAAGTAGGAAGCATAGTAATACGGACTACTCCAAGCCGTACCACCCGAAGACAAACTTGTGAAATTGATATGAATGTGATTTGGGTTATCTTTATTTAATGCTGTCTCTTTTAGCATACTATCAATTGCTGCTTTCTTTTCCTCATAGTTCACATTATATTTATCTTGTACCGTTATTTTCACATTACCATTTGTCATAGAAGTAAATGTTGCGTTATCTTTCCACGCAAAATTTTTATATCCACCAGTCATCGTACTACCAGAATATCTTCTTAAGAGTACGATTTTTCCACGAGAATCCCCTAAAGTTATATTCCCTTCTGTCTTCAAGAAAATAGAATCTCCAAAATACTTATTTTCAAAGGTTCTAGCAAATGACTCTTTTGCTCCTGGCATGGATTCATACTCTTCTTTTAGAGACATTATAATGGTTTCACTTGGATGACTTTTTAAAAATTCTTTGGCTTCATTAATAAATTGCTGGAGTGTTACATAAAGATAAACAGGTCCATGATGTAGAACAATTGTATTATCATCCGTTACACGTCCTCTGATGTCAAAAAATCTGACACCTTGATCCATTTGAGAGCGAAAGTCATTTTCTTGCGTTTTTGCCCATACGGATTTTATAGGATCCTCCAGTCTGAATGTACCACTATCATGGGTTCCTGGAATAGAAATTTCTGCTAATGCGCGAGAGTTAGGTATTTCTCTCATCCACTCTGATAAATTTAGATTATTTTGTTCGGAAGCTGCCAGAGAAGTTAAGTGGACACCACCTAAAGAAAAAAGCATTGTAAAGAAAAAACATATACTTGCGATTACTTTCTTACTTTTTAATATCACCATAAATACTATCTCCTTCTCTTTCACTCACTAAAAACTACCATTTATCCAATTTTAGTTGAGGTGAGTATGTCAGATCTAACAAAAGCATTCTATTATACTCCAATATCCAATGTTTTTAAAAAATGGATAAACAAGCTATAAAGAGTAGCTTCAAAAAACGTTTTTCCCAATCTACTTCTTTTAAAATACAAGTCTTATTAGATGAAATTAACAGGTGCATTGCATCGTTTTTTATATCATAAAAAACGATGCAATAGAAATTCATACCAATTATCCATAGCAAAAAGTAAAGTAATCTACTTTGAAGATTCTAGATTTAATTCTTTTATTCCCTCTTTTAATGTGACTGCATCTATTTTTAATGTTTTCCAGCTGTCTTTAGCTGCATTCAAGTTAGGAAGTAAAAATTTAAATTTATTTTGTTCGGCCTTATCAGCTGCATTCTCAATATGTCTGAGTACTCCTGTATATTGAGAATCTAAGTCATTCCATTGTGCAGACATAAAAGTGAGAGCATTAACCGCATCATCAAGTGCATTATACATCTCACTAATACTATTATGCGCAACTCCAACTACGCGATTTAATGTTAATTTATAATCAACTGTCTGTTGTAATTGTTTTAATAACGGTTCTAATTGACTTAAATTCTCTTTTGCAATCCCCAACATAATACCGCCGGCAATTAGTGTAGGAATAGTAGGCACCGCTATTGTTATTATTCCATCAGATTCTAATTTTTTATAATAGTTTACTGATTCTAAAACTTCATTTAAGCGTTTTTGATCATCCTCAACTGCTGCCCCTTGGTTTTTTAAAATTGACTGTAAGAGCTCTTTGTTACTTCCAAATGCTCTGACATCTTTTCCAATATTGTCTCTTAATTCCGTTAACGCTTCTATTAATTGTTGTGCACATTTTTGATTTTCTTGAATTTCTTCTCGTAAATCTGTAATTCCTTCTATTAATGTTTCTCCATCATTTGCATTTATTGCATATACAATAACGTCATAATAATTTTCAAATTTAGTATCGTATTCAATAATCCCCGTCAATGTATCAATCAGCTGTTTTTTTACTTTCGTATCCCATGTAAGGGCGTGTGCTCTTGCATCCTTTTGGTCTTGTACAATTTTACCTGGTAAATCCTCGTATCCATTAATATTTATTCCTTCAAAGTTCACATCTGGATTTTTGATCAACATATACGAATAAGCATTCATAGATTTTGCGAAAAGCCCAGCCTTTTGCAAGGTTTCTCTCATTTTGACTTCATTTGCTGAAAGAGACGTATCATCATAGTTCGTTTGCTCCATTTTGCTTGTAGTTGCATAAGCGGTTACTGGTGATACTATAGAAGTGGATGTCAGGGTTAAAGCGGCTGATACAGCAAGTAGATTGTAAAGAAACTTATTATTCATTTTATATTCCTCCCTATATACTTTTTAAGTTTTTGTGCATTAGTCTTGTGTAAAAGCAATGTCTTTTGCAATAAATTCCGCATCTTTATGAATATCATTCCAACTTTGTTTAGCTGCTTTTAAATCATCAGGTATTAAAGAGAGCTTATGATCTTGCATTTGATCGATATTATCATATAAGTCTTTATAATTTGCCCCCATTGTATTCCATTGCTTTTGGATGTTTGTTAGAGACATGATTGCTTGATCCACTGTTTGATACAAATATGTCAACGTGTCTTTTGTGTTATTAAGTGCAATAACGGCTTGGTTAGCAAGATCAGCTTTCGTGCTTAATTCCCCTATTTTATGGGAAATTTCGTTATAGGCATTCATATGATTAGATGCCATAATACCGGATGCTGTCCCTAAACCAATACCAGCTGCACCGAGTGCTGTAAGGCCACCAACAACAACCGGCGTTGCTGTTCCACCAGTCACAACAATTACTACCCCTCCTGCAATCGTCCCAATAACTAAAATAGCTGCTCCCAATCCTCCTCCAATTGACCATGCCAATACATTGTTAAAATGGTCTTTCTGAGTGGAAGATAGCTGCTGAATTTCAGCATGAAGTTGTGGAATCAATGCTTCTTTTCCAGCTAATAAGGCTGTTAATCCACCCTTCCCATCTGGACCACCGACATTATTTTTAAAATCAATTGAATTTGTATAGAGTTTCGTTTTGAAATTTTCTAATATGTTAATTACTTCTGTCACTTCTTTTGAATTTGTATGAATTGAACTGATTAGATCACCAATGCCTTCTTTTAGCCCCTCCCTATCTTTTTTTTGGACAATGTCTATTAATGTGTCGTAATAATTATTAAATTGTTCATCGTAATTCACGATATTACGTGCTGTCTTTTGAATTTTTGGCTTCGCTGTATCTAACCAATAATTTGCATTGATTCGAGACAGATCCTGATTAAGGTGAATATTTTTGATTAATTCTCCCCCTTCTGACCCTAGATCAATATTGGAGAGATTTACATTCGGTTGCTTAATCATTGTTTTTGCGTACAAATCCATTACAAGAATATGAGATCCCGTTTCCGCTAACGCCTTCTTCAGTCCCTCAGGTCCTAATTCATAATTATCCTGTTTTTGAACGACCTCTTTTTGAGCGCTCCATTCTTGTGCAAACGCATGAATAGATGTACTATTATTAGCAGTTAAAAGCGTTGTCAATGCAGCCAAGGTTAACACCTTATACGAAAATTTCTTCATATTTTTTCCTCCCTACTTTTCGATAGGTTTTTACAAATTTTAAGCATCAAAATTTATTAACCTGTTCCTCAAGTTGATTGATTATATTTTTTAATCTTCTTAATGTATCTTGTTGAGACAGTTGATTTGCCGCATCAGTTGATAATTTTGTTATATTATTTTTTATTAGCTTCAAATCTGCTTTATAGCGTTTCAATAGGTCAATTTCTACATCTACTTGACTAGCAAATGTATGCAAATCATGCTGCATAAGAAGAAGCATGGATTGTTGTAAATCTGCTATTGTTAGTTTCTTTGTTAAATCATATAGTTTTTGATTTTGGATCTCTAAATCATCTAAATATGCTCTTTGTTCAGCCATTAGTTTGTTAACTTCAGCGAAGGTATTATATGTTTTTTTGATTTTTTCTGGGTCAATTGTTTTCATAAGGTCATACTCTTTTGATTTTGTAGCAGCGGCTGCAGCAATTTCAGCTTGTTTATCTTTCTCAATTTTTTCACGAGCCTCTTTTTTAGCTGCTTCAATCTCTAGAATAGATTTCCCCTGTTCTTTTGCTTCTTGCTCTGCTTTTTTCTCTGCTTCTAGAATAGCGTTGTTAATTTCCTTACCTTTGTTATAGGCTGCCACCGCTATTTGAGCTGCTGGTTCAATGATATCTTTCGAAAGACTATAAATCTCTTGGAAAATATTGAGTCCCTGTTCATTTAAAGCTCCTGGTATCAATGCGATTTGCTGTAAATCATTGTGAATTGATTTTTTTGTATTTAGTAATTCAGCCTTTAGCTTGTCTATTTTCCCTGTTCCCTCTGCGCTTAGTACCTCCTGCGCTTTTATCACATCAGTATCGAGATTTTTTAGTTTTTTATCAAGCTGTAATTTAAGATCTGTTAGCTCATTCATTTGGTATTGAACACTTTCTTCGTTTGTCAGAACCATTTCTTGAAGAACTTCCAATCTATCCAAAAAGCCTTCCTTATTTTCCTTAGTGTCTACAAATTCTTTTAATGTAGGATAATAGGCCTGAAATTTTGTTACAAAGCCTTTACTTTTTGAATTGAGTAAAATTAACTTTGGATAAAGTTCCACTGCCCACTCTTTCATATCTTGTTTTATTAGAAATTGCTCTGTATTTAAAGCTGGTACTTCCTCTAACTGTACATTAGGGTTCATTAAAGCTTTGTCTATATACATTTGAATCAACTTTGATTGTGCACCTAATTTTCTTAATGATGAGGACAGAGCTACGTTCTCCTCTTGCATTTCTACTTGCACTATAGGCGTTGCAAAAGAATGGATAGGACTCACTCCAGTAGCAACAATCGATGTTATTATCAACCCTGTAATTATTTTCTTTTTCATTGTTTGTACCTCCCTACATAGATTGCCACAATATTTTTATTACAATTTGTTCTACATTTGTACACCTCTAATCTACTATTGATATTAGGAAAGTTCTTAATAAGAATAGACATCCCTAATAACATAAATTTTAGAGAAAGACACATATTTTGGCAAAAAACAACATAAATAGGCTATTTAATGATGAAAATAGATTTTTATGTCGTTTATTTTTTTGAAAAACCACTAAAACAAACTAAATAAGTCTATATTTGTTACATTTTCCTAATAATGAGTGTATTTAGGGATCAATATTGACATATTTTTTACTAAAAAACTATATTTTGTATGAATAGATAAACTTAGAAATTCTAATTTTCCCGCTTATTTTATAGAGTTCACGCTATTCACATTTCAACTTCTTCCATTTTCACACTGGATAAAAACTTTTGTCCCCATAGCCCATAGAAAAACACCTTTCGTTGATAAGTTTATCAACGAAAGGTGTTTTTATCTGTCTTGTTAGATTTTTACTTTGAAAAATGAGAGGTACAGCTTTCGTCTGCTTTTTCACCATTAACAGCCATTTTTTCTTATTAAAATACTATTTATCGAGAAAGAAAATAACTATAGGAAATGGTTCACTTTTCTTTGAAGCAACTCTTTAAACTTTGAAACTATCCCCAAACAAGATTGTTTCGTAACCAATGTAGTTTATACTATGCTCAAGCTCTTTTAGACCAAATCACTACGGGAATGAGCAGTAAAGACAATAGCCCTCCTGCTAAGGACAATGCCGCATAACTAGCATTCGCTACGACCATTCCTGATAGTGCACCACCAGATGCCCCCGCTAGTGCAACTAAAACATCCATTTTCCCTTGTGTTTTTGCACGTGTAGACGGCTCGGTCGCATCAACAATTTGTGCGGTACCACTAATTAAACCGAAGTTCCAGCCTAACCCCAGTAAAGAAAGTGCTACTATTAATAAAACCATCGAATCGCTTGGAGCGAATGCCGCTAATAAACCCGCTAGTAGCAAGGTAACACCGGCGGCGATACTCATGGCTGTTCGTCCAACTTTATCAACAAGAATACCTGTTACAAGCGATGGCAGATACATAGCCCCTACATGAAATCCAATAACAATGCCTACTTCCGATAATCCATGTCCATGATGTTTCATATGTACTGGTGTCATCGTCATGATTGCGACCATGACAATCTGTGTCAGAACCATCACCGTTGCCCCTACTGCTAGCCCTCTTTTATTGCCAGCTGTATGCAAGGATGGTGCTTTATAATCTTTGTTCATTTTTTGCTGATGTGCCTCAATGGCCTTAGCTATTTCTAAAGGATCAGGACGCAACATAATAAATAACACAAGCCCTGCGACAATAAAGGCAACCGCAGATAATAGAAAAGGACCTGCAAGAGCTGGAACACCAATGGATAGCGCCACTCTCCCCATCATTTCTACTAAATTCGGACCTAAAACAGCACCGAACGTTGTCATCAGCATAGTCGTACTAATCGCCGTGGCACGTTGCTTATCATTGGCTAAATCCGTCCCAGCATAGCGAGCCTGTAAATTCGCCGCAGTGCCAGCACCATAGATTAATAGAGAAGCGAACAAAACGATCACACTATTCATTATAGCGGCCAAAACGACACCTACAGCCCCTATTCCACCGACTATAAAACCTGTTGCTAAGCCTGTGCGACGACCATATCGCTGCGACAGTTTCCCTACAATGAAAGCTGCTCCTGCAGAGCCTAACGTAAATAATGCAGACGGTACACCTGCATAAGCATCTGTTCCTAGCATTTGTTGGGCTAACAGAGCACCTACTGTAATACCTGCTGCAAGCCCAGCCCCACCAAAAATTTGAGATAGACTGACAACGACCAACACACGCCTATATAAGGTTTTTAGTTTCTCTGGGGACGCTATATAGGATTCTATTGAATCTTGATCTTTTACAACCATTTTTCAACCTTCCTTCTCTAAATATAATGTATTCTCTATGTAAATATCCCTTTTAAAGTGCCATCATCTTCAAGGTATTCTATGCATACCAATCAAGATTAATTGAATCTATAAAATAAAGAAGGAACCGTCCTCATTTCATAGACAGTTCCTTTCATCTGCCACCACCCTTATATCGCTATAGGTATTGGTGTAGAGCATGGGTTACATTGAATTAATACGCATGCATAACCACTTTCTTCTTTTTAGAATAGAGTAAGAAAGTAGTTGTTAAACCTAAGCTAATAATCCCGAAAATAAGCCCCATGCCACTTAAACCGATTAAATCTAGCATCATCCCTGTAGATAAGAGCACGACTTGGAAGACGACCGAATCAATCATATTACGGAATGAGAAAAAACGTCCGTGGAACTGTTTCGGTACTTGTTTCTGGAAAATAACCATCGTTGTCGGGAAAAAACAGCCGACTGAAAAGCCAAAGACCCCAAATGCCACTAAAGCAAAAAAAGGAATTTCCGCCAGTAATAATAATAGCTCCATTGAGCCGATAATAAAGGCTAATGAAAAGAGCAGTGTACCCATGTGTACACGTTCAGCAATTATTTTTAAGCCTGCAGCACCTAACATAAAGCCAATGCCTTCGACTGTATATAGCAATCCTGAGATGGTTGTTGATTGATGGATTTCAGAAATTTTCATAATGACTAAATTGAAAGAGCCTAAAAATAATGTGGGAATTAACATTAAGACGAGTGTCATCAGGACGACCGGATGCTCCTTCACCATAGGCCATACTTCTTTAAAGTTTCCTTTATCTTTGTGTGTCAGTGTTGCATTTGTCGTTTCATCTAATTGCAGTAAGCTTGTAATAACAAACATGATCACATAGACAATAAATGAAATAATATATAGCCATTTTAAGTCAAAGAAGCTTAACATAAACCCTGCTGCGGCTGTGCCAACAATTCTTGAAATGGTTCTGGCATTCATTTGCCAAGCATTAAGCGTAATTAAATCTTGTTCCTTCGCAATCATTGGAATAATCGATTGCAAGGCAGGCATATAAAATGCGGCTGCTATTTGCAACGTAATTAAAAAAAGAATCATCCAAATAACCGAATTGGTATAAAGTGCGATAAACATAAATAAAACACTAATGATTCGTCCGATACTTGCCATTTGGACAACCGTTTTTTTCTTCGATTGGTCAATGATGCGCCCTGCCATTGGACCGACGACCAAGCCTGCTAAAATACCACAGGAAATAATTAATGATTTGTGAAAGTCTGAAGGTACTACCTCTTGCATAAAGGCTAGATTTCCAATAATGCCAGCCCATAGGCCAAGTCCGACGACAAATTCACCTAATAAAATAATCCATACGTTTCGATTTCTCCACATGCTGTTCTCCTTGTTGTTTCTTCAATAAAATTTATCGTAACAAACTATTAAATATTCGTACATAAAAATATAGAAAAATTTGTTAGAATCTAAGCCTTCTCTTTCTAGCATTTCTTAATGAGTATACTATTTTTCCTAACTGAAATACTCATCCAAAAGGTTGAACTTCCATCTAAAAGAAAAAACACCGTTTGATGAGCGCATCAAACAGTGTTTTTCGTTAAGACATTTCTAGCTTATGAACAAGTGCTTTTTTTCTGCGTTCGATTATTTTTTGGCTGATGAACGTCACAATAAATATTAACCCTACCGTTGTCGCCATCATACCAGCTATAGAAGTATCCCAAAACTTCGCTAAATAATAGCCGATAACAGAAGCAGCAGCACCAAAGAGCATACTATAGACAAACATTTGCTTAATCGTCTTACTAATTAAATAGGAAGTGGCGGCTGGCCCAATCAACATGGCCACTACTAAAATGGCCCCTACACTATCAAATGCCGCAACAGTCGTGAACGAAATGGATGTCATAAAGCCATAATGAAGAAATACAACGGGAATCCCAATAGTAGCCGCATACACAGGATCAAAAGTGGCAAGCTTCATTTCTTTAAAGAATAACAGCAAGAAGGCAATATTAATTACTAGGACGAGTAACAACATCCACACGGCCTTAGGCATCGCTAGCCCAAGCAGTGACCATTTATCCCAAGGTACAAAAGCAATTTCCCCCATTAGAACATGTTCAACGTCTAAATGGACATTGCCGGCATATAAGGTGATCAGAAGGACACCTGCCGCAAACAAGGAGGTAAAGACCACCCCTATTGCGGCATCTTCTTGAATGCCAGAAGAATGCAATAGTTGCACAAGGTAGGCTGTTAAAATTCCTGCAAACGCAGCACCTACAAGCATCCAAAAGCCATTTAATGTCTGGGTAACAAGATAGGCCATCACAATACCAAAGAGCACCGTATGACTGATGGCATCTGCGATCATGGACATTCTACGCAAGATGAGGAAGACACCTGCAATCCCACATGTCACACCAACTAATAATCCTGTGAATACAACCCAAAATTCGATCATCCTACATCACCCTGCTTTCGAAATTGCATTTTTCTACGATATTTACTAATTTGACCTGCAGGACTAATAAAATACGATATAAAGAATATTCCTGCTGCTACTAAGACGATAATCGGACCAGTCGATAACCCTGTTCGAATCGCACTAATAAAAGTTCCTGTTATGCCCGCAATTCCTCCAATCGCGGCACTCAAAATAAGCATCGTGCTTAATTTTTGTGTCCATAGCTTGGCACTTGCAGCAGGAATAATTAATAAAGCAGACATTAATATGACGCCGACAGCTTGTATACCTGTGACAATTGTCATCACAATTAAAACTGTTAAGGTTGCCTTTAAAGCCTCAATCGGTAAGCCAATCCCTTTTGCATATACAGGATCAAAGATGAGTAGCTTCCATTCCTTATAGAGTAAGAGGCTAACCATTATAATAATGGTTGCACTAATAAACAGCCACATTAAATCCGCTTTGGTCATCGTCGCTGCCTTGCCAAAAATAAAATTATTCAGACCGCTTTGATTACCAAGTGGACTACGGTTGACAACTGTTAAAAATACTACACCAACACCAAAAAATACAGTGAGGACTAAACCAATGGCAGCGTCAGCCTTCATTTTTGAAAACGATACAATCCATTGTATACAATACACAGATAATGCAGATGTGATGCCCGCTCCTAGCATTAAAACCGGCAATTCCTTTTGACCTGTTAGCAGGAATGCGAGCGCAATACCTGGTAATGCTGCATGTGCCGCAGCGTCACCAACTAAGCTTTGTTTTTGCAAGAAGGAGAAGGTGCCTGTTATACCAGCTGCAATGCCCAATAGCATTGTTCCACTAAGTACCCACAATAAATTACCACTTAACATTGTGTCCCTCCTTACGCATGCTGCATCATGAATAGTTTACCACCATACGTTTTTTGTAATTGTTCTGGTGTAAAAACATCTTCTGTTGCACCTGATGCTAAAATCGTTTTGTTTAATAGAATCGTATAATCAAAGTATTCTTTGACGGTTTGAAGATCATGATGGACGACAAAAATACTTTTTCCCTGTGCCTTTAAATCTTTTAAAATATCAATAATGGTTTTTTCAGTCGCAGCATCTACACCTGCAAATGGTTCATCTAAAAAATAAATATCTGCATTTTGAGCAAGTGCTCTAGCTAGGAATACACGCTGCTGCTGACCTCCTGACAATTGTCCGATGGAGCGCTCTGCAAAGTCCAGCATCCCAACGCTTGCTAACGCTTGTCGCGCAACAATTTTATCTTGCTTGGATGGTCTTTTAAATAAACCCGTATGGCCATAACGTCCCATGAGCACTACATCCAGCGCATTTGTAGGAAAATCCCAATCCACAGCATTACGCTGAGGGACATAGCCAACAACTAAACTTTTCGGCTCAAACACCTTCCCTAAAATTTCAACCTTTCCTACTTTATTAGGAAGTTGATTTAAAATGGCCTTTAAAAAGGTTGATTTCCCTGCACCATTCGGACCAATAATGGCCGCTAGATGACCTTTAGGTACCGTCACACAGGCATTCTCTAATACTGTTTTTTTATCATATGCTACTGATAGATTTTCTACTGTTAATGCATCCATACCATTCACCTACTTTAATGCATCGACGATTGTGTCGATGTTATGTTGATACATACCAATATATGTACCTTCCGTTGTTCCTTCAGCACCCATGGCATCTGAGAATAATTCCCCACCGATGACAATGTCGTGACCTTTTTCTTTAGCCCCTTCAATAACAGCCTTCATCGCTTTATCGGATACACTCGATTCTATAAAGAGAGCTTTAATCTTATTTTCTACTAAAAAATCAACCATTTCCTGAACATCCTTAACACCATACTCTGAATCTGTACTAAGCCCTTGTAAACCACGTACTTCAAACCCTTGGCTTCTACCAAAATAATTGAACGCATCATGAGCAGTTACTAAGATTCGTTGCTGTTGTGGTATTTCGTTCACACGGTTTTGAGCATAGCTTTGTAAATCATCCAGCTTCTTTAGATAAGATGCTTCATTCGTTTGAAAATCATCTTTAAATTCAGGGTATTCTTCCTGAAGTTGTGTACTGATTGCTTTGACAACGCCTTTCCATAGCTCAATATCAAACCATATATGCGGATCATGTAGCATCGAATCATCGTCACTTGCAAGGAGCTGCTTTTCATCTAATGTCTCGCCTACTGCTAAAACCGTTTTGTCCTTCGCCATTTGTTCAAAAATATCGAGCATTTGGCCTTCTAAATGTAAGCCATTGTAAAAAATGACTTCTGCTTTATCCAATTTCGATAAATCACTTTGTGTCGCCTTGTATAAATGGGGATCTACCCCTGGGCCCATCAATGCTGATACTTGTAAATGATCGCCACTAATTTCTTTGATTGCATCGGCTATTTGTCCAGTTGTTGCGACAACAATGCCTTCTTTCTTTCCCTCTGTTTCAGTTGAACAACCGAATAATAGAAGGGAGAGTGATAGTACCATTACACCTAACCATTGTTTCATTTTTTTACCTCATCTTTCTCTTTTTTAGTGATTGCTTGAAAAATAGCTAATATGTACGAAGTAGTGAGTTAGCGGACAAGCCATACCTTTCCTGTCATGCCCGCCTTTTAGCAACTGCTGTCGTTCACATCACCGATTTTTCTCATACAATCGCTTAATTTATATTCATTTTCCTAATAAGCTGGCGCCAGCTCATCCAGAAAAGTATTAACACTATGCCTGCCCCTACAGAATCTGTGAGTTTCCATAGTATTGCCAGAAGGATTAAAATGACCATTGGAAAAATTGTCAGTTTGATATCACCTAAATCTTTCATACACGCACTCTTCTTTCTCTGCAGATATTTTGTTTCCCTTAGGAAAAATATATGCTTAAAACAAAAATAATTCAACCTTTTTATGAAAATTTCTTTTGAAAATTTTTTTTCATTAAGAAAATATAATTTCGCCCAAACAAAAAAATCCCTAATTATTTCATTAGAGATTTTTTATAAAAATGCAAAATATATTATACAAACCTTTCACTCTTCTTTTTCCAGTGGCTTCCCTATAAATTCAAATGCATAAATATGAGTTTTAGTTAGTTCGATAATATCCTTAATTAAAGCGTCTTCCGATTTTTCATAACCACTTGCAATCCATTGCATCATCAATCCATAAAAACCGTATGAAGTATAATGCTTGAACATGTCCATATTGACTGGCTGCTGATTGATCGTTTCAAATTTAAATTGCTCTTGATATATTTTTGTAATGGTTAGGGGCATACGTGTATGCAATCCAGGAATTGTATCTTCAACATTCAGCAGCTCGAAAAATAGTCGATGCTTGTAAATATAATGAATAATATTAAAGGACGGTGCTTTCAATTTCGTCGTATACACCTTTTCCCCATATAAATAAGGTTCACCTACTGCGACTTCCAGACCATTCAACATCTGTTCGAGCAAATTTTCCGCTAACTCAAATTTATCTTGAAAATGCACATAAAAAGTACTACGGTTATAGCCAGCTCGTTCCACAATATCCTTCACTGTCAAGGCTTGAAACCCATGCTTTTTAATTAATTCGACAAACGCCTCATAAAAATGACGACGGGTTCTTTCCTGTCTTTGTGTCCATTTTGGCAATTTTACTTCCTCCCTTTTAGACATTTCGGGCAAATATGTCTACTAGTTAGACACTTGCTACGACATTAATGATTGTTTCCAATTTCAAGCGTTTTACAATAAAAGTACACCGTCATTTACGCAGTGTGCAAGAAAAAATTATAATTTAAGGGAGTGTCATATATGGGGAAATTACAAGATAAAGTCGCAATCATTACAGGTGGTGCTTCTGGTATTGGTGCCGCAACCGCTCAATTATTTGTAGCAGAAGGCGCAAAAGTAGTACTTGTGGACTTAAACGAGGAAAAAGGCCAAGCCTTTGCTGCCGAATTACAGGCAGCTGGTGCAAAGGCTATATTTATCAAAGCAAATGTAACAGATGAAAATGAAGTAGCAGCTATTTATCAAACAACAATTGAGACATTTGGCAAAATCGATGTCCTTTTTAATAATGCTGGAATTGGTCGTGTCACACCAACTGAGGAGCTTCCTTATGCGGAATGGCGTCAAACTGTCAATGTAGATTTAGATGGTGTATTTTTAATGGCGCAGGCTGCCATTAAAGAAATGCTGAAAGTGAATAGCGGTACAATCGTTAATACGGCTTCGATGTATGGTTGGGTTGGCTCACCAGGATCAGCCGCCTATAATGCAGCAAAAGGGGGCGTTATTAATTTAACGCGTTCATTAGCATTGGAGTTTGCTACTCGTGGTATTCGTGTCAATGCCCTATGCCCGGGTTTTATTGATACACCGATTATTCCAGAAGAAAGCAAGGAGCCACTACGTCAAGTAACACCTATGCAACGCTTAGGACAACCAGAAGAAATGGCAAAAGCTGTTTTATTCATGGCTTGTGATGATTCAACCTTTATGACAGGTAACACATTAACTGTAGATGGTGGCTACACAGCCCAATAATTACATCGTAAATAATCGCTTCCCCACAAGGGACAGCGATTATTTTTTGTGCTAGAAAAATTTGCAGTTTTTATCCATTTCCTGCAAACTATTACTAAAGCGAGCAAGAAAGGATGAAAACGACGAATGAAAAAATTAGTATGTACCTTATTATTTTCCATTCTGATTGTAGCCAGTGCAGGCAATGTACAAGCTTCTGGCTTTCGAGATGTATCAGAGGATCATTATGCCTATGAAGCGATTGTATGGGCAGAAGAGTATGATATTGTCAACGGCTTTACAGATGGTACATTTAAACCAAATGCCACGATTACTGAACAGCAGTTGGCCAAATTGCTAGCTAATTTTTATGAGCTTGAATCACCCATCGATGAGTTAAAGAAACAGACCCCTACGGCAAACTGGTCGGATGAATTTTATAACCAACTCGCTAGCTATGGTGTACCTTTAAATGGTTATTTTGATAACCGAATTCGAGCGGCTACTGTGAAGCGCGGTGTCGTGGCACAAGCAATTGCTCATTTAGCTAGCGGGAAGAAAGGGTTAGATCAATCTATTCAATTTTTACTTGATACCTATATTTCTTCAGGGCAAAATCCACAGTATGAAGATCGAAATTTACAGAAGTTTTATGGCGTAATGAACAATATGACACGTGCACAAGTTGTCACGATGCTCTATCGCATGGATGAACGAAATTTTTATGAAATTTCAGCGGACGCACAGTCCATTCATGATAATGCCAACAATGTATCTTTAAGTACAAGAGCGAAAAATGCTCAAAACCAGCTCGATAAATCATTACAGCAAAATACCCCTAGTAAGAGTGCCTGGGAAGGCGTTTATACGTATTATTATAAATGGGGAAAAGGAACAAATGATTTTAATCGCCGCGATGCCATCATTTCCAATGCCACAAACAACAGCTTTTCTCTTGCTTTAACGGCGAATGATGGCACCGCTTCAGGTAGTGTCAATGGTACCGCCACAATCACAAGCAGTACAAAAGCCATCATGAATAAATCCTCTAATGGCAATCGTTGTGTCGTCGAGGTAGAGCGTTTATCTAATAACGCCCTGAAAGTGTCCGAGATTGATTGCCGTGCAGAGCGTAATGAAAGCACTAATTTCTCTGGTACATTAAAGAAGCAATAGCTTGCAACAGAGTCTGATTCATTCAGGCTCTTTTTTCATTGCCAAATGCTTCATAGCTAAGCTTGGCTATAGCAATAAAATCCTGTAAATAGGCATGCATATGCTTATCTTTATGCCATGCAATATCTGTATAAATGGGCGCTAGGTCGATTGAGGACGGTAGCTCCACTAAATTTCCACTTTCCAACTCTTTTTCTACAACCATTTTAGGCAAAAACGTGATACCTAAGCCTGCCATCACACATTGCTTTATCGCCTCAATACTGGCAAACTCAATCATTTGTGAAGGCAAGACACCTTCTTGCTGTAGCTGTGCTTCTAAATGGTTCCGATAAGAGCAACCCGTTTCTGTTAACAGCATAGTTTCAATTGATAGTTGTTGAGCAGATAAAGGCTGCCTGATTTCTTTAGAGGCACTGACAAAAACAAGCTGTTCTTGAATCAATCGTTCTCGCTGTAGCATGGCGGTTTCCTGATATGTATCTGTTATAAATGCAACGTCGAGTTTGCCTTCTTGTAATAATTCCTTCGCAATGTCTGTCGTATGCACTGGCTTAAAAATGATTTTCACATGCGGGTGCGCCTGTTGAAATTGTTGTAAAATAGTTGGCAGTCGATAGACACATTGGCTCTCCTGTGCCCCCACTTTTAAGACAACTTGCGCCTGTTCATTGGACATCGCTTTTTTCATATCATGATCTAGCTCTAGCATTTTTTTTGCATACTGTTGGAGATGTTTCCCCTCCTCTGTCAGGACAATGCGTTTTCCTAGCCGCTCAAAAAGAATAACACCCAATTCTTGTTCTAATGTTTTAATTTGGGCTGTAATACTGGACTGGGCATAGTCGAGACGCTGTGCTGTCTGGGTAAAGCTTAATGTTTCAGATGCCGTTAAAAACGTTTGGAGCTGCTTCATATCCATTCACTTAATCCCCTTCATTCGGATTTTCCGATAGATTTTACCGAAACATTCATAAAAATCGATAGTAAAATTCAGTTTACACTAGTTAGTAGTTGAAAGAAAGAAGTTGCGTCTCATGATTCATCGCAAATTCTGGACAACAAAGCAATGTCGAATAATGAACAGATATCATGTTAGCAGGTGTACCACACGACAATTTATATAGCCAAGGATTTAACATTGAACCTATCTATGATTTACGTCACGACGTTATGACTTTCTGATGCTCGAGAGAATTTTAAAAAACATGGTAATCGATTTTGCCAAACCGAGCGACAACAAAAGAACCTTTAATCAAATAAAAAGAAACGGATTTGGAAGCTACATATCGTCCAAATCCGTTTTTAAATCGCGGGAGAAAATTTTGTTCTATTCTTTATATGTCTTTAACATAAGAGCATAAATGATCTTTTTTAGTAGCTAACATACATCAGAAACAAAATGCTATTGTAATTCTTTTCGAAGACATTCAGCTGCAGACAACGCTGTTAAATCTTGAAGGATATCTCCTGGTTTGTTTCCTTCTCCTAAAATATACCCTTCAAAGGTTGTGCCAATAAAGTCAAAGATATGTTGAAACTGCTGAATCATTGGTAAACCTTTCATATAAGGTTGATCTCCACCAACTGCAATTACATAGGCTTTTTTAGAAGACATCATCGCTTTGAAATTGGGATAATTTGGGTCCCTTAAAGTTTGGGACCACCGATCAATAAAGTTTTTCATCGCCCCTGTCATGCTATACCAATAAATAGGGGTCGAAAAAACAAGAATATCATGCGGGAGTATACGATCTATGATGGTGTTATAATCATCGTTTACTTCGGAAAATCCCCCCTCTGCATGCCGCTTATCTATTATTGGTTGAATGACATAATCCTTTAGATAAACTTCTTCAACATTTAAGCCTTGCGTGATTAATTTTGTCAGTGTCTCTACATTCCCATTCGGACGATTTCCACCGTAAATAACTGCTATTGACATATTGATTATCCCCTCTTCCTTAAAATTCCCTACTATTGTTTCCGAATGCTTATATCTTATTATGATTTTACAAATCGATAAAGATGATTATTTCGATAAAATAGATCGAAAAAATTGATTATAAAGAGGTTGCTAAATGGAAAAGAAACAAGTATTACTTTCAAGCACGCTAAAAGGAGAGCTTTCACCCTCCCCTTTTAAAGTCAAATCATATTATGAAGCCTTTGTTTTGGCTATTTTTTAATGTGAGTCGTTCTCTAACATTATTTATTGAACCTTACAATGTGATCAATTGAAAGACGTGAAGAGCCATAAGCTGGTGCAGCTGCTTCACCAATTGCTAATAATAGTATAGGTACTTCATTCGCAGGTAATTCCATGTACTCAGCAAATTTAGCTTTATCAAACCCACCCATTGGAACTGTATCATAACCCATTTCTTTCGCTAATAGCATTATTTGCATAGAAACTAAGCCAGCATCAAAGTGTACGATATTTTCTAATGTTTTTGTCGAAGCTGAGCCATACATTGTTAATGCGTCTTGAGCAAGCTTATTGGCAATTTCTTCTGGCATATAGCCTAATTCCACATTTTTTGCATAGATTTCCTTTGCATTTAAATACATTTCAGTATCACCAATGACAGCAATAATGGCAGAGGCTGTTTCGATTTGCTCTTGATTAAACGAAAAGAAATTAATATTCTTTTGAATTTCCCTATCATCAATGACAATAAATCGCCATGGTTGCATGTTACTTGAAGAAGGCGCTGAAGTAGCATCTTGCAACAGCTGCACTATTGTTTCACGAGAAATTTTAATATTAGCATTGTATTTACGAACTGATTTTCGCTCCTGCATAATTTGTTTTAATGGTGTAGTTGATAACATGTCATTTCCCTCTTTTTCAAAAAAATTTAAACTGCTTTAATTATTACATTGATATTTCCCATCGTTGCCTTTGAATATGGGCACACTGTATGTGTTAACTCTAATAATTCCTGTGCTTCTTCCAATGCTAATCCTTCAATATGTCCTTCGATGTCAACAGCAAGCACATAGTCAAAAGTAGCTTGTTCCATTAATTTGACTGTTACTTTAATTGTTGATGCGTTGTTTAGTTTTTTTTGGCGTTTAATTAAATCTAGTGCACTATTAAAGCAGGCACTATAACCTGCCGCAAATAATTGCTCTGGGTTTGTCACATTAGCTAATTTTGAGCCTGGTGGTGCAATTTTTAAAGAGAGTGATTGATCCTCTGCATATGATGTGCCACTACGCCCACCATCATTAATCATTGTAGTTGAGTATAATTCTTTCATAACCGAAAACCCCATATCTATATTAGTATTTTAAATTGCGCACAATTTAATTTTCACAAATCGAATTGTATACAATTTAATTGCGTTTGACAAGTAGGAACTTTATTTTTAATATAAATGTAATGAGAAGAACTTTAAGAGGGGATTTTTATGCCTAATCATTTAGATAATCAACTGTGCTTTCTTTTGTATGCCACATCAAAGGAAATCATTCGACAATACACATTATTATTGAAGCCATATGATCTAACTTATACAGGCTATATCACTTTATTAGCCTTGGAGGAAAACGAACAAATAACAGTGAAAGAATTGGGACAACGTTTATTTTTAGATTCAGGTACATTAACACCGTTGCTCAAAAAGTTAGAGGCGAAGGGCTATATTTGTCGTGAGCGTTCCAAGGATGACGAACGACAAATGCAAATTTATTTATCAAAAGAAGGCAGTAATGTCCGTTGTATGCTACCAGAAGTGTCACGACAAGTAATGCAACAATCAAATATCTCAGAGCAGCAATTTATACAACTGAAAAATGTTCTTCAAGATATTATGCACAACGACTGGACAATGAAAGATAAAAAATAAAGTAATGAATATTGTAAACCTAAAACTTTTGATTCATGCTATAGCGGCGGTATCACGTAACAATAATTTTATATAATCAACATAAAGAACCGTATTTGGAATTTGCTTATCTTCCAAATACGGCTCTTCAAACCTAGGCATTTTATCAGATGCCATTAACAATTTATAAAATCACCGCTTAACTACCATTTCCCGCAATCCCCCTTTTTTAAGAATTTATCCCTACGCCAATTACACAAACAAATCCAATAAATAACAATAAAAATCCTATTAGAATACCTTCCAGAGCTACATTACTCCCTATCACCATAAAATCAAAAACTAAGTACACCTAATCTAATTGGTGTTGAAGCAATCATATATTTCGTCATTACCTTATTCCTTCATTTAACTATTTTTAATGTGCAAAATTCAGATCCTGCCACCTACAATCAGAAGCTTAAAATATATTCTAAGACAATTATTTTTTATCGAAAAACAATATTTTTTTATCCTTTAACAACTATTTTATTATTGACATTTTAAATTTCAAATTATAAAATGACCAAAACCTTATATATAAATATGGAAGGGTGATTTGATGAACTATGAGGATTTGATGCAGCAAAAAGGTTTTGTTTTTTTAGATAATATAGTAGAGCCTGGTACGAATTCATTGAGAATTTCTATTAAAAGAGCTTCTATCAGTTCTAAAAGCGAGGATGTAAATGTTGGTGAATATACATTATATGATGTCAACCCAATTGAAATTGATAAAACATTACCAGTGATACATATAGAATTTGATTCGTATGTAGCCTATTCTGTTTTCGATGAGTCATTTCATTTTGTAAATTCAGAAGATAAATTTATTGGTCATTCAGTACGTTTATTCTCAAAGTCTACCTATTTAGATTTTGTAAGTAATGGAACAATTGCTCAGGAAATATACTCCTACAAAGACCTAATTCATTACCAAATTGTTTGTCTTGACCATATAATAGATATTGTTTCTTTCGATAAACCTAGTGTTTTAAAAGAATAATAGATCCTAAAACAGTCAATGAAATATGTTGTCTGTTTTTTATTTTTATCAAAAAGATTACTAAATATATAATTATCGGAAGTATAAAAGATGTCTCAGAGCTACTTAGATCAACACGAAATACAAAAACGACCTAAAGCTTTAAGCTATTAGGTCGTTTTCGTCTATGCTTCTACAGAGATGTGCTGGAAGGTTGTCACATCAAATAATCCTGTATCTGTTAGTTTTAGTGCAGGAATGACTGGTAATGCCACAAAAGAAAACGTCAGTAGAAAATGGAAATCTAATGTTGGGTTGAGCGTCTTTAATGCACTATGCAAGCCTGCTAGCTGTTCCTTTGCTTGCTGAGCAGGGGCATCTGTCATCAAGCCGCCAATGGTTAATGGCATCTCCGCTAGAATTTTGCCATCTGCTACAATCACAAAGCCCCCTTGGATTTCTTGAATGCGTGCAAGCGCAAGTATCATATCCTCATCGTTTGTCCCTACGACAAGGGCATTATGTGAATCATGTGCTACGGTTGTGGCTACTGCCCCTTTTTGTAAACCAAAGCCTTTGACAATGCCTAGGCCTGTCGTGTGTAAATGATGGTGTCGTTCAATTACGGCCAATTTCAGTAAATCTTGTTCTACAGATGGTTCAAAAACGCCTTCTTTCACAGGTACATCCATTACTACATGATTGGTAATGAGCTGATTTGGAACAATCTCCATAACATTAGCCTTCGTACCCTTTGTGAAAGCTAGTTGTAGCCTATCCTTTGTAATGGCTGGTAAATGCACTGATTGGTGGATATGAGCAGGAACAATTAGCTCTTGACGACTTGTCAGCATTTCCCCATTTTCAGCAACCTTTCGACCATTTTTCCATACAGCCTTTGCCTGCATCGTCGACAAATTCTCGACTAACACAAAATCTGCCTTATAGCCTGGGGCAAGTACCCCTCGATCAAATAAACGATAGCATTCTGCTGTGTTCACAGTTGCTAACTGGATTGCCTGTAATGGTGTCATCCCTTCGGCTATTGCCATAGCTATATCATAATTGATGCTGCCTTCATCGATTAACTCATCCACATATTTATCGTCTGTACAAAAACCAAAGCGACGAGCATTATGTGGCTGAACAGCCGGTAATAAATCACGTAAATTTTTAGCTGCTGAGCCTTCTCGAATCAGTACATACATCCCTTGCTCCACACGATCAATGGCTTCTTCGGCTGTCACACATTCATGATCTGTCAGTATGCCTGCAGCGCGATAGCCTGTAATTTGTTCGCTCTGTAAGCCAGCACAATGCCCATCAATTACTAGGTTTGCTTGCTGTGATAATAAAATTTTCTGAAGCATGCCCTCTTCCCCATTTAATACGGCTGGAAAATCCATGACTTCTGCCAAGCCACGAACTTGTTCATGTTTTAGAAATGACGCCAAATCCTGAGCTGTTAGTGTTGCACCTGCATTTTCAAACTGTGTACCAGGTACGCTTGATGGCAGCATCACAAAAATATCCATATCCGCTTTTTGTGCATCATCGAGCATAAATTGGATGCCTTCCGCTCCTGCGACATTGGCGATTTCATGTGGATCTGTGATGACTGTGGTAATACCATGAGGTAGTAAAACTCGACTAAATTCCCCCGGCGTTAGCATGGAAGATTCTATATGTATATGACCATCAATTAATCCAGGAATGACGTAGCTTCCTGCTGCATCCTGTTCCTCTTTTGCCTGAAATTTGTGGTTGTGATCCAGTGCCACAATCGTACCATTGTTCACAACAATGTCTGCCTTTTTCCACGTTAACGTATAAACATCGGCCACTTGAGCATTTCTCAGTATGAAATCTGCCTCTAATTTCCCTTGAGATGATAAGATATTTTGCGTTAACTTCTGTAATTTTGTTGTCATAGCCTATACTCCTTTTTCTTTTAAGAACTATCATGCCTGAAAAATACCGATCATTGCAAGTATTTATAGTAGTACAGTAAAAAACGACCATCCATCAATGGTCGTTCGAAAATTCTAGCTCTTTTGGTGGTTGCCCCTTTTTATTCATCAAGCGCATGCGAATAGGTTCAATTTTCAAGGTCACCATTTCGTCCTGATTACCAACGAAGATACTCGTAAAAAATTCAGCTAGTTTATTTTTTAACCCCTCTTCATGGACTTCCGTAAGCCGGCCCTCTATTTCAACATACGTATCCCCAAAGCCTTCATTTTCATAGCCATATAAAATATGGGTATAGGGATTTTTACGAAGTTCTTCCATTTTCTCTGAATGTTTATTCGTTACCGTATATAATACAAAGTCCTCATGTTGAAACGTCATGTAACGAGAGTACGGTTTTCCATTTTCTACAGTCGCCATTGTTCCAATCTTTTCTCGATTTAAAACTTCTAAAATTTCATCACGTACAGAAGTCATTTCATCCCATCCTTTCATCTACATATCTATTTTGCCCTCTCCTCAAAAAGCTAAACCGCCTTTTTTTGAAAAATGTGAAATGACAATTTTCGGCCATATTGAAAATTTATTTGTTATACTAATTGGATGGATAATAGGAATTTTCGGATAAATGAGGGTTAAAAAATGAAACAAGCTTTCTTTACGCGCTGTTTGTTTTTCATAACAGGCATTATCGTGCTATCTTTTGGCATCACATTAACAATTAAAGGGCAGCTTTTTGGCGTTGGCTCTTGGGATGTACTACATATTGGCTTAACAAAAACAGTGGGTTTAACAATCGGCACTTGGTCCATTATATTGGGACTTGCCATTTTAGCATTTGATATGCTGATCACAAAAAAATTTCCATTACCAGGGACCTTTATTGATATGTTTTTAGCAGGCATTTTTATTGATATATTTAATTATTGGTTGCCAGATATCGATGGATTTTGGATGCAACTTGTCTCCTATCTTACAGGGTTAGTTTTATTAGGCTGGGGTTGCGGTATGTACATGGTAGCCAATTTGGGAATCGGTCCACGTGATACGTTAATGTTAATGATGGTCCATAAGCTTGGCTGGAGTGTTACACGTTCTCGTACAACAATGGAAGTGACTGTCGCTGTTATTGGCTTTTTACTAGGTGGCCCTATTGGAATTGGTACAGTCATTATGGCATTTGGGCTTGGACCCATTGTACAATTTGCCTTAACCTATAATGAAAAATTATTTATGAGATGGACTGGCGTGAAAAGCGCTGTCGTATAAGCTTACAAGACAATGCAAAAATGCATTGTCTTTTTTTATACAGTTGCAATATACAGTCCAACTATATATAATCAAACTATATAGTTAAACTGTATAGTTGAGGTGACCTAATGAAAAAACATAAATTACTGCCTTTATCAGAAACCATGCATTATATTTTACTTGCTCTACGTGAACCGTTACATGGCTATGCCATGATGCAAAAAATCGAGGAAATGAGCGCTGGCAGTGTGAGAATTGCTGCTGGCACCATGTATGGGGCAATAGAAAATTTGTTGAAATATCATTGGATTACTCCTGTTGCAACTGAGGATTCTAGACGCAAGGTGTATCAAACAACCGCTGAAGGGCTAAATATATTAGCTGCCGAGCAACAGCGATTGCAACGAATTTTATCTTTATATGAGGGAGCTGATGAACATGATCAAGTTTAAAATCTTTTTTGATATTGAAAAGGAAGAACAATGGTTAAATCAAATGTTATCCCAAGGCTTAGTTTGCACAAACATAAATTCAGCAGGCTTTTATACATTTAAACATACTACAGATCTTGAACAAGTTATCCGAATTGATTATCAGCAAGATCTTCGAAAAAAAGAGCAACCCAACTATAAGCAATTACATGAGGATTTTGGGTGGCGCCCTTTAAAAGAAAAGTCGTATGATGGAACCTACTATTGGTTAAAAAGAAAAGATGGCAACGATGAATTATTTTCGGATAATGATTCGTATATTGCTAAATATAAACGTTTAATGCAGCATGCGAGCCATTGGGCGTTACTCTCTTTTCTTTTGTTAATGATTTTGTATGCCAATGATGGCTTCGATTCCTTTTTCAGTATAAAAGCTGCCTATTATACACCTGGCTTATGGGAGAAAGAAGGTTTAGCATTCCTTTTGGCTTTTTTATTTGAAACACCCTTTGCCCTTATGCGCTTTATTCCACCTTGGCTATTTTTAGCAATATGTGGGATGTATGTAGTCGTTTATTATCGTTATCGGAAATCTATACAGCAGCTGTTATAGAAAATACCAAGGAGCCACTTACATAGCGTAAAATGGCTCCTCTTTCCTCTATGCTTCTGGTTCAGCACCGTTTTGTCCTGTTGCTTCTATCACTTCTGGTGTACCATCCACAGTATCATCTTCTTGTACATTTTCAGCAGGTGGTGGTGTAATCGTTGCTAATGTAAAGTCATCCTCTTGTAAAATTTCAAATGAAAACTGCCGACGTATATCTCCTACATAAAGAGACGTGCCGATTGCTACATTCGTAACATCAATTTCTATAGTTTCTGGAATTTCAGTTGGCTTCACTTTGATGCGTACCTCACGATTTGGCTGTAGCAGGAAACCGCCATCCGCAACACCGACAGCATGACCAGTCACTGTTACTGGAATGTCCACTTCTAGCTCCTCTGACATATTGATGGACTTAAAATCAACGTGTTTAACATTGCCCTTTAATGCACAACGTTGTACTTCTGTTAATACAGCATTAATTCGTTTTCCTTCTACATCTAGTTGAAAAACACTTTTCGTACCATGTGCTGCTAACATTTTTGCAAAGGTTCTAGCATCTAACGTAATAGCTGTTGATTCCATTTGAAAGCCGTAGACAACACCAGGAATGTCCCCATTTTGTCGAAGCTGTGTTAATGAAGATTGTCGTCCTTTTTGACGTTTACTGGCAGTTAAAACCATATTCATCGAATATTTCCCCTTTCATGGAAACTAGTCTCATAAAAGGTTTTGCCTTTTCTGTTGTATTTTATACCTACATTGTTTGATGAAAAAACGGATGATAAACTAAAAAACACCTCCTTTGTCCAGATAGCAAAGGAAGTGCCGTATTTCTTAATACAGAGCTATTTTTTTATTTAATAACCCATGTAATTCATGCAATTTTTTAATTTCATAATGCGGTTCAATGTCGCTCGTGTTTTCAACATTATGGATGTTAAACCAGCATGTATCGATCCCTGATAGTAAACCACCTTTTATGTCTGACGTCAAAGAATCACCGATAATAAGCGTTTTAGCTTTATCAAAATGATCAATCCGTTCAAATACATAATCAAAAAAGGCTGGCATCGGCTTTTGATAGCCCGTTTGCTCCGAAATAAAGATACCCTTAAAATATTGTGCTAAATTGGCATCCACTAATCGTTTATTTTGTGTCATCGTGATGCCATTTGACACAACATATAAATGATGACTTTCGGCTAATTGAGCAATGACTTCATAAGCCCCATCCACATAATGATGTGCCTCCTGTAAATATTTTTGGAACAGCGATTCAAAGTAGACGCCATCAACCTCTATCCCAAATTCTTTTAAAGCAATTGCAAATCGTGTATTATGTAGTGTATTTTTTGTTACTTCCCCACGCTCAAAAGCTCGCCACATCGTCTCATTTATCTCCTTGTAACGGGCAATCATCTCTGGCGTAGTAGCTATGTTTTCCTCTTTAAACATGCGGTCCAGCGCCGCATTTTCAGCTAAATCAAAATCTAGTAACGTATCATCCACGTCAAACAATAGTGTCTCATATTTCGTCATATCTGTTCCCACTTTCTTCGATGCATTGTGACTATTTACTCTCTACCATGATAACGTTTTTTATAAGAAATAACAGTAAAATGTCCTATAACAGAATATTAGGACATCAATGCGCTTTAACTCTTCAATTGCTAGCCAAATGGAACGGTGAACATTTTCCTATATTGGGTAAAAAAATGTTCGTCTAGTCCTAAAATAGTCCATTCGGTAATTTCATATTTGAAATTTTCGATGAATATGAGACAATAGAATGCTAGAAAGGAAGATGTACGAAAGATGACGACCTTACAAAAAATAACACCTGTCTTTGATCCATGGGAAGCGTATTTAGATGTGGAACAGCATGGACAAATGACACTATCAAATATTGAATTTACAACTACTAATCTTTGCAACATGCGCTGCGCTCACTGTGCAGTAGGCTATACATTACAAAATAAAGACCCTGAGGCACTACCTATAAACTTAATTTTACAGCGCTTAGACGAGATACCTCATTTAAAAACACTCAGCATTACAGGTGGAGAACCGATGATGAGTAAAAAGTCTGTCCAAAACTATGTATTGCCGCTTTTAAAATATGCACACGAACGAGGCGTACGGACACAAATTAACTCCAACTTAACATTAGAGCCAGCTCGTTATGTATTGATTGCCCCTTATCTAGATGTCCTTCATATTTCTCATAACTGGGGAACGATTGATGAATTTGTAGAAACCGGCTTTGCCATGATGGAGCGCAAACCAACTTATGACCAACGTGCAGCTTTATTCCAACGCATGATTGATAATGCTAAAATGCTAGCTGAGCATGGTGTTATGGTATCTGCAGAAACGAT
Source organism: Lysinibacillus sp. OF-1 (assembly GCF_028356935.1). Classification (NCBI taxonomy): domain Bacteria; kingdom Bacillati; phylum Bacillota; class Bacilli; order Caryophanales; family Bacillaceae; genus Lysinibacillus; species Lysinibacillus sp. OF-1. The sequence continues at coordinate 2,676,846 of NZ_CP102798.1, forward strand.
GTTAAATAAAAAAACATTGCCTTATTTAGAGCATATCCATCATCAAATCATTGAGGAAATGAAGTGTGCGAGACATGAGGTACACCCAATGTACCCATCAGACTTCGCAAGTGCACTTAGTTCTTTATCATTAGAAGAAACGCGTGAAGCCATTCACCATCTACTTGATATTCGTGATGAAAATACATGGATGCTATTTGGCACACTCCCATTCTACCCTTGCAGTAGGAATGAAGAGGATCAAAAGTTGCTGCACCGTCTGCGCACAGCGAAGAATGTCACAATGCGAAATGACCCAGACGGTCGTTCTCGATTAAACATCAATATTTTCACAGGCGATGTGATCGTTACAGATTTTGGTGATACACCAGCACTTGGCAATATTGTGCATGACGAGCTACCAGCCATTTTTGATAAATGGATGACAACTGACTTAGCAAAATCACTCAACTGCCACTGTCCAGCAGTCAAATGCTTAGGGCCCAATGTTCTTGTGAAAAATATGTATTATCAAGATGCCGCATTTGTGAGTGGCTCTGCTCGCGTATAAATGTTTTCCAGTAAGTACAAATAACTTTAAATAGATAACCTCCATATTGACCAAAGTTTGATCCAAGAAGAGTTTCACTAAATTGCTTATTTTTTAAGCTTTACTTAATTTATATTTTTTATAATTTGTTCAACAAGGTATAAAAAATAATGAATGGTCTATACTATTAAAGATTTCACTTCAAATCCAATGACTGGGAGGGTTAACCCGATGAGTGCGATTGATCGATAACTCAGAAGGACCATCAAAGCTGAGTAAAGTACAGTTTTCTTAGGAATATCTTAAGATCCTATACGGAAGCGAGGCAGTGTGTCATGGAGAAAAAAATGTAGTGGTAATCAGACCCGGAAATTTATTTCCGGGTTTTTCTATGTTGTGTGCAAGCCCATGGCCAATAAAAAATCACCTCGACGACTACATACACGAGGTGATTTTATCAAGCTTTATTTGTTCTATATTAATTCCTTTGCTAGGAATTTGTAGGTATTCAAACGACTTTCTAGTTCATATTGATTACAATTCAGCATGACTTCATCGAAACCATACTTCTCTTGCTCAGCAATTAAAAATGCAGCAATGTCTTTTGGTGTCCCAACAAGATTCGCCTTACGGTTATTATCAATTGTCATTTTATCCATTTCCGACAACGGATAATCCTTTGCTTCTTCTGGTGACATCGTTTGAATGATTTGCCCCTTCATCAGTTGAAGACGAGAGATATCAATTGGTTTTGCCAAATATTCCGCTTCTTCTAAAGTTGGTGCAACCGTTGCTGCATATGTCACAATAATTTGTGGCTTTTCCATATAATAAGAAGGCGTAAAATAGGATTTATAGGCATCAAAAATATCCTTCGACATATTGCCAGTGAAGAATTGTGCATATGAATAGCCTACTCCAAGCTGTCCAGCCTGCATAGCACTTTGTCCACTCGATCCTAGTAACCAAGCCTCTGGTAATGAAATATGAGCAGGGGCTGCGATGACTTGATCATAGACATGCTCACCTGTTTTTTGATTATTCATCAGCTTTAAAACGATTTCGAGCTTATCATACTGTTCCGTGAAGCGTTGACGTCTTCCCTCTGCTAATGCATAAATAGCGGCATGGTCGCCACCTGGCGCTCTACCCACACCAAAATCAATCCGATTCGGTGCTAAACCAGATAATGTCTTAAATACCTCTGCTAGCTTATAAGGCGAATAATGCATCATCATAACGCCACCTGTGCCAATGCGAAGACGTTTTGTTTTCGCAGCTAAAAAAGCGGCGGTCACTTCAGGAGCTGAACTTGCTAGTGACTGACTATTGTGATGTTCAGCTAGCCACATACGATGATAGCCAAGTTCTTCACCTAGTAGTGCCAGTTGTTCTGTACGTTGGAAGGCTTCCTCTGCAGAATGACCTTTTGGAATGGGCATTTGATCTAACATACTTAATCTCATTTAAAACATCCTCTCTGTCTCTAAGCTCCCCCTTTTACTGTAATACAGTTTGGATGATTTACAAAATAAAAAACCTTACTCATAAGCTAGTTGTTTCTTTTCCCATATTTGATAGACCATGCCGACTAGCTTTTGTTGTTGCTGCTGGTTCAATACTACATCTTTAAATTTCATCGCCTGAAGTGAGAATTGCTGCGTTTGTTCGTTGACAACAAATTGTAAGATAGCATGTCCTTTTACACCTTGAAACGTAATATCACCCGATAATTCAACAACCTGCTCTCCTGTTTTTGCTTGATAATAACGCCAGTACGGTTCAAAAAAAGCATAATTAAACGCATTTCGAACTGTGACATCTGAAAAATTCTCCAAATAGCCTTCTTTTACGATATCAATATAATCATGGTCTGTTATATCTTTTTTTGCATTAAAGACATATCCTACAAGCACTCCCATAAAAACCACACAGAGAAATACGCGTAGATGATTTCCTAAACTCATGTCATCACGTCCCCTTTACGTAAAAACACCATCATTTACATAATACATCAAAATAATGACTTCAAGTAGAAATTATTTGAATAATGTAGCAATTACATTCATTTTCTATAAAACCTCTCCATGTACTTAAGCCCAAAAATAATCGATAGTATATTTACAGCTTATCTTCAGTTCGCTACTATCAGATTATTATGATAGAAAAGAGATGACCTGTTGTGCCTTTTGATTTAGATGTAAATATTTTAATGATCTTACTTCTTTTTGGTTTTTTAGCAGCATTTATTGATTCAGTGGTGGGAGGCGGTGGCCTTATTTCTTTACCAGCTCTTATGTTTGTTGGTCTTCCACCCTCTGCTGCAGTAGCAACAAATAAATTAGCAGGTACGATGGGATCGCTGACTAGCACAGTGACATTTTATCGCTCTGGTAAGCTAGATATTAAAGCCGTCTATAAGTTATTCCCCTTTGTCTTTTTCGGCTCTATGTTAGGTGCTTGGATTGTCCACTTAATGGACCCCAGTGTTCTCAAGCCACTAATGCTGATAATGCTTGCAGCAGTGGCTATCTACACCATTTTCAAAAAAGACTGGGGAAGTATATCGAGCTATAAAACATTAACACCAAAACGTTATCTCATTTTTGTTATGGTGATCACACTAGTTGGATTTTATGATGGCTTTTTAGGTCCTGGAACAGGCTCATTTTTACTTTTTGCTTTTCTTATGGTTGGTTTTGACTTTTTACAATCAGCAGGAAATGCAAAATTTTTAAATTTTGGCAGTAATATAGCTGCCCTTCTTATGTTTATATACTTAGGACAAATAAATTATGCTTATGGTCTACCGATGGGACTTGCACAAATTGCAGGTGCTATTGTTGGCTCCAAATTTGCGATTAAACGCGGCAGTGGCTATGTACGTAAATTATTTATCGTTGTGACCATTCTATTACTCTTGAAAAATACATATGACTATTTTTCATAATCAGCATTATGCTTATGTATGCCGATACTATTGAAGGATAAAACTTATCTCAATCGAGGTAAGTTTTTTTCATGGATTAAACTTTTTCCCTCTACTCGCACGTCTAGATAGTGTATACAATTTGACAATGTTAAAAAAGGAGCTTCTTTGGACATGAAAACAAGAAATGCATTTCAACATGAAGAGGTGTTTGTCCAATTCATTCGTGAACAAAAAGAGCGTTTTTATATGCTCGCGTATAGCTATACAAAAAATGAACAGGACGCACTAGATGTTGTACAGGACAGTATCCAAAAAGCCATGCTCTCATTAGATCGACTTGAAAATGTGACCTATATGAAAAGCTGGTTTTACAAAATAGTTGTCCGTACGGCCATTGATTTTTTGCGTAAGCATAAACGCTTACAAGTAACAGATGATGATACATTACAATATTTAACGCCAGCTCAAGAGGATGTTTATGAGAATGTAGACTTGGAGCATGCGTTGGATGAGCTCCCACAAATGTATCGTGAGGTTGTCATTCTCCATTATTTTGAGGATTTAAAGCTCGCTGACGTAGCGAACATCCTTGATATTAAGTTGAGTACAGCCAAATCGCGTCTTTATAAAGCGTTAAAACTATTGAAAATACAATTGGAAGATGTGAAGGGAGAAACTGCACATGGATAAAAAATTACAAAAATTAGAAAAACAATATATGGAGGTTCCTATTCCAAAGGAGCTAGACTTTGTGGTTGAAAGTGCACTAAAACAAGGTCGAAAAAAGAAAAAAAATCGCACACCACAATGGCTACTTGGATCAGCGGCTGCGGCTATGCTGTTTACAGCTAGTTTAAATGTTAGCCCTGCAATGGCACGAACACTTTCTGAAATACCTGTTGTTGGTAGTGTGGTGAAAGTATTAACTTGGACTGAATATGAGGTGGCAGAAGATAATTATGATGCCAACATTCAAGTTCCTTCCATTGAAAATTTAGAGAATCAAGAGCTTGCCAATGCTTTAAATGAAAAATATCGTGCAGAGGGGAAAGCCCTTTATGAAAATTTTATTGCTGAGGTTGGAGATTTAAAAGCTAGTGGTGGTGGACATTTAGGTGTTGATAGCGGCTTTGAAATCAAAACAGATAATGACCAAATTTTATCGATTGGCCGTTATGTGGTGAATACGGTTGCTTCCTCTTCAACGGTCATGCAATACGATACAATCGACAAGCAAAATGAAATTTTAATTACACTACCAATGCTCTTTAAAGATCAACAATATGTTGAGACAATTAGTGAAAATATTAAGGAACAAATGCGTACACAAATTGCAGAATCTAATCAAGAAAAAATTTACTGGGTGAAAGGCGCAGGCCTTCCCGATGAAGAATTAATGGAAGCATTTACAACCATTAAACCAGATCAACCATTCTATATTTCAGATCAAGGGAAACTAGTGATTTCCTTCGATAAATACGAAGTAGCACCAGGTTATATGGGAGTTGTAGAATTTGAAATCCCAACAGATGTGCTAAAAGGAGATCTAGTTAGCACGAAATATATTCACTAATTGAGCTTACTATTCATAGGACGAGGTATTTGACGATTGAATCATCAAATACCTCTTTTTTTCATGAGGTCATGCCATTTTTTGCTTATAAAAATGACTTTTTTTGTCTAAGCTAGTATGTATCAATCAATGTTAGAGGGTTTTCATCATGAAAGGTGTAGGATCAATCAGTATTTTACATGTCATCTTCCTATCTATGACTGTTATTGGCTTAAAAAATCATGTAACGATTATTCCCCCGCTGTTAGATGTAGCCAAAAGAGATGGTTGGCTATCGGTTTTACTTGCTGGAGGAGTCATTTTCTTTTGGCTATTTCTATTAGTATATATTCAATCGAAGTCTAAACAGGAACCCATTCGAGACTGGTTAAACGAAAAAATCGGAAACATTGGCTCTTCTATTGTCATTTATACAATTGTCATTTTTATAATGATTATTACAGCTTTTACGATGGTTGAAACCTTGCAATGGGTTAACACAACATTTTTACCGCAAACACCCGTTATCATCCTATTATTTATCTATACCATTTTGTGTATTCTTCTGGTGACGACGAGCTTGCAGACAATTGTGATTTTAAATGTCTTTGTGTTATTCGGAGTTGTGGTGTTTGGCTTTTTTGTTGCCTTTACCAACCTACAAGTAAAAGACTATGATTTATTACGACCGTTTTTTGAACATGGTTTCCAGCCCGTTTTTCGAGGCATGATTTTCCCAGCATCAGGGTTCATAGAGCTTTTAATGCTACTATTTTTACAACATCAATTTAAAGAACGAATTCGGTGGTATCACTTTGTCATTATGCTATCGATCTTAGTGGGACTCACATTAGGGCCATTAATTGGAGCCATTACCGAATTTGGACCAAGTGAAGCGGCTAAACAACGCTATCCTGCCTATGAAGAATGGGGTTTAGTGACAATCGGGCGCTATATTGAACATCTAGACTTTTTCTCTATTTACCAATGGCTAACAGGGACCTTTATTCGCGTTAGCTTCCTTTTGTATATCGTGGCAGATTTATTAAAAATGACCGGCAATCCGAAGCGAATATGGCAAATGCTTGCTCCTCCCTTCTTTATACTTTGCTTGCCACTCATTATGTTAAATGAAAATTTATTTTTAAAGGTAAAAGGAAATTATATCCTAACTTCTACGTTTATCTTTTTCTTTGCCCTGTCAATTTTTTTCGTAATCGTAGCTTTCTTGTCGGATAAATCTTCTAAAAAGGGGAAAACTGAAAAACAAGACATGAAAAGTGGTGAATCGTAATGCCTCAGCACGAGCAGGCGCTAGATCTTAGTACGCTCAGAAAATTATTTCAAAAATCGGCAGATATTCAATTTCAAGAATACACCTTTAATCAGCAAAAAGTACACTTCATTACATGTGATGCGATGATTGATCAACAAATGCTCAATGAAGTGATTATTGAACGTATTCAATATTTATTTGACCATTTGGATGAGGTCCCCCTTGAAGAGAATATTGCTAGGCATCTTCATATTCCGAGTATTCAAAAAATAGAAGACAAGGAACAGCTAATTACATTTGTTTATAGTGGTTTCCTGTTGCTGTATTTTGATGAAGATAATCTTTTATATGCTAGTAATATTGCGCATAAACCTAATCGTCAACCTGAAGAAACGCGCATGGAGGTTCTTGTTAAAGGACCGAGGGATAATTTCATTGAAGATATTCGCGTCAATATCGCACTGTTACGAAAACGATTGCCAACCAATTCCTTTTGTGTAGAAAAAATGGAGCTTGGGAAACGTTCAAAAACAACGGTTGCTATACTTTATTTTGATGATATTGTGGATATGGATATTTTACATGGGATTAAAAAGCAGCTAGCAGCCGTAGATACAGATATTGTATTTAGTGGTGATTTATTGATGGAACGGGTCAATAAAAATTCTAAGCTTTTTCCAAAGTTTGATTACACAGGGCGACCTGATTATGCCGTTCAAGCCTTAGCAAGAGGTCGATTTATAATTTTTGTTGATGGTGTTGCCTATGCTGTCGTTACACCAGTCAATCTGTTTTTATTACTTAAATCGGCTGAGGATAATGAATATCCTATTATCTTCAGTTCCCTCGAACGATTATTAAGGATATCAGGTATTTTAATCGGCTTACTACTGCCTGCATTTTGGCTAGCTTTAACGACCTATCATCAAAATCAATTACCGTTACAGCTACTCGCAACCGTTGTGCAGGCTAAATCGGGCTTACCGCTCCCCTCTTCGCTTGAAATGCTCTTGATGTTGCTAATGTTTGAATTGTTTCGTGAGGCAGGCTTACGTCTACCCTCTGTTATTGGTGGGACCATCAGTGTGGTAGGCGGATTAATTATCGGAGATGCTGCCATTCGAGCAGGGGTAACAAGTCCTGAAATGATTGTTGTGATTGCTATTTCTACTATTGCCTCTTTTACATTGGTCAATCAATCGCTTGTTACATCCGTTAGTATTTTAAGGATTGCCTTTATTTTTGCCAGTGCCTTTTTTGGACTGTTTGGCTTCTTTGTTTCATTATATTTAACACTCCTTTACCTATGTAATATTCGCATTTATGGCTACTCCTACATGAATCTGGCAACAGATTTAAATTGGGCTACCATTAAAAAATCCATCTTTCGTTTATCACCTAAGGGTTATACAGAGCGTAACAAAGCACTTGCTCCTCAGGATTATACACGAACATCAAAAGGTCACGAAAACAAAGAGTCCTAAAAACAAAGCAAATAGCATCCCTTCAAAAATGGTAGGGATGCTATTCTTTGTACACTCAAATAGTTTGTGCCCTTTCTTTGATACTGTCTAGCACGCTTTCCCAATGACGTTTCATTTCTTCTCGTACAGTCTGATCAGAAAGATGCTCTTGATGAAAGCTAATCGTCGTTTTATGTCGTTCTTTAGGTAGAATACGGATTTGTACAGTGGATGGTCTTGACCACGCTTCTTTTTGCCACGTGAGTCGAAGCTGCTCTAATGGTTTAACAATCCTGATTTCTCCTGTTCCTGTCCTTGAATGGTATTTATGCCCAGCTTCAAAAATAATCGTAGTACCTTCTCCTAACCAGGAATGTACTCCTTCTGCCGTCGTAATAAGCGCCCATGCTTGCTCCTGTGAAATTGGAAATGTCCTTCTAACCCCTACTTGAAAGCCTACACTTTTTGTTTGACCAATGATTTGTTGGTTATCCATTACTTCACCTCATCTATTTCATCATTTTTACTAGTGATTGTTCTATTCGATTTTTTTGCGTATTATTCCTTTCACCATTCAAAAATTTTGCTAACCTATCTAATCCCGCTTCAACATTACTAATTATTTCTATACTAAGTGTGCTTTTAATCAACGAGCTGAGGCCTTTTCATGATCAATAAAAAAACCCAAGCTCAAAATCATTTGAGTACTTGAGCTATGCTTATTAAAACAAGAATTAGTCGTAATCATTCTCTTCTTCTATTTTTCGAATGACACCTGTCTTTGCATTTACTTCAACTTCATAAATCTTATTTTGAGCAGTCAAAATAAATATTTCATAGACCAAAGTCCCGTTTTCCATATCCATGCCATAATGTATGATTTGACCTGGTACTCTTTGTACAGCAATTTGCATGGCTTGTTGAAGAGATATCCTTTGATTATTTGATGGCATAACCATTCAATCATCCTCCCCTTGCTACATAAACCTATACTATGCATGTATGTGTTTTTATGACAATGCTTGAGAATATGTGTCAAATAGAAAAGGGAGATTGTTTTAAAACAATCTCCCCATTTCTCTACGTTAGTTCAACAAAATCTTGTTGTTTGTTTTGTTCCGATTGTCCCTTACGAAATTGAATATGATGAAGCTTCGCAAAAAGTCCATTTTGAGCCACTAGCTCATCATATGTACCATCTTCTTCAATACCGTTCGATGTCACAACTAGCACGCGGTCTGCATTCCGAATAGTTGCCAATCGGTGAGCAATAACTAATGTTGTGCGATTTTCAGCTAGCTCTGTTAACGATTGCTGGATAATCATTTCTGTTTCTGTATCTAATGCAGAAGTTGCCTCGTCTAAAATTAAGATCGGTGGGTTTTTCAGGAACATACGAGCAATTGCTAATCGTTGCTTTTGACCCCCTGATAATTTCAAGCCACGTTCACCAATTTGCGTGTCGTAGCCATCTGGCAGCTCTGCGATAAATGATTGTAAATGGGCCTTTTTCGCTGCCTCTCGAATTTCTGCTTCACTTGCGTCTAATTTTCCGTAGGCAATGTTTTCACGAATCGTCCCTGTAAATAAAAAGACATCCTGCTGTACGATACCAATTTGAGCACGTAATGAAGCCTGCGTCATATTGCGAATATCAATACCATCTATCGTAATAGCACCTTCTGTCACCTCGTAAAATCGAGGAATTAACGAACAAATCGTTGTTTTACCCGCACCTGATTGTCCAACAAAGGCAATGGTTTGTCCAGCTTTTACATCAAATGATAGATCACGTAAAACCTGTTTCGATGCATCATAATTAAAATGAACATTGTTGAATGCGATATCACCTGCTAAGTGCTTGATAACCTTGGCATCCTCACGATCTTGAATTTCTGGCTCCTGCTCAATTAATTCACGGAAGCGCTTAAAGCCAGCCATCCCTTTAGGATAAAGCTCTAATAATGCACTAATTTTATCAATTGGTTTAATCAAAACATTCGTATATAAGACAAAGCTTACTAGTTCACCGTAAGAAAGCTTTCCATTAAAGCTTAACCAAGCACCGACAACAAGTACCACTAATGTTAAAAGGCGTGTCATCATGTAGATACTGGAGTGTGTTCCTGCCATTATTTTATAGGCATATAATTTTGCCGCACGGAAAAATCCATTCTGTTCTTTAAATCGGCTAATTTCAAAAGCTTCATTAGTAAAGGATTTTACGACGCGCACACCGGATACACTGTCCTCCACACGTCCATTGACATCAGCAATTTTTCCGTACATCGTTTTCCATGCATTATTCATTTTGACATTACTAAAGGTCACTAGCCATGTTAAAAACGGCACCATAATCACTGCAATCAAAGCGAGCGTTGGGTTCACATTAAACATAATAGCAAAGGCCCCAATAAAGGTCATAATCGCTATAAATAAATCCTCTGGCCCGTGATGAGCAAACTCCCCTATATCAAATAAATCGTTAGTAATACGACTCATAATATGACCTGTTTTTGTATTATCAAAGAAACGGAATGATTGTCTTTGTACATGTGTAAATAATTCCTGTCGCATATCTGTTTCAATATTAATGCCAAGTTTATGGCCTAAATAGTTGACGATAAAGTTCAAAAAAGTACTAATGGCATATACAAGCAACAATAACACACTCACTTTTACAATCATGCCCCAATCGCCTGATGGCAACAGTTCATCAATAAACCACTGTACAGCTAACGGAAAGGCAAGCTCTAAAATGGCTACAATAATAGCACTCGAAAAATCGATGACAAACAATCGTTTATGTGGCTTGTAATAGGAAAAAAATTTTCTATACATGTTTGTCTCCTTTCTAAGTTGTAAAAATTTCGCCTATCTTTTAATAGTACCATTTGTGCAATGGTAACGGAAAAGTATTTTTTCCCCATAGCAGTATATTTTTATTTACTTTCATTTTGTCACATGCTATTATAAAAGTAAGAATTGAATAGCTTTTGACTTTATTGTCAAAGGGGAGTAGCTAGCAGATGCGATCGATGCATCTGATTTCACATTCGTCATTACATGGTATCTTACCATCGGGTGTGTTGGCATTTTTTGTCACACAGAATTTATTCTGTGGAATGAACAGTTAATTGCTTAGCAAGACCTTTGCCTGTTTTTTAGGCAGAGGTCTTTTTCTTTTGCTTAAAATAGGGAAAGAATAAGTTAGCAAGCCATTCATTTCTGTTCAACAATTAAAGGAGGAAATACATTTGGAGGCAATTATTTTAGAATACGCATGGGTACTTGTCGTATTAATCGTACTAGAAGGTTTGTTAGCTGCTGACAATGCTGTCGTAATGGCTGTTATGGTTAAGCATTTACCAAAAGCTCAACAACAAAAAGCTTTATTATATGGATTAGTTGGGGCATTTATTTTCCGCTTTGCCGCACTATTCCTTATTACAACACTCGTTAATTTCTGGCAAATTCAGGCAATTGGTGCTGCTTATTTATTGTTTATGTCAATAAAGCATATTTATGATTCCCGGAAAGCCTCGCAAAACTCCGAGGAAGTACAAGAGCCTAAAAAGAAATCTGGCTTCTGGATGACAGTTGTGAAAGTAGAGCTTGCTGATATTGCATTCGCAGTAGACTCTATTTTAGCAGCGGTAGCGATTGCTGTCACACTACCACATATCGGTGATTTTGATATCGGTGGCATTAATGCAGGTCAGTTTGCTGTTATGTTCTTAGGTGGTATTATTGGTGTGATCATGATGCGTTTCGCAGCTCGTTGGTTTGTGAAAGTTCTTGATAAATTCCCATCACTTGAAACAGCTGCCTTTCTAATTGTTGGTTGGGTTGGTGTGAAACTAGCTGTGTTAACACTGGCACATGAGAAATTAGGCGTGATTCCACATGAATTCCCGCACTCGACTATTTGGAAAGCAATTTTCTGGATTGTTTTAGTTGCTATCGCACTTGGTGGCTACTTAATCGGTGTCAAAAACCAAAAGAAACAAGAACAATAAGACAAAAAACATCGCTTCGATTCATGTCGAGGCGATGTTTTCGTATTTCCTTCAAAGGAAAACGTACAAATTTTCTAATTGAGAACTAATATCAATTAACTTTTGCACAATTTGCCTCGAAAATTAAATTTTTTGTATGTAACCCCCTTTACACTGTATACTAGTAAAGAAGTCATTTACTGCAAAAGGAGGAAAACTTTTATGTTATCTGAAAAATTACACACAGCTCTTAACGAACAAATGAATTTTGAATTTTACTCTGCCCATGCTTATATGGCAATGGCAGCCTATTGCACAGACCAAGATTATGATGGCTTCGCTAACTTCTTTTTAGTCCAAGCCGAAGAAGAACGCTTCCATGCCATGAAATTTTATAATTTCTTAAGTGATATGGGCTATCGTGCAACAATACAAGGCTTTGAAAGCCCAGGTAATCATTTTGATTCGATTTTAGACGCCTTTAAAACAGCTCTATCGCACGAAAAAGAAGTAACACGACGCATTTACAATTTATCAGACATTGCTTTAGATGAACGTGAGCATGCGACTATGGCATTCTTAAAGTGGTTTATCGATGAGCAGGTAGAGGAAGAATCAACATTCGATACATTAATCCGCAAAATTGAGCGTATTGAAAATGACTCCAATGCTATCTTTATGCTAGATGCAGAATTAGCTTCGCGTACATTTACACCTGATGCTGAAGCATAAAACATAGTTTTTTTTAAAATCATGAATCATTAGCTAAGAAATGACAAAAGCTACGAAGTTTCATCATAGAAGCTTCGTAGCTTAATTTTTGTACTACAGCTAATTCTGTAGGTGATCGTAATAAAAATTATAATCTGCATAAAAAAGAAACGTCAAAAATCAACGTTTCTCTTTTCTTAATTATGATTGTTTAGGCTCTCGAACTTCTCCATCAAATGCAGCTCGATAAATAGCATAGATATCTTCTCGTTCTAGTAGCATCGGGCTTCGTGCTAAAATTCTTGTTTGTTTCGTTGCATCATCCGTTAATTGTTCTAAGGCTTGTTCTGGTATATTAAATCCTTTTAATGTGGAAGGAATATTAACATCTTGAACGAGTTTTTGTAATGCGTCGACGCATTTATAGGAAGCCTCTTCTTGCGATAAATAGGCAGATGCTATACCCATTGCATCTAAAATATCTTTCAGACGTTTTTCACAGCTTTGACGAATATAGCCCATAACATATGGCAATAGCACTGCATTGGAATCACCATGTGCAATATGGAATTGGCCGCCAAGTGGATAAGCTAACGCATGGACACCAGCTACACCAGCATTGAAGAATGCCAAGCCTGCTAAATAGCTGCCATAGCTCATATCTGTTCGAGCCTGCTTATCTTGCCCCTCATGGACAGCCGTTCGAATCGAATGACTAATTAATCGAATAGCTTGCAGGGCAAGGGCATCTGTTACCTCGTTCGCATTCACTGATACATAGGCTTCAATGGCATGTGTGAGGGCATCCACACCTGTAGCAGCCGTTACCTTTGGTGGTAAAGAAATCGTTAAAGCTGGATCTACAATTGCTACATCTGCTAATAAATAATCATGTGTTACGACATCCTTCGTTGTGTCGAGTGATAGCACAGAGATATTCGTTACCTCTGAGCCTGTCCCAGAAGTAGTTGGAATTAAGATTTTGGGCAGCCCTTTATTGTCCAATGTTTTTGTCCCTGTTAGGTTTAAATAATCTGCGACTTGTCCCTCATGTGTTGCTAATACAGCAGCGAGCTTTGCTAAGTCTAATGCACTTCCCCCACCTACACCAATGACTAAATCGAACTGATGATTTCGAGTAAAATCTACAAGCTTTTCGCCAATGGCAAGCGGTGGCTCTGGTGCAATCTCCGTATAAATAGTGGTTGTATACCCCTTTTCAATTAAAGGTTTTTCAACATGATCTGTTAACCCTATTTCTTTTAATAATGGATCTGTCACAATCAAAATATTGCGCGCGTTCAATTTCTCTACCTCTATCAGGAGCTGACTTAAGCTTCCCCAGCCGGTATAGCTTGTAGGTGTAAAGGTTAATTTATGCATGGCTTCTCTACTCCTATCTATTCATAATAACCTTCTGTTGATTTTCTAAATGATTTAAATTGGACAGGATCATGGCCAAACCATACTTGTGAATTCGTTTCATTTGCTAATCTTCGAATCCGTTCAACCGTCGCATTATAGCCTACAGAGTCATAGATAATGCCTGGTGGCTTAACGGGAGGACCAAAGCTTTCAGCCGTATAAATAGCATCCGAGGCTAAAATGATGCCTCCTGTATCGGGCATCTGTATATGCAAACCGAGCATACCCCAAGCATGGCCACTACCAAAATTCAATACTTGGATTCCTTCTGCTAGCTTCACTTGATCCTCGCCACGCTTAATTAGGCGCCATTGTAGATTGTTTTTAATCCACATATCAATGTCACCCCAAACATACGCACCGTCTTTGACGTTTCGTGCATAGGTTTGTAATGTACCGTTAAATTCGTCTTCTTGCACAATAATTGTTGCATTTGTGAACAATTCTAAGCAGCCTGCATGGTCGAGATGCAAATGGGATGCGACAACATATTTGATGTCCTCTGGACGAACGTTTAATTCTTCTAAGCGATGATGCAAATAGCATTCTTCTGGCATATTAATAGGAAATGCCTTTTGCGTAAATTCACCCCAACGGCCTTCTGGCCCCATAGAATTTGGATTACACGCTGTATCAAAGAGAATTTTACCCTCTGGATGGTCAATCAGCACTGTATAAACAGGGAATTCCACAAATTCATTTGGTTGGTTTGGATGATCGATCGTTGCTGGATTATGCATGGCAATCATATAGTTTTTATCCATTCGCATCGTACCATTGTCCATTACATACAATTTTGGGTGTTGTTTGATCATTTTCATGTTTCCCATCTCCATTCGTGATTATTGGTTATTCCAAATTACTAGCTTCATTTCCGTCATTTCCTCTATTGCATATTTAATGCCCTCACGACCTGTGCCACTTTCCTTCACACCACCGTATGGCATATGATCTACACGATACGTCGGAACATCATTAATAATGACACCGCCAACTTGTAATAATTTCGTGGCTTGGAAAGCAATCTCAATAGAAGGTGTAAAAATCCCTGCCTGTAAGCCATAATGGGAATCATTGATAGCTGCTATCGCATCCTCTATCGATGAGACTGTATTCACCGTAACGACAGGTGCAAAGATTTCCTCACAGGATACACGGCTCTGTGGTTGAGCATTATATAAAACAGTAGGTAATAAAATATGATTCTCAATGTGACCACCCGTTATAATCTGTGCCCCTTCCGCAACCGCCTCTTTAATCCATTGATAGGCACGCTGTTGTTCAGCTCGTGAAATCATCGTCGCTAAATCCGTCTTGCTGTCCAGTGGATCACCAATTATTAGCTGTTCTATTTTTACTTTCAGCAGCGATAAAAATTCGTGAATCATACTCTCCATAACATAAATACGCTGCAATGAAATACACACTTGACCTTGATTTGAAAAAGCTCCCATCACAATGCGATCCATTATACGGTCGAGTTGGACTCCTTCATCAATAATAACGCCTGCATTCGAGCCTAATTCTAATGTTACTTTTTTCAAACCAGCTCGATTACGTAAGGAAATGCCTACTGCAGGGCTTCCCGTAAACGTTATCATTTTAACGTGTGGATGTGCTAAAAACATATCCCCTACTAATTTGCCTTGTCCAGTTACAAGATTAAATGCTCCTGCTGGTAAATTGGTTTGGGCTAATAACTTGGCTAAAAAATGAGCAGATAATGCTGTTTGTGTGGCAGGCTTCAACACAATGGTATTGCCTGCCGCTAACGCTGGCCCTACTTTATGGGCTACTAGATTTTGCGGAAAGTTAAATGGCGTAATCGCTGCCACTACACCTATTGGTTCCCGTAATGTATAGGCAAAACGCCCCTCTCCATTTTTCGAGGCATCCATCGGAATCATCTCACCCGTAAGTCGCTTCGCTTCTTCAGCCGCAAATTTATAGGTTTCAATGGTGCGATCAATTTCTGCATAGGCATACTTTAACGGCTTCGCTGATTCCAATGAAATAATGCTTGCTGCTTCTTCCCGATGTTCCGCAAACAGCGTGGCTAAATGTTCCAATATCTCCGCGCGTTGAAAAGCGGTTAAAGCAGCCATTTGAGGAGCTGCAGCCTGCGCACTTTCAATGGCCTCCTGTACATCCTGTTCAGTAGCCATCGCAAATTGTGCAATCACTTCCTGTGAGTAAGGAGCTTGCACCTCCATCCAGTCAGCGGTCATCTTCCATTCCCCGTTGATCCATAAGCCCTTTTTCAAAACTTGTGTCACTCCTTTCTTTATGGTTACGTATTCATTTCAGAAAATAAAGAAATGAATACGTAACCATTTTAGTGTAAAAAACAAACTGACATTACATCAGTTCATTTTTACACGTTGTATTTCTTGGGAAAAGTTTAACAGACTCTGTTTGCTGGATGCAAGTACTTTTTTTTTCCATGATCTCAAATAATTTTTCGATGGCCATAAAACCAAGGTTTTCCTCTGTGGTTAAACCAACTGTTGTTAAAGCAATAGAATGATGTTTACTCAGCTCGACATTATCAATACCTATGACATTAAAATCCTTCGGAACCTGAAAGCCTCTTTCCAAACAAAGATTTAATATTTCAATAGCGATAGCATCTGTAGCTGCGCAAATAGCTGTTGGTCTACTATCGAGTTGTAAAAGTTCCTCAAAGGCACGTTCAATATCCTTTTTATTAGTGTTCGTTAAAAAAGTAGGCACGGCTTTGGCCTCTATCCCATGTTCCTTTAAGGCCCGTTCAAATCCCTGATAGCGCCCATAAAAAGTACTCATTTGATGGGGCCCACCTATCCAGCATAAGGATTGATGCCCTAACGATAAAACATGATTGGCTGCAAGATAACCAGCATGCACATTATCAATCTCTACAAAATGTCTATTTTCTTGATGCTTACGATTAAACATAATAAACGGGATGCCTAGTTTTTCTAGTTTAAAAAACAAATCATCTTGGTACAGCATAGAAGATAAAATGATCGCGTCTGCTTTTGTTTCCAAAACCGCATTATAAATTGAATGTAAATTATCCTCTGTTCCAAAATAGACATTGACTTTATAGCCACGTGCATTAACATAATTCACGATTGCTGTTGTTGTATCAACAAAAAAAGGGTTGTGTAACGGCCCCGAAATCAATGTTATAATGCCTGTTTTTTTCTGAACAAGCGATCTTGCTATATCATTTGGCACATAGTTTAGTTCCTCAATCGCCTTCATTACTTTTTCAATTGTTTTTGGCTTTACCAGCTCTGGCGTATTCAACACCCTAGACACGGTTGTTTGTGAGACACCAGCATGCTTTGCCACATCTTTTGAAGATACCAAAAAAACCACCCATTTCATCATTGTAAAGCTATATTATACCATTTATAGCATAATGGTAATAGGGAAGACCAATTATTGGTTTAGCCCTTTCGTTCATAGGGCTTAGCTGCTTCACTCGCTTTAAAATTGTAGACGGGTTGAATAACTTTTACAATATCCACTGTTTCCCCAATAGCAGCTGTAATTTCTGCCATTGGCTTATAGGCCATTGGTGCCTCATCCAATGTTTCTTCGTTAACAGATGTTGTCCAAACCCCTTTCATCGTGTCTTTAAAATCTTCCATATTCAACGCTTTTTTAGCCGCTCGACGTGAGAACATGCGCCCTGCTCCATGCGGTGCTGAATAATTCCATTCTGCATTGCCCTTCCCAATACAAATAAGAGAACCGTCTCGCATATTCATAGGGATGACAAGCTTTTCTCCTTTATTAGCACGAACAGCCCCCTTACGAAGGGTCATTGTTTCTGTCTCAATATAGTTATGGATCGTATCAAAGGTATCTACAAAATGCCAATCCATCTGTTTAGCAATCGTTTCTGCAATCGTCCAACGATTCATACGTGCAAACTGCTGTGCAATCTTCATATCGTGAATATAGTCATGGAAAGCTTCACCTTCTAAATAGGCTAAATCTTTCGGAACTGGCGGGTGTTGTTCCTTATAGGCTTGAATCATCGTTTGAATCTCCTGTTCCCGTCCTTGCTGCTTAAGCTCTACTATCTTTTCAGTCAAATCTTGTCTACGTAAATTTTCATAAGCTCTCTTTTGATGCCAATTGGCAACCTTTGCCCCTACATAGCGTGAACCTGTATGGATCAATAAATAGTAGTGATTGTCTTCATCCTTTGCCAATTCAATGAAATGATTGCCTCCACCAAGTGTCCCTAATGATAGATTGGTATAGTCATCTTTCAAGCCGCTTGCTCGAAATTGTTTACCTTCAAACTCTAAAAAATGTCGATTGGGTGATACTTCTTGATGAATGTCCTGCCCACTTGGTATATGTGTTCGAATAATGGTATCGAGCTTTTCATAATCCACTGTCGATACATTTAATTGAGCGACTAATACACCACAGCCTACATCTACACCGACAAGATTTGGTACAACACGACCCTGTAATTGAATGGTTGTGCCAATAACACAACCTTTCCCCGCATGATAATCTGGCATAATCCGTACCTTAGTACCTGCCATGAAAGCCTGATCTGTCAGCTCTTGAATTTGCTCGATGGCAGTTTGCAATGCTGTTTGTGCATAAATTTTGGCCTCTGTGTAACGACCTTTAATGTCAATCATGTCTATCCCTCCTTCCTATTTATACGTAAAAATGGAATGAAATGTTTCGTAGTGTTGAAAAACAAAACCATCCATAGCATTTTTGTGAAGGGTGAAAATGGGTTTCCGTTACAGGCTACTTGCTTTCCACTCCATAAAAATGTTTCTTTTTAGCAAAGGTTTTCAAATAAAGTGAAGGGTATTCACTACTCTTTATGGAGGGGTGTTGTCATTCATCATTTTTCCATATTGAAAATAAGAGACTATCCTTTCTCTAATCATACAAATAATGGGCTATTTTGTTTACTAGGGCTTGGATAAAAGATAAGAAACAGATACTTTTACACATGGTGAGTGAAGCGGCTCATCGAACGCTTCCTGAAAAGGACGCAAGCAGAACGGACATCAATCCCTCGCCTTTCAAAATGGCTGCTGCTGCCATTGACATCACCTGTTCTCAACAACATGAAACGTTCTAAAAGATTATACTTTTAGAACGTTTTGCGAAGGCTTATTCTTCATACTGAACAGCTAATTTCTTTGGTATTTCTGGTATATCGTTTGATTTTACATCTTCTTCTTTTAACGTAAGCCTTTGTAGTGCGTACTTTTCTTGCACATCAAAAGGTATTGCAATACTTTCCATTTTATTATGCATTTGACTTCGTGCAAGTAAGCCTTTGTTGGATAAATCAATAGCTAGAATAGCCTGAACAGTTTCCTCTAGCATTTCAAGATCCTTCGTTTTCAGCGGCATTTGCTCGTTCATTAAAAATGGTAGAAGCTGCTCTTTAATATAACCCTGCGCTTCAATTAAGCAAGAAAATTCGTTTAACTTTTCAGCATAACGCTTTAATTGGCGCTTCTCTTTTGCACGTTGTTGATTTAATTCTTGTACTTTTTGTTCAATACGATGCAAGCGCTCTTTCACTAAATCCACTAAATAGGATTGTATACCTTGCATCATTTGTAATACAGTGGCTTCCGCTTGCTGTACTTTGTCATATTGAGCGACACAATCCAATTGCTGCTCATTTAATTTTTGAACTCGCTCTTTGAAAAATTCATTTTGTGTATGCTGACCAAAAATAGCTTTCATAAGCCCTTTGCCATGAATTTTTTTATGCTGCGCATCCAAACGCTCATATTCACGGGAATATTCACTATGCATGTTGCGGTATTCCCGTAACATTTGTTGGTAATACACAGCCATTTCAGTAAACTCTTCCACCTTATCATCCTGTAAATAATCATGTTGCGAGATCGTTTGTAACAGCTGATATAATGTTTGAACTTGTTTAAATGTATTCGCTACCTGCTCGTATTCTTGCTCATATTCTTTAACAATTGCTAAATCCCGTTGATAGCGAGAAAATTCATATTGGGTATCGCCTGCATATTTCTCAATATTCTCTACAGCAGATTGAAAAGGATCACGTTGTGGAATTACAGTTAATTCGAAGCGGAATCGTTCAAGCCATTGCAAGAAGCGGATTAAGATGGCGTAGGTTTTTTTATCACTATTTTCAGCCACACGATGGATGTGGGCAATTAAATGATCGTACTGGCTTTTTTGCCAAAGCTCCTGGTTGTCCGTTTGTTTGGCTTCTAGTGCATCGGTTGCTGAAACCGCTACAAAATCACTCATTAAATGACCAATACGTTGTTGTTCTGAGCTCATAAATGCTGTAGCATGCTCATCGATATCAATGCCATTGATGACACATAAAGGTTCTACCCCTTTATTTTTTAATGCATCGATCAATAATAGTTCGGCATCAATCGCCATAGAACCCGCACGCAGCACCCAGAAAATTTCATCGACACGGTTCATAAGCGCTTCTGAGAAATAAGCCATTTCGCCTCCACCTGCTTCTAATGAGACAGAATCGATAATAGTTACCGATTTTAATAAATCATTTTTCAAATAGACTTCAAGATAATCTAAATGTTCCCGTAAAATCTGAGAGGCAAACGTATCACCAGTTGTCAGTAGCTCTAGTTTACTCATATCAAATATAGCTACAACGCCATCTAAAAAATAGGCTTTAATCTCTTCTTGTTCACCGTAGCGTATAAATGTATTTACACCTGTTGGATGCTGATCATCAACTGATAATATTTCACGTCCAAGAAGCCCATTGACAAGTGTCGTTTTGCCCACTCGCTCTTTTCCGACTACTAAGATCATCGTTTGGTTATTGGCATCTTGAATAATCCGATTTAAATGTTTCGCTGTATCTTTCACATATGTATTTTGCACAATGATGCCATACAAATGTCGCAGGTGATCAACAAATTGTGGCAAAATATTATTCGCTGAGGTTGTATATTCGATTGGCGTGTTGTCAATGTTCGTCATCCTCAAAACCTCTTTTCGTATGTATCTATAAAACTATTATAAAGGAAACCATGGCTTTTCTAATACATGGATTGATGAAAAGAGGACAATGTACTTATGTGATTATATAGTAAATAGGAATTCATCCTTATACTTATTCGATGTCTGCTCCATATATGAGCGGTTACTCGGACTAAAGGGAACAGCGTACCCCTCTGAATTCTACTAATTTTAATAGAAGTATGAGGTATTATCATTTTTATTTACCTCTGTTTTTCTATTGCAATGACCTTTCTCCTAAATGAAGTCTATTCCTCTACTCCAGCCATCCGAGCGTAAACAGCGCCAAGTGTTGGCATGCCGCCTTGTGCACCAAATTTTTCTACAGACAAGGAAGCAGCAATATTGGCGAAGTATACGGCCTCATCCAACGATTGTCCCTCTACTAAAGCATAGGCTAATGCCCCATTAAACGTATCTCCTGCTCCAGTTGTATCCACAGCTGTCGTCATATAGCCTGGTACATGGATTGGATAGGAGCCATCGAAATAACATGCACCATCACTACCTCGTGTCAAAATTATTTTATTAGGATACTTTTCTAAAAGTTGCTCGAACGGCTCATTAAAAATTTCAGCACATTCTGTTTCATTTGGCGTTAAATAGCTAATATCCTCCATCCACTGCACATCAAAATTGGCTGCTGGTGCAGGATTTAATAGGACAGAAACACCTGCTTCTTTACATAATTGAATGGCGTAGGCTGTCGTCTCTTTTGGGATTTCAAGCTGTATGATTACCATTTGACTTTTTTGTATCAATTCCTTAGAAGCTTCAAGGTGAGATGGGGATAACGCATAGTTTGCTCCAGGTACAACAACGATTCGATTATCGTCATTGTAAAGAAGAATATTGGCAATGCCTGTAGGAGAAGAAGTACTAGTTACAATCGCATCTGTCTGAATCTGCTCCTGCTGTAAAGTGGCTTGTAATGCCTTACCAAAATAATCCTCACCTACACAGCCAATCATTGCCACTTCACTGCCAAGACGAGCTGCCGCAACTGCTTGATTAGCCCCTTTTCCTCCAGGGACCGTTTGAAATGCATTGCCCAGAATGGTTTCCCCTTGTTTTGGAAAAGTATCCATGTGTACAACTAAATCCATATTTAAACTTCCGATCACTGTAATCATCAATTTCACTACCTTTCTTCTTTTTGATTAGCAAAAAAAGCTGAAATGAACACAATATTGTATTCATTTCAGTAGCTAATTTTATAGTAATATATTTGCAAAAACCGAAAAATCATCTAGATACTTTTCTAATATATCCAATGAAATCACTTGATAAGCAGAAACAGCAGTAATTTGAAATCCTGCATGTTCATTAAGTTTTCTATTGGAGCACCCTGGAAAAATTGAAAAGCCTCTCTACTTGTTACTCAACACTTAAATTTGGTATCAATGACTTGTTTTCAATAGGTGATGATAAGGAAATCAATGTAGTGGAATCGCCATACTTCATACTATCATTTTCAAATAATTCAAGTTCCTTTGTTGATTCAACTACTACTTTAATCAAATAATTGTATTCTCCGCTAATTCGGTGACACTCTACTACTTGTGAGGCCTGCTTACAATAATCAACGAAATTATTGCACTTTGTAGTCCGGAAAAGGACAAACGCAACAGTGGTTTTCCCAACTTTTTCATTCGAAACTATAGCTCTGTAGCTCTTAATCACTTCTTGTTCTTCTAGTCTTTTTACCCTCTCTGTTATTGCTGGTTGAGATAATCCTATTAGTTTTCCAAGGGAAGTCATTGACAACCGAGCATCTGATTGTAAACGCATTAGTATATCTGCATCAATACTATCCATTTAAGCACCCCTTCATTTATACGAGACTGACATTTCACAATTAATAGCTATCCTATTGTAAGGTGTCTATGCCTCCTACATTATTATATTATACTTCAAATGCAATATCATCAAAATACATTAATTTTATAGCTAAATACATAATAATACCTTTATTATCAAATGTAAAATCAAAAATGACATTAGTATAATTAATTCTATCAACTAATCAGGAGGTCTTTTATAAATGAATAATAATGATTTAACTAAACAAAATGAAAAATCTGTTGCAATACCTTCAGAACGTCTCCCTTGGGCCGGTTTAATTGCACTAGCTATGGCAGGGTTCATATGTATCCTTACCGAAACTATACCAGCTGGTTTATTAATACAGATAAGTGAAGGACTCGCTGTGTCCGAATCTCTTGCAGGTCAACTTATTACAGCTTATGCTCTTGGCTCACTAATTGCAGCTATTCCTATAACCACTGCAACACAAGGGTGGCATAGGAAACCCTTGCTGCTTTTATGTATTATTGGGTTCCTTGTATTTAATACTATTACAGCCCTTTCTTCTAGTTTTACCTTAACTATAATAGCTCGATTCTTTGCGGGTGTAACGGCAGGCGTCCTGTGGGGAATGAGCGCGGGATATGCACGACTTATGGCGCCAGAGTTACTTAAGGGAAGGGCAATGGCAGTGGCCATGATTGGTACTCCTCTTGCATTAGCTTTTGGTGTTCCTGCTGGGGCATTTCTCGGTTCCCTTGTTGGCTGGAGATCTGTTTTCGGAATAATGTCACTCTTAGCAGTATTATTGATTTTATGGATTATCTGGAAAATCCCTGACTTTCCTGGGCAAACATCTGAAAAGCGAATGACCCTGCTCAAGGTTTTCGTTACCCCTGGGGTTCGTCCGATTTTATTTGTTGTATTAGTTTGGATACTTTCTCATAACATACTTTATACTTATATCGGACCATACCTCTCCGAAGCAGGTCTTGCGCAACGAGTTGATTTGGTTTTACTCGTTTTCGGTATTGCATCTTTAGTTGGAATTTGGGCTATTGGTATATTCATTGAGCGTATACTACGTACTTTAGTGTTAATGAGTCTAGCCGGATTTGGATTGGCATCATTATTATTAGGTATCGGAATTAGTCACCCTACTATCATTTACATTGCTGTAGCTTTATGGGGTTTAACTTTTGGAGGAGCAGCAACACTTACGCAAACAGCAATAGCAGATAATGCTAAAAAAGGTGCAGATATTGCCCAATCAATGCTAGTTACTGTTTGGAACCTCGCTATCGGTGGAGGGAGTGCAATTGGAGCAATCCTGATGGAATCATTTGATGTAGTATCTTTTCCATGGGTAATGTTTATCCTCATTCTTCTTGGATTTCTAGTAGCGTTTCGCGCAAATGTTTCTGGGTTTCCTCAAACAAAACAATGATTAAATCAGGATATTCCTTGAAACACATAGCCATTTCGTTGCGGCTTTATTTCAAACATCTTATCTTTTTTTGTAAACACTGCAACTTTATTTCAAAGCTATATTGTATTGCTATTTAATCAGAGCGGCTGGGACAAAAGAAAAAATGTTAGACCATTTACAAGTTTGGTCTAACATTTTTTTGCGTTATTAGAACACATAAACTTTAATAAATTACAAAAATAACATTCATTTTTTGCTTTTTCTCAATAAAATGAGTTATGTCCCAGCCTCTTGCTCTGCGCGTGAAACGCTGGGGTACTGGCCCATGTCTAAAGACATTCTGAATGGTCTGCCAACCGCACTCCATTTTCAAGCTACCACTAAAGTGGTCTTATTATTTTCGTTTGTTTGCTTTTATTTCTTCTCCTGTAAAAGGATCGATGAATTCTTTCATGGTCATTTGATCCTCAAGAATATCCTCTTGTAATTGATTTTTTATATATTCCTGAATGATTTTTCTGTTTCTTCCCACTATATCTACATAATATCCTCAACACCAAAACTTTCTATTTCCATATTTGTATTTCAGGTTCGCATGTCGATCGAATATCATTAAACTACTTTTCCCTTTCAAATATCCCACAAACGATGAAACACTTAGTTTGGGTGAAATACTCACCAACATATGAATATGATCAGGGCAGGCTGTTGCTTCTATAATTTCTACTCCTTTTTTTCACATAACTGGCGTAAAATTTTACCTATGTCTGCTTTGATTTGTCCATAAATAATCTGCCTTCTATATTTTGGCGCAAAGACAATGTGATACTTACAATTCCATGTTGCGTGTGCTAAACTTTTATTATCCATTTGGATCTCCTTTCGTACGAAGTCGGTTGACCAGACCTGAATTCATTGTACGATTGGGGTTTTTTTCTTGTCCCTAGCTAGAAGCTCTTTAGAACCCCTCGCATAGCAAGGGGTTTTCAAAAGATACAATAAAACAGCTTCGATTTCTCGGAGACTGTTCAGACTGTCGACAAAAGGAAGCGAGAAGTTCATACTCGCTTCCTTTTGTCATTTTTCATTATGTTTAAAAATGGTCATTCACTACATATTAAACATACTCTTTAAGCATAAAAATTCTTTTAAGCTGCCTGCCATGTATAACATAAACCATCTCACCTGTAGTAGCGTTCCTTCATTTGTCCATATGTCAAATTTTCAAGAGATAGTTGATATAAGAGGGTTTGCGGTAAGCCTTTTTCAAATACGAAAATGAACAGCTAACAAAACCTAGAAAATAAGGAAGTTCACCAACTAAGGTAATATTTTTAAAACAATGAAAATGAAAAAGCTATAGTAATACCCTTGTTCTAAATCATATTGATTAACTACAACTAAAGTACTATAATTAATTTTAAAATAGAGATAATAAAAAGAAGGTGGTAAGTGTCTATGGGTCAACAGCAGAAAAATGGTAGAGTCAGAAAAGGAAGCTTAAAAAATCGTATTATTGGAATATCACTTTTACTGTTTATTTCGATTATCAGCATCAGTTCCTATTTAAATATTAAGACAGTTAAAGAAAATGTTTCAGATGCTTTATTAGAAAAGAGTATACAGCAGGTCGATGAAATTGCACGTCAAGTGGAGAATATTCTAGTTTCTAACTCTAATCCTACAGTGGAACTGCAAAATTTCGTTGAAAACAAAGTACAACAAAATGGAATTGCTTATGCAGTTGTCATTGATAAAAATGTTACGGCAATTGCCCATAGTGATAAGGAGAAAATAGGTAAAAACTATGAAGATGATTCCTACTCTGTAGATGGAGCGAAAAATGGGAAAACGATGACTAGTAGATTTTATGCGGATGTTCAGAAAAGTTGGACGTTCGATATAATGGTACCGATTTATATAAATAATACGCTTTACGGATCTATGGATGTAGGTATTTTCGAGGGTGACATCACAAAAGTTACGAATGCCATTTTACTAAAGGAAATTATTACAGTTGCTGTTGGCTGTATTTTATTCATTATTTTAATGATTTTTATTTTAAATAAAATGTTCAAACCTTTACTGTTAGCAGTTGATAAATGCAATGACATGGGAAAAGGAGAATTCACTGAGTTAATCCCCCCAAAATATACAACTAGAAACGATGAAGTAGGTAAGCTTACATATGCTTTAAATGAGATGCAAAATCACTTTGTTGATTTACTTAATGAAATCAGTCTAACTTCGAATAAGGTTACTGCATCATCTGAAGAACTGCGAGATGCAACCAGTACTTCTTTAGAGTCTTCAAAGGATTTATCATCTGCTGTTGAAGACATTGCTAAGGGAGCTGTGGAACAAGCAAAAGATACCGAATACGGGACTGCAAGTATTGGAGAGCTAGGAGAATTAATTGAAAGTAATCAGGATCATTTAGAAAATCTGAATCTATTTGTCGATGAAGTAAGCCATATTAAAGATGAAAGCTTACTCATATTAAAAGAGCTTGTTGCTAAAACAGAAGAAAATAATAAGGCAGCAAAAGAAATTTATGACATCATTCTCACGACAAACGAAAGCTCTGGGAAAATTCAAAATGCAAGCCAGATGATAAGAACCATTTCGGAACAAACGAATTTATTAGCTTTAAATGCGGCTATTGAAGCATCTAGAGCTGGCGAAGCTGGAAAAGGGTTTGCAGTTGTTGCGGACGAAATACGAAAATTGGCGGAGCAATCAAATCAATTCACTAAGGAAATTGCCACTGTTATAGGAGACTTAACAGCAAAAACTGGACAAGCTGTTCAGACTATCCAAGAAGTGAATCATATTGTCAATTCTCAAGCTACAAGTGTTAAAACTACGAATGGCAAGTTTGAAGATGTTGCAAACTCTATTGAAAAAATAAAAACGGTCATTGAGGAATTATATAACTTAGGCAATAATATGGGTGAAAAGAAGGACGAAGTAATAGATATTCTACAAAACTTATCTGCCATATCGGAAGAAAATGCAGCTGGTACGGAAGAAGCAGCCGCATATTTACAAAATCAAACAAACTCCATTTATGAAATTGCCAATTCCAGTGAAGAATTAGCAAAGTTAGCTAATAAAATGCAGGAAAATGTCTCAAAATTTACGATTCAAACAAACTCAACTCGATTGTAAGAACAAAGCCCAATTTCTCTATTTAATTACAGAGAAATTGGGCTTTTTAAACTAGGAATGTCTTACGTACACTATTTAGTTTTCAATGCTACTCGTCACACTAAAAACAAGAATTTTCGTTTATCTTAAAAAATAGTATTAGTGTACATTAACAGTATATGTTCCATTTTCATTATCAAATTTATAAATATATAAATAATACTTTCCTGGTTTTGCATTTAATTTTCCTTTTATAATACTTCCATCTTCCTGTCCATAGGAAGTATAATTTTGCATATCAGACTCATGATAAAGTACCCATGTCATGCCAATTTGATTTTCATTTACGACAGAAATATCTATTTCTTTTGGAGACGTAACATCGAATTGATATATATCCGTATTATCATCATCAAGCAAGCTACCTTTTATTGGCATATTAAATGGCATTATAGTCGCTTCTTCGGGATGATTATTTGGTTCTATCTCTGTTTGCGCTCCATTCCGTACATTTACTGTATATGTCCCGTTTTCATTATCAAATTTATAAATATATAAATAATATTTTCCTGGTTTTGCATTCAATTTTCCTTTTATAATATTTCCATCTTCCTGCCCATAGGAAGTGTAATTTTGCATATCAGACTCATGATAAAGCACCCATGTCATGCCAATTTGATTTTCATTTACAACAGAAATATCTATTTCTTCTGGAGACGTAATATCGAATTGATATACATTCGTATCCTTATCAATCAAACTACCTTTTAGAGGCATATTAAATGGCATTATAGTCGCTTCTTCGGGATGATTATTCTCTGTCTGCTCCCCTCTCCGTACAGTTACAATTGTTTTAGCTTTACTTGCTATTCCCTTATCATTTTGCACTGTTAATATCACATTGTATGTTCCTTCATCTTCGTATACATGAATAGGGTTTGCCTCTTCACTTGTTTTTCCATCACCAAAATCCCAAAGATAAGAAACGATATCTCCATTGTGATCTTTTGAACCATCGCTTTTGAACTGGATTTTTTCATTTTTGATTCCAGTATATGGACCATTTATAGTTACAAAAGGCACTTGATTTTCTCCCTCATCCGTCGCAATGCCATGGAAAACAACATCATATTCAAACTGGTTTGCCGCATTCACACGGTAGTTTACAAAATACG
The DNA here is from genome assembly GCF_028356935.1 of Lysinibacillus sp. OF-1. Classification (NCBI taxonomy): domain Bacteria; kingdom Bacillati; phylum Bacillota; class Bacilli; order Caryophanales; family Bacillaceae; genus Lysinibacillus; species Lysinibacillus sp. OF-1. Next base: position 2,705,330 of record NZ_CP102798.1, read on the forward strand.
CTGTCGCTGTTTTATAGCCGCTCCATTCTTTTTGCGACAGTTGCTCCAATACTTGGTTCACTTGCTTACTCATCGTTTTCCAATCTTGAGATTCACCTTGTGTTTCACTACCTATATACGTGCCTTCGAGTATAAATGTATTAAAAAATTGAGATTTATGTTTTGTCATATTTCCATTTTTCATGTTAGCAATATCGACAATTTCTTGCTCCACTTCGTCTAACGCTTTTGGTTGATGTTGCACTAAATAATCTTCTGATACTTGTGGTACCTCGTATTTTTCTTGATTATCAATCAATTGCTGCATATAGGCTTGGTATTCCGCATTTAGTTGTGGATCTTTACTTAAAGTGTCACGATACGCATCATAATTTTTCACATCATTCGCTCGAATTAAATCTTGAATCCTATCAAATGTATCAAATTGGTGATTATACATATAAGACTGCAATGCAAATGAATAGTTATAAAAATCCCATGATCCATATTTTGCAAACATTGTTTGTTCAGCTGTATAGCGTTGTGATGGATCCTCCGATAATCCACTAATAATACTCTTACGTGGAACAATGTCATTTGTACGCGTTGATCCAGCGAAAAATTCTGCATTTCCTTCCTGGAACCATGTTAGTCGCTCGTTTTGGTACATATCACCTGTTCCGAATAAACCTGGAACCTCATACCTACCCTGTAAATAGTGTGTATATTCATGACGGAACAACTCTTCTAAACTATAAATACTTTGCTCTGGCGTCCGTTCATATGTAAAGAACGTTCCATTCTCTTCAATATAAATACCACCATTATTTGTTTCATATCCATACAATTGACGGTTTAATCGATATTGATCTGGAGAGTTATAAATGACTACTGTTAAGACATCGTCAGCATTACCTGGTTCTAATGCTTTATCATTCCCAATTACACGATGATATTGTGCTTTTACTTCTTTTGCAGCCCAGTATAATCTTTGAATTTTGTCTTCTGTTACTTGATCTCCCGTTTTAAATACAATGGATCCATCATCAAATGTATATGTTTTCGGTAGATACTGCTCCTTTCCTTCTTCACGTACTTGCTGTAAATCTACTGTCTTTCCACTATAGTCTTTTCCACCATAATTTGTAGTAATTTGCTCTACTGCTACAAAATAAGCTTCACTTAAATATGGATACATTTGCATCGCTTGTGTAACAACTTCTAAACCTTTATTCGGATTACTATGGAAGCCTCCTAAACTCCCTGCATAATAAATGCCATTATTGATTAACCAACTATTGTTATCTGTCACATTATGTATAAGAGCAATTTTATTAACTTCATTTATGAAGCTATCAATTTTGCCATACCACATCGTCGTATTAGCTTCTTTACGAGTATCATATAAATACGACTGTAAGTCATAATCAATGCCATGTATTACATCGTATATAGCTTGTCCTTTTGACGACTCGTCTTCAAATGTAGAGAGATTTTCGTTATACTGCTTTAAAATCTTCGTAGCAAGTTGAACTGTTTCCGCATCACTAGAAGCATTACCTATTAATTTCCCATAGGCAGATACTACTTTATCTTGTTCAGCTGTACCTAGTTTAAAGTTCGGATTCTTAGCTATTTCTTTTAATGCTGGTAAACACTTATCTTGGAAACTTCTCTCGTTTAAATAACCTAGTTCATTATTATAAAATGCTACATAAAAAGCCGAACGCAATAGCTCAACAAATGTTTCAATCCCCTTTGAATCATCTTTCGTAAAAGAACTTCCTCTTTTCCCCAATTCATTAATAATCACTTGCATGCGTTCTTCATTTTGATAGAAAGCTTTTGTTTCCTCACTGAATTGGAACAAGTCTGTTATTTGATACCACCGAATATTTCCTAGCGTATCAATTAGCTCACGATCGTTCATTTTATTAAGCTCTGCCATCGAGTACTTTTCCTGCAATTGCTTCGTATCAGCCTGTTCTATAATTGGAGCTGGATGTTGCGAAAAATCTCCAATTTCCAAACGTTCATCAAATGATAATGTTTCATCAGCCTTTGTAGAGTGTACAATTTCATCTTTCGACGTTTCTATGCCAATTGGTTTCATTTGTAATACATTATAGGGCGTTTTTTCTGCTGCTGATGCTTCTGCTTGTAACCCTCCTAACGACAGTGCCATTGTGCTAATCCCAATTAACACTTGATTGAATTTAAATTTTTTCTTCATAATAAGTCCTCCTATAGTACTACATTACTTATTTGGTAATATATTTATTATTTGGTACTATATTACCTATTTTAAAATAACATATTATGTAAAAATATCAATAGATAATGTTATATTTAGGAATTTTTTCTTTTATAATTTGAACACTAAGACACAATTAGACCATAGAACTTAGTACCTTCCATTTATATATGAGTATGGGGAAGCTAAACATTTCTTTAATAGACAAATCACCAGAAACTCATTCAACATCATATTTGGGAATCGTCTGTGGAGGAAGCCGAACATTTACGACATGAGAATGAAGGGATTAATACTTGGATGTTAGGCTGAAGAGAGGTTTTCTACTAGATAAATAAACGAAATCAATAGCAGTCTCTAGTTTTCATACTAAATGATCTTTGGGTGCTAATTGATCCATCAGTAGTGGAAATCAACAGCTTTACTTTATTTCACTGTAAAAGAAAAAACTGAAGACAACATAAAGTTGTCTTCAGTCTATCAAGTTAATAGGCTATCCGCTTTGCTTCATAGGCAGCAATATGGTCTTCGTATTTAAAGGTTAAGGCGATTTCATCCCAGCCATTGAGTAACGTTTCCTTATAATACGGATCAATCGAGAATTGATACACTGTACCATCTTCACCCGTTACAGTTTGCTCTGCCAGATTTACTTCCATTGTGTACGGCTTTGCCAAACCTTTAGCCAGAATATTATCGCATTCGGCTTCTGTTAGCTTAATAGGTAAAATTCCATTTTTAAAGCAATTATTATGGAAGATATCTGCAAAGGAAGGTGCTATTACTACATTAAAACCATAATCTAAAATGGCCCATGGTGCATGCTCACGAGATGAGCCACAGCCGAAATTATCTTGTGCTACTAGAATTTTTGATGCTTTAAATTCAGGTTTATTTAATACGAAGTCTGTTACTTCATTGCCTTGCGCATCATAGCGCCAGTGATAAAATAAATACTGCCCAAAACCTGTGCGCTCAATGCGTTTTAGAAATTCCTTTGAAATAATTTGATCTGTATCGACATTTTTACGATCAAGTGGTGTGATGACACTATTGACGATATTAATTGGTTCCATTTTTACTCATCCCTTCCGTGTAAAGCAAGATTTACACAGTTTCCTTGACAAATTCACGCACATCAACAAAATGACCTGCAATCGCAGCGGCTGCTGCCATTGGTGGTGATACTAAATGTGTACGAGAACCCGCGCCCTGACGTCCTTCAAAGTTGCGGTTAGATGTAGAAGCACAGCGTTCACCAGCTGGTACGACATCATCATTCATGGCTAAACACATGGAGCAACCTGACTCCCGCCATTCAAAGCCAGCTTCCATAAAGATTTTATCCAAACCTTCTGCCTCCGCTTGCTTTTTCGTAGTATGTGACCCTGGCACAACGATCGCTGTGACCTTATCGTGCACCTTGCGTCCTTTGATGATATTAGCTGCCGCACGTAAATCACTAATTCGTGAATTTGTACAGGAGCCAATAAAGACATGCTGGATGTCAATGGATGTTAAGGATTGCCCTTCCTCTAAGCCCATATAAGCAAGCGCTTTTTGAAGTGCCGCCTTATCAGAGTCATCCTCGTAATCTGCCTGTGTAGGCACATATCCTGAAACACCCGTACCCATCGAGGGATTGGTACCCCATGTAATGATAGGTTCAATTTCTTCTGCTTGTATGATACGAACTGTATCGTACGTAGCATCCTCGTCTGAGGCAAGGCTTAGCCAATAAGCAGCTGCTTCCTCTAATTTTTCACCTTGGGGTGCATATTTGCGACCACGAATATAATCGACGGTTGTTTGGTCAGGTGAGATGAGCCCTGCTTTTGCTCCTGCCTCAATCGACATATTACAAATCGTCATACGTTCTTCCATTGATAATTTGTGGATTGCCTCTCCAGTGAACTCCACAATATGTCCTGTACCAACGCCAATGCCGAACTTCGCAATAATGGCTAAAATAATATCTTTAGCTGCTACGCCAACTTGTAGCTCCCCTTCAACACGAATTTCCATCGTCTTCGGCTTATTTTGCCATAATGTTTGCGTCGATAATACATGCTCTACCTCTGATGTACCAATCCCAAAAGCAATTGCCCCAAAGGCACCGTGAGTGGATGTATGTGAGTCACCGCAGACAATTGTTTTACCTGGCTGTGTTAGCCCTAGCTCAGGCCCGATAACATGTACAATGCCTTGGTCAGGGTGACCCATCCCTGCTAGCTCAACGCCAAATTCTTCAGCATTTTTAGCCAATGTTTCGATTTGATTGCGTGCAATGGGATCATGGATAGTCGGTAAATTTTTCGTTGGTACATTATGATCCATTGTCGCAAAGCTTAAATCAGGACGACGCACTTTCCGTCCATTCAAACGTAGCCCTTCAAAAGCTTGCGGAGATGTTACTTCATGAATTAAATGAAGATCAATATATAACAGGTCCGGTTTGCCCTCTTCCTGATAAACTACATGTTTATCCCAAATCTTTTCAATTATATTTTTACCCATTGTCTTCACCTATTTCTTTAAATATATGTTGTCATAATGCTTTGTGAAACAAAGCTAGTATCAATTTCATTAATTACTTTATCTGTCCATTCATTTGTCGAAAGAATACGATTGCCATCACGGGCTAGATCTGCTGTAAAGTAACCATCATCAAATACCGCACTAACAGCACGCTCAATTTCTGCTGCCTCTTCTGTTAAACCAAATGAATATTGCAGCATCATAGCGACAGAAAGAATGGTTGCTGCAGGGTTTGCGACTCCTTGCCCTGCAATTTCTGGTGCTGACCCATGTACTGGTTCATATAAGCCAAAATTATCGCCACGGATAGATGCTGATGGTAATACACCTAAAGAGCCAGTAATGACAGAAGCTTCATCGCTTAAAATATCACCGAACATATTTTCAGTGACTACAACATCATAGTGTCCTGGGTTTGTAATAAGTTTCATCGCCACAGAGTCTACTAGATTATGTTCTACGATCACATCTGGATAATCTTTTTTCTTAGCTTCTACGACTTCTCGCCATAAGCGACTTGTTTCAAGCACATTCGCCTTATCAACAGAGCATAATTTGCCGCCACGTAAACGTGCTAGCTCAAAGGCATTTTCAACAATACGTTCCACTTCTGCTTTTGAGTAGACCGTTGTATCAATTGCGCCATTTTCAGTACGCATACGTGGTTCCCCGAAGTATACGCCGCCTGTTAGTTCACGGACAATCATTAAATCAACGTTTTCAGCTACTTCACGTTTCAGTGGTGAAGCATCTAGTAAACTCGGGAACGCCTTTACTGGACGTAGATTTGCAAAAAGATCGAAGTGTTTGCGAATTCGCAATAACCCTTTTTCCGGGCGTAATTCAGGTGGATTCTGATCCCACTTTGGACCACCTACAGCACCTAATAAAATCGCATCACTATTTTCACACATCTCGATTGTTTCTTCTGGTAGTGGATTATTATGCTGGTCGATAGCAGCACCTCCAATTGTTGCATACCCTAAATGAAAAGTATGATTAAATCGTTTACCAATCACTTGTAATACACGTACAGCAGAAGCAACAACCTCAGGGCCAATCCCATCACCAGGAAGTACTGTAATTTTTCTCTCCATCATCAAAACACCTTTCTTTGTATAGCGCATTCGCTAATTTAGTAAAGACGCCCACCTACCATTGAATTAGGTGGGCGCATTCATTACGTCTACGCGTAATTTTTTGTGAATGGATACAATACGCCATATCATCATTGCATCCGACTTGTGAATGGTATGTCATACGATTCACTACCTTTAAAACCTATACAGGATGTGCTCCCGAAGGCATGCTATTAAATGACGGTTAATGGCATTTAATAGCAGCTTCTAAACATCTTGAGAGGAGTTACGGCCGGTAGTCGATATATCCTCATAGTAAATTTTCAGCTGCGGTTAAGTAGATCTCAGCCAATTGTTCACCATTGTGAAGCGCAGTATCGAAAATATTAATTTTTCGCACTTGCCGCTACTTCTCGCACAACTTTTTCTTTCCCTTCGTTGATGAATGGCATCATAGCACGTAATTTCGCGCCAACTTCTTCGATTTGGTGGTTCGCACCAGCTTCCTTGAATTTTGTATATTCTGGACGACCATTTTCATTTTCTTGAATCCAACGACGTGCAAATGTGCCATCTTGGATATCTGTTAACACGTCTTTCATACGAGCCTTTACAGTTTCATCAATAATGCGTGGTCCTGCCACATAATCTCCCCACTCTGCTGTATCAGATACCGAGTAGCGCATTGTAGCCATACCACCTTCAAACATTAGGTCTACAATTAATTTAAGTTCATGTAGCGTTTCAAAGTAAGCTAGTTCTGGTTGGTAGCCAGCTTCTACTAACGTTTCGAAACCTGCTCTTACTAGCTGTGTTGCACCACCACAAAGTACTGCTTGTTCACCGAATAAATCTGTCTCTGTTTCTTCTTTGAATGTTGTTTCAAGTAAACCACCTCGCGCAGCACCAATTCCTTTCCCATAAGCAAGTGCTAAATCTTTTGCTTGCCCAGTAGCATCTTGATGGATAGCGAATAGACCTGGTACACCAGCACCTTCTTGGAATTGACGACGAACTAAATGTCCTGGTCCTTTTGGTGCTACTAAAAATACGTCAACATCTGCTGGTGGTGTAATTTGACCAAAATGGATATTGAAGCCGTGCGCAAACATCAGTGCTTTACCAGCTTGTAAATATGGTGCAATTTCTGCTTCATAAACGGCTTTTTGACGCTCATCTGGTAATAAAATTTGAATCACATCTGCTTCTTGTGCAGCCTCAGCCACAGTTTTCACGTCAATACCATCAGCTTTCGCAGCATCGAATGATCCACCTGGGCGAACCCCAACTACTACGTCAAAGCCTGATTCTTTAAGGTTTAGTGCATGTGCATGACCTTGTGAGCCGTAACCGATAATAGCGATTTTTTTTCCTTTTAATACGTCCTCGTTGATGTTTTGTTCATAGTACATTGTAGCCATAGTTTATTTCCTCCTAGAATTTGGTTTGGTTTTCATAGCTTTAGCAACTTGCTGTTTCAATAAAGCTATCAATTTTATATGCAAACTATTTTAAAATAGAGAGCTGTGGGTTTGAGATTTTTTGCGTTTCACGCACAGAGGCAGTGGCTCCTGTACGTGTCAGTTCTTTAATGCCATATGGTCGAATGAGTTCGATAAAGGCATCAATCTTTTCTGGGTGCCCTACTACTTGATACGTCACAACATTTTTGGCTGTGTCAATAATTTGTGCACGAAATGGTTCAACAATCGAATTCATTTCCAAGCGTAGATTTGGTGGTGAAATAACCTTTACTAGCGCCAGCTCTCGCAGAACAATTGATTTGTCGGTAATATCATTGACTTTTAACACATCAATTTGCTTGGATAATTGTTTTACTAGCTGCTCGATTTTGCGTTCATCCTCAACATTGACAACAAAGGTCATCTTAGAAAAATTTGGTTGTTCAGTATGCCCTACTGTAATCGATTCAATATTGAACTGTCGCTTCATCAACAAACCTGTCAATCGGTTTAATACACCACTTTGGTTAATCACAGTTACAGTAATTACTCGTTTCAATTCTTTTTCACCCCAATCATTTCATGTAAGCCTTTGCCTGGTGCTACCATTGGGTAAACACATTCAAGCTGTTTCACTCGACAATCAATTAATACTGGCTCATCAGAAAGTAGTGCCTCACGGAAAATATTCTCCGCCTCATCGATTGTGTTAATACGATAGCCTTTAATATTATAGGCATCCGCTAATTTAACAAAATCTGGTTGGATTGGCATCAGCGACGATGAATAACGTTCTTCATAGAATGTTTGTTGCCATTGGCGCACCATTCCAAGACAACTATTATTCAAAATCACTATTTTTACTGGTAAGTTAAATTCCTGTAGAATAGATAGCTCCTGTGCCGTCATTTGGAATCCAGCATCTCCTACAATCGAAATAACTTTTTTGTCTGGCTTCGCAAACTGAGCCCCAATTGCGGCCGGGAAGCCGAAGCCCATCGTACCAAGTCCACCAGACGTTACCCATGCATGATCATTATTTAAATGGTAGTATTGTGCTGCCCACATTTGATGCTGCCCTACATCTGTCGTTACAATGGCATCACCCTCTGTAATCTTGTGCACTAATTGCAATGCCTCTTGTGGTAAGATTTCTTGCGTATTGGCATCTTTGCAATACCACAATGGGTATTCATTCGCATGATTATTTAAAAAGGCTAGCCAGTCTGCTGTATCAGGACCTTCGAAATCCTTTTTCAACAATGCCTTTAACGCCTCTTTTGCATCCGCAACAATCGGAATATCTGTCGGTACGTTTTTACCAATTTCAGCAGGGTCAATATCGATATGGATAATCGTTGCATTTGGTGCAAATGTGGCTAAATTTCCTGTTAAGCGATCATCAAAACGTGCACCGATATTGAGTAGTAAATCTGTTTTTGTGATGGCTGTATTCGCTGTAACCGTACCGTGCATTCCTGCCATTCCAAGGAATAAATCATGTTCCCCATGAATGGAGCCTAGCCCTAGCAATGTATTCGTTACGGGGATACGGTATTTTTCAGCAAAGGCCGTTAATTCCTCACGTGCGTCAGCAAAAAGAACACCTGCACCAGCTAAAATAACTGGATTTTTTGCCAAAGAAATTGCTTGGATCGCCTTTTGAATTTGTAAATAGTTTGGTTTATAGGTTGGTTGATAGCCTGGTAAATAAATTTCATCTGGTGCTTGTGGTGGATTCTCTACATCAAACAACATTTGTGAAACGTTTTTTGGAAAGTCCACAACCACTGGTCCCTTACGTCCAGTGCTTGCAATATGGAATGCTTCCTTCACAATACGTGGAATGTCATTGACATCCTGCACTTGGTAATTGTGCTTTGTGATTGGTGTCGTAATCCCCATGATATCAGCTTCTTGGAAAGCATCTGTTCCAATGACAGATGTAGCAACCTGACCTGTGAAGACAACTAATGGGATGGAATCAATCATGGCATCCGCAATACCTGTTACGAGGTTTGTTGCACCAGGTCCACTTGTGGCAATGACAACGCCTGTTTTACCTGAGACACGTGCATAGCCTTCAGCCGCGTGAATAGCCCCCTGTTCATGTCTTGTTAAAATATGGCGAATCGGATTTTTATACATCGCATCATAGATTTGTAATACGGCTCCACCTGGATAGCCAAAGATGATTTCAACACCTTGATCATGCAAAGCCTGCACTAAAACATCTGCACCGTCCTTCGCTTGATAGGTTTGTTCAGCCGTTGCTGTTGTTGCTAATTGTTCTTGTTCATTGATTGAAACATTCGCACTCATCAATTTATGCCTCCTTCATTTCTTTCAAAGTCATACATCAGTGTTCTAGATTAGTAAAGTGCCACTAGCTGGTAAGTCTACCTCTCTTCCTTTTCATTGAGAGTTTGCTCATTACGTCGTGAAAATAATAAAAAAGCCCTTTTCTCCACACGCAAAGAACTACCTTACGTAGGGATGAAAAAGACTTTCCATGGTACCACCCTTTTTTATAGCAAATAATTGCTACCTCGCGAATAAATGACTGCATTTATACACCTATGCAAAAAATTTCACATCCAATAGGGTGTCATAAAACATTTATTCATTAATAACGAGCACTTTCGACTATGCCCGGAGCTATCTAATGGTGTAAACACGTTTAATAGCCCACTCCGAGGGGATGTCGGATCTAGTTGTATCGCCGGCTTCCAGCACGACCGGCTCTCTGGTAGATACAAGGCTCTAGAACCTTTAACCTCATCAACGTTTTCATTTATCTAGTTGTTAAATTTTCATTACGCCACCAGTGGAAGCGTTCGTCACTAATTTTGAATATCTTGCTAACCAACCACGTTTGATTTTTGGCTCAAAGACTGGTAATTTTGCACGACGTTCAGCTAAAACTTCATCTGAAACTTGTACATTAATCGTACGATTTGGTAGATCAATTTCAATAATATCTCCGTTTTCTACTAAGGCGATTGGACCGCCTTCAGCAGCTTCTGGTGAAATATGACCAATTGAAATACCTCGAGATGCACCTGAGAAACGACCATCTGTAATTAATGCAACCTTTGTACCAAGACCACGACCTTGAATCGCAGATGTTGGTGCAAGCATTTCAGGCATCCCTGGGCCACCCTTAGGTCCTTCATAGCGAATGACGACTACATGGCCCTCTTTCACTATTCCATTATCAATATTTTCCTGCGCTGCTTCCTGGGAATCAAAGACGATTGCCTCTCCCTTGAATACTTTGATGGAAGGATCAACTGCACCTACTTTAATAACGGAGCCATCAGGTGCAATGTTACCAAATAACACCGATAACCCACCTACAGCACTATAGGGATTGTCTTTTGTTCGAATGACTTGATCATTCGTGATGTGATAATCTTTGACAAGCTCACCCATCGTTACACCTGCAACGGTTGGGCGATCTGGATGAATAGCTCCCGGAATGGATGTTAATTCATTAATAATGGCACTAACACCACCCGCTTTATTGATATCATCCATTGAAATATCGGATGCAGGCATAATTTTCGCTAAATAGGGTACTCGCTCTGCTACTTTATTAATATCTTCAATGTTGTAATCTATTTCTGCTTCATTGGCAATGGCTAATGTATGAAGAACAGTGTTTGTGGAGCCTCCCATTGCCATATCAAGAGCAAAAGCATCATCAATTGACTCTTTTGTAATAATGTCGCGTGGCTTAATGTCTTCCTTGACCATACGAATTAATTGTTTGGCTGCTTCTTTAATCAGCTTGTGACGCTCTTCAGAAGTGGCAACGATTGTACCATTCCCTGGTAGAGCAACACCGAGCATTTCCATTAAACAGTTCATCGAGTTGGCTGTAAACATCCCTGAGCATGAGCCACATGTTGGACATGCATTATTTTCAATATCTAACAGCTCTTCAGATGACATCTTTCCTGATTTATGGGCTCCTACGCCTTCAAAAACAGAGGTTAAAGAAAGCTGCTTGCCTGAAGCAGAAGTACCAGCCTCCATTGGACCACCAGAAACAAAGATAGATGGTACGTTTGTGCGAACTGCTGCCATCAGCATCCCTGGTGTAATTTTGTCACAGTTAGGAATATAAAATACACCATCAAACCAATGTGCATTAATAACTGTCTCTGCTGAGTCTGCTATAATTTCACGACTTGGTAATGAATAACGCATACCAATATGCCCCATTGCAATACCATCATCGACACCAATTGTATTAAATTCGAATGGAATACCACCCGCTTCAATAATGGCTTCTTTCACTACATCAGCGAACGTACGTAAATGAACGTGACCTGGTATTATGTCGATATATGAGTTACAAACCCCAATAAATGGTTTGCCTAAATCTTTTGCTTTTACTTTGCCTGTTGCATATAAAAGACTTCGATGTGGCGCTCGATCTACGCCTACTTTAATCATGTCACTTCTCATTTTAAACGCCCCTCATTGCTATCCATACTATGTTCGTTGCTATAGACAAAATGTTCTGTCTTTTTAATTTTTGTTTATAGAGTAGCAGCCTACTAGATGGCTACTGCTGTAACGAACGTGTTAAATTGTTGTTATCATAGTACGAAAAAAAGGTCTCGTCAACAGTATTTTTTGAATTGTTCAAACAATTAAAAAAATCTGTCAAAATTGAAATCGTTTACATGCTGATTAAGCATCAGTTTTATCTCGCTTTGATAAAAATTTTGACATTTCGTTCAAATTTTAATTTTTCAATAATAACCAACAATGTAAGAGACCATTGATTCCCATATTTTCGGACAAGTTGAATCATCTTATCTATAGAGATAACGCTTACAATAGAAACAATTTTTTTAAGTAGCCTGTAAAAAATACTTGATCGGGATCATATTGGTGTCGTATTTTTAAAAACTTTTCGATCTCTGGATACAGTTCGTAGACGGTTTGTGCTGTTAAATGGTGTTGTTTGCCCCAGTGAGGTCGGCCATCATATTTTTGCATCAAAGTATGAACCCATTTAAAATAAGGCTCTTCTGACATCCCTTTATACATATGAAAGGCTATAAAAGCAGACTCGCGCCCCTGTGTTGGACTTAAAAAGCCTGCTTCCCCTGCAGTTGTTCGACACTCTAATGGGAAATGAACATTAAAAATCCCTTTTTTAAAGGTTGTATGAATTTCCTCCAAGCATGCTTCAAATTGAGCGAGTGGAATGGCATATTCACTTTCTTGGAACTTCACACTACGAGGAGAAGGATAAATTTCATAGCTTATGCCCACTTTTTCACTTTTCACCACATTTGCGGCTGCTATTTTACTCATAGCACCACTTAACGCTGGTTTCCACTTACAAAGTTCTGACATGGCAAAGAAAGCACCATTTTCTACAATTTGAAGCTTTAACGTTTCTATTTTTTTATTCCATTCACTTTGATAGATGGGTGCTACAGCATTCATCCGTTTTACTTGAATCGTCTCACTGCCAGGGAAATAAAACCATTCCACATGGCGATGTTGGCGAATATCCTCTGCGAATAGTGTGAGACCATTGCTCAAAGTTTCTCTTGCCCCAACATAATGCAAGCTATAAAGTGGCATGACTTTGATCGTTACTTTGACAAGGACACCAAGCATACCGAGCGATACATGTAGTGCTTCAGATAAATCGTCCATTCCCCTCCTGTGCTCCTGATATGTGCCAGTGCCATCTACAAACCCCCATGTCATGACAGCAGACGACAGAGAACCAAGTGTAATCCCTGTACCATGTGTACCCGTTGATACTGCTCCTGCAATCGTTTGCTCCTGAATATCCCCCATATTGATTAAAGCAAAGCCGTGCTTCTCCAGCATTGGTCCAATTTCATATAGGTAGGTACCAGCCCATAATGTTGCCTCCTGCTTTTCCTCATTCACAGCGATTAATCCACGCATATTATGTAAGGAAATAGCGATATGCTCTGGCATAGCCACAGCGCTAAAAGAGTGAGCTGCCCCTGTGACCCGAATCGTTTTTCCCGTTTCACGTGCATGCTTGACAATGGTTGAAACTTCTTCAACCGATTGTGGTAAGTACATTTCACTCGGATAAGAAATAACATTCCCCGCCCAATTTGTCCACTTTTCACCATTACGCCATTTTTCTATAGAAAACATTGTCCATCCCCCCTATATGTTGTGTAAGGCCCCATATACTTGTCCTCTCGAATCCCATGGAGTACTTGAAAACGCTCACAAAGCTCCCCCGCTTTTGCATGTCTAAAATAGATCGTATCACCAATATTAATATGTTTTCCTTTGACCTTTATAGGCGTTTGTACTTCTCCTGCTCCTTCTAAGCTAAGGTATGCAAAATTGCTAGGTTCATAGAATACAGGTAAGCGATCCAATCCAATTGCTCCAGAAGCCGTATAACCACCACCATGACAAACAACAATATTTTTTTCAGGCTTTCTCGTTACACTCAAAGCAAATCCAGCTGCCTTTTCTAGCTGTAAATGTGTAAATTGATCGAACAATGCAGGTGCATAAAAAGCGGAGCCTACTGTAATTTCAGTCACTTCTTTCTGCTGATTGGTATATAACATGCTCCCTGAGCCTCCACCATTGACGAAGCGTAAGTTTGGAAAATACGCCTTGATATGGGCTATCGCTAAGCGACGAAATTGGGTTACTTGTTTTTTAGCTTGTACTTGCATTGCCTCAATCACTTTGCCTTTTATTGCATTCGCAGGACGATTGCCAACGCCTGCTATTTGAGCCTCATAGCCCATTGCACCTACAACCTCAATCGCTGATGTTTTTTGAATCTCTTGCAAAAAAGGTGTCAGCGTCTCAAGAGAATACAACGATGAACGTTTAGTCCCGAAATACAGTACTTTAAAATCATTCGAAACATTAATATCAATGCAAACCTGTACACGTACACCTATTTCTAGTCCCAGCTTCGCTAATAGTTGGATATGTTCTGGCCGATCCACCATAAAAGTAACGCTCTTCCCGTCTTTGACGAAATGTAGCAAGCGACGAATAGCTGCTTCCTCCATTACTGGATAGCCCAGTAATAAATCATCAAATTGCTGCTGTAGTAAAAAAATGGTCTCTGCCGCTGTGAATGTCATAAAGCCTACAACATTAGCAAGGTTTTTCTGAACATAACGAAGCACTTCAACAGAACGAATCGATTTTGTCGCAATACGAATTTGCTTGCCACCACAAGCCTCTTGCACAGTTCGTATATTTTTATCCAGCGCATCTAAGTCCAACCAAGCAAATGGTCTTTCCAAATCATTAAACGCTCGATCCAATCTTGTCGTCATTTAATCCCTCCTGTATATACTATGTATTTGACAATTTACAGAATAATTTTGTTATTCATGAGTCAAAATAAAAACAACCGTGCGCTTTTTATTCAATAAGTCGACACAGTTGTTTTAGAATGGGACAAACATTTCATTCACCTTTCCATTCAATTGGTTACGATGCGTATAAGAAATCGGCTGCAAGATTTAGCAGCACTAACAAATGCAGACCAGCAATCAGAAAACCTTGACGATTTAAACGTTTCATAACAGCCATATTCATATGCAACACGCTCCTTTTTTCTCATTATAATCCTTTTAAACAGAATTTTCAAACTATTAAAAGGTGAAAATTTAACCATTTTCCATTCATATAAATAAAAAATGAACAACCGTATAATTGATTGAAATTCTGCTTCAACAAAAAATGCATTTTTTCATGGATAAAAAGGTGGTTTTTGCAAATATTTAGTCAAACGGCTGATTTTGGAGCGTTCCATCTATTTTTGGTACGAATTGAATGCGTGAACATACTATAGAAGTAAGCGAAAATCGGTGTATGTACAATATAGAAGTAATTGTAGTTAATGTGGACATTTTCACAATCATTTATGCAGTTGGAGTTACGTTAGTGTGGGCATGATGAAAGAGCTGCATTCATTTGTCTACAGCCATTATGACAGCATGTAATAATTACTAAACAAAATCGCAGTGTTTAATCTACTCCATTCAGGGTATAACTAAGTAATCGCCATTATATCTTAATTTTAAGGAGATGAAAATAATGATTAGTTTCATTTGGTATTTAATCATCGGAGGAATTCTTGGATGGTTAGCTGGCGTAATTTTAGGTAAAGATGTACCTGGTGGCATCATCGGGAATATTATTGCAGGGATTGTTGGTTCTTGGATCGGTAGTATGGTTTTAGGGAACTGGGGTTGGAGAGTAAGTGATTTCTACGTGTTCCCAGCACTGATCGGTGCCGTTGTGTTGATCTTTATCGTCAGCCTTATTTTAAAAGGTATGCGTAAAGCAACTTAAATATGTAATAAAGAGCCATCCATGGTGATGGCTCTTTATTTTGCTTCATTTAGTAAAACGGTTGCTCGGAGTTCATCGTGATAATTATTATACAATTGGTAGTAATACAATACATTTTCTACATATTCTTCACTATGATTGTATTGATACACAGCTTTCTTAATATTACCTTTGGCAGCTCCGTATTTAGCTAAATAATTAGCTGCACTAAATACCGCATCCTCAATATCATAGGGATCGGCTATACCATCCCCATTCGCGTCTACGCCATATCCTCCATATTTAGCAATTGTCTCTGGATTCATTAATTCAGCCTTCGTGATGTTTCCTTTTCCTAGTCCTGAACAAGTAGGATGCTGCCAGCCAACGAACGTGCACGGCATAAATTGCATATGCCCTTCTGCCCCGGCAGATGAAACCATTGATTTCACTGTAGAAAATCTCGTTTCAATTCGATGATGTGCAGCAAGCAATGTCCATGGCACACCATATTTCTCCTCCGCTGCTACATATACCGGAATGTATTTCTCTGGAATGTCCATATCGAAATGTTGTTGAATCTCCTCGATTGCCTTTTGCTGTGCAAGCTTTTCGAAAATCGGTAATGTTTGAAGTTCCTTCCACGCAAAAAATGTCAGGACATACACCGTTATCGCAACGGGAATCAATAATGCTATCATACCCAATTTTGTAGCGGGTGATAACATGGCTTTGTTGTTCTTTTTCTTTGTCATACGTCACACCTAATCTAGTATTCTTTTTCTATATTACCAAATTTTTCGTTATATGTAGTAAATCTTTTAATTTTTGTAAGATAGAAACTTCCAGTTGTAGGTTGCTATTCATTTTCACTATAAAAGCAGTTGAAAGGTTTGCTAAAAATATAGTAAAATACAGATTGATTCATTATATTGGATAATAATAGGGAGGCATTTATTTTGTGGAAAGACTTTAAAGAATTTGCAATGAAAGGCAATATTGTCGATCTAGCAGTAGCAGTAGTCATCGGTGGTGCTTTCGGTAAAATTGTTACCTCCTTAGTTGAAAATATCATTATGCCATTAGTTGGTATTTTAACAGGTGGTGTTGATTTAACAAAGAGCTTTGTTTTTGGCTCTGGTGAAGCCCAAGTCAATTTAGGTGTATTTCTACAATCAATTATTGATTTTTTAATTATTGCATTTGCCATTTTTATGGCGCTCCGAATTATGACGAAGCTTACACGTAAAAAAGAAGAAGCAGTCGTTGAAGAGCCAGCTCCTGAATTAGATGCAAAAGAAGAGCTCCTCAAAGAAATTCGTGATTTACTCAAAAAAGAACAAGCCTAACATATGACACCAAAGGATCTGCCTTATTCGAAAGAGGCAGATCCTTTGGTTTTGTATCCTTCTCTTTGGATGTTCTATCCGCTACTTTATGCGTATCCTCCACTTTCTCTGCTCTATCCATCTCTTTCCGCGTTCTATCCGCTGCTTTCCTTATTCTATCCACCAACTTTATGCGTATCCTCCACTTTCTCTCTTTCCGCGTTTTAACCGCTACTTTCCTTACTCTATCTACCAGTTTTATGCGTATCCTTCTCTTTCTCTGCTCTATCCATCTCTTTCCGCGTTCTATCCGCTACTTTCCTTACTCTATCCACCAACTTTATGCGTATCCTTCTCTTTCTCTGTTCTATCCATCTCTTTCCGCGTTCTATCCGCTGCTTTTCTTATTCTATCCACCAACTTTATGCGTATCCTCCACTTTCTCTGCTCTATCCTGTTAACTTAACTAGAAGCTCCCACACATTGTTGCTCATAATTTAATAATCAATCTCCTACTATTCCTACGTGATTAACTATAAATAATCTAGCTAATTTTCAGAAAACACCCTTGTTCTTCTTTAGTATCCATGTTAAATTGGTAACAATTATTGAGAATACTAATAAATTGAAAGCGAAAATTGTCGCTTTTAATAATATTGGAGAAAAGAGTGACGTCATGACATTAAACAGAAGTATTGAAACAAAACTTGTACAACTAGGAAATTTAAGTGACCCCATAACAGGTGCTGTGAGCCCGCCGATCCATTTATCGACTGCTTATAAACATGCTGGAATTGGGGAATCTACTGGCTTTGACTATACACGTACAAAAAATCCTACACGTGCTCTTTTAGAAGAAGGGATTGCTGATTTAGAGGGGGGCGATATGGGCTTTGCCTGTAGTTCAGGGATGGCTGCTATTCAATTGGTGTTATCCTTATTTAAACCAGGCGATGAGTTAGTCGTGCCTGATGATTTATATGGCGGTACCTATAGACTATTTAACTTCTTCCAAGAAACCTATAATATCAAGCCTGTTTATTCAAAGTTTGAATCGGTTGAACAGGTGGAAGCATTAATAACTGAAAATACTCGTGCGTTATTCATTGAAACCCCAACAAATCCACTTATGCAGGAATTCGATTTACAAGTGTATGCAGAGTTAGCCCATAAACATGGAGCCTGGTTAATTGTAGATAATACCTTCTATACACCATACTTCCAACGCCCTATCGAATTAGGGGCAGACATTGTCCTTCACTCTGCTACAAAATATATCGGTGGTCATAATGATGTTTTAGCTGGTTTAGTTGTGGCTAAAGGTAAGGAATTATCTGAACGCATTGGCTTTATTCATAATGGCAGTGGTATGGTGCTAGGCGCTATGGATTCGTGGTTACTTATTCGCGGTTTAAAAACTTTACATCTCCGATTAAAACAGCATGATGCAAATGCAAAAGCCATTGCTGCTTATTTAGAGGAAGAAGCATTAGTGACTGATGTACTTTATACAGGAAAAGGTGGCATGCTGTCATTCCGCTTGCAAAAACCTGAGTGGATTGACCCATTCCTTCGTCACTTAAAGTTAATTACTTTTGCTGAAAGTCTTGGCGGTGTGGAAAGCTTTATTACATATCCTGCCACACAAACACATGCAGATATGCCATATGAAGAGCGTGTTGAACGTGGCGTTTGTGATCGTTTACTTCGATTCTCTGTCGGTATTGAGGAAGCAGAAGATTTAATTGCAGACTTACAACAAGTATTCGATATCCTAAGAAAGGAGGCATAATTTATGAAGCAACGTATTGAAACGAGCCTCATTCATGCAGGTGTTCGTGATGGCTATGGTAATAAAAAAGGGGCTGTCAATGTTCCCATGTATCTGTCCTCTACCTTCCATCAAGAAAGTATGGATGAGTTTGGAGAATATGATTATGCTCGCTCAGGCAACCCTACGAGAGACGCATTAGAAAAAGCTGTGACAGAACTTGAAGGTGGTGTTCGCGCTCATGCCTTTTCTTCGGGCATTGCAGCGGTATCAGCAGCGTTAATGCTGTTATCCCAAGGGGACCATATCGTCATGACCGAGGATGTTTATGGTGGAACCTATCGTTTTGTGACAAAGGTGTTACCACGCTTTGGGATTTCCCATACATTTGTAGATTTCACGGATCTAGCAGCAGTAGAAGCAGCAATAACGCCAGCTACGAAGCTGCTTTATATGGAAACACCATCAAATCCGACATTAGGCATCACAGATATTCGTGGCGTGGTGGCACTAGCGAAACAACACCAATGTCTGACATTTTTAGATAATACCTTTATGACACCGTTACACCAACGTCCACTAGAACTTGGAGTTGATGTCGTCATTCATAGTGCAACTAAGTTCTTATCTGGTCATTCTGATATTATTGCTGGCTTAACAGTTACAGCAGATGACAAGCTAGGACAAGAGCTATACTTTATCCAAAATTCTTTTGGCAATATTTTAGGTGTACAAGATTCTTTCACACTGCTACAAAATATCAAAACAACAGATGTGCGCTTTAGTCGCTCTGCTGAATCTGCACAAAAAATTGCAACATTTTTAACTACAAATCCACTGGTTGAGCAAGTCTACTATCCTGGACTTGCCTCACATCCAGGGTATGACATTCATCAGCGCCAAAGTACAAGTGGTGGGGCTGTTTTGTCTTTCCGTTTACCGAATTATGCAGCCGCAAAAGCATTAGTCGAAGCAATGACAATTCCTGTTTTCGCGGTCTCTCTTGGGGGTGTGGAATCAATTCTTTCCTACCCAGCAAAGATGAGTCATGCTGCTATGGAGCCTGAGGAGCGTGCAAAACGCGGCATCACAGATGGACTTTTACGATTTTCAGTGGGACTTGAGCATGTAGATGATTTAATCGCTGATTTTGCACAAGCCTTAGAGATTGTGGCCAAGGCTTGATTGAACCAACCTGAAAGAGACCGTTGAAAAACCCTAACTATTTTACGAAACACTCATTGCGTGTTTTATCATAGTTAGGGTTTTCTATTTGTTAATAGCTAAAGTAGTCATGCCACCGCATCTTTATAATCCTACGTTCAATTTTTCACCTTTCCTAACACACGGTATAAATAATCACCATGCCCCTTTGCTAGTAGCGCTTCTTGCTCAGCAGAAATCCAATAAAATGAAAAAATTAAATCCGCTTCATTTAAGCCCGTTGGATGATGTTGCCATGAATCTTGTGTTTCATCGGATGTTAAATGATAAAAATAACGTTTCTGTAAAATACCTGACGGATGATTAAAATAGTCCTGTGCAATTAACCTCTGAACGACAAGTGTTGTTAGACCAGTCTCCTCCAACATTTCACGCTTCACAGCTTCTAAAGGTGTTTCGCCCTCTTCTACTGTACCTTTGGGCACTTGAATACCTGCACCAAC
The DNA here is from genome assembly GCF_028356935.1 of Lysinibacillus sp. OF-1. Lineage (NCBI taxonomy): Bacteria > Bacillati > Bacillota > Bacilli > Caryophanales > Bacillaceae > Lysinibacillus > Lysinibacillus sp. OF-1. The sequence continues at coordinate 2,725,746 of NZ_CP102798.1, forward strand.
TGAATTCTGTTCAAATACGAGCACTTGTAATTGTTCTTCATGCTCTCTCGTAATATAGCCAAATGCTTTTTCCACTACTTGCATGAAAGTGACCCCCTTTTGACTGATTGAATGTTACAATAAAGATAAAAATTGGAATTTCAGGTGAAAAGTGTTGACATTTATTATACGACAGATGCTAGAAAATGACATTACTTTTGTACAAGAAATTGCTAGAACAAGCTGGCACCATACATATGAAGGAATCATCCCTCGTGATATTCAAGATCGCTTTTTACAAATGGCGTATAGCAGTAACCGTTTAACACAGCGCTTCACTACTAGCCTATTTTTAGTCGCAATCGTCGATGAATCGCTAGTAGGCTTTGCTAATTTCTCAAATGTTACACATGGTGAGGCAGAGCTGCTTGCCATTTACTTGCATCCTGATAGCCAGGGGAGTGGTATCGGTTCAGCTCTTTTACAAAGAGGGCTAAACATGCTTCCCAGCCTATCGTCATTATTTGTTTGTGTAGCAAAAGAAAATACAATTGGTATGCATTTTTATCAGGCAAAGGGGTTCGAAAAGCTAGTAGAATTCGATGAGTGTTTCGATGGTTATCCGCTTAAAACAGTGAAAATGGTGAAACAACATGAAAAAGGATAACGGTTGCTTTGACAACCGTTATCCCCCTTTGTTTTTAAAAGCATTGTAAGACAACCCATGTCTGATCAAAGCGGGTCTTTTGGCAATCATCCTCACGAATCCAAAAATACAATCTACCGCTATCTCCCCACATATATCCAAGCTCTTCTTCTGAATCAAGTTGAAGCAATAATCGCCAGTCTGTTGCCCCAGCCTCTAATTCCCTTCGAAGGGGATCATTATAGCCAGTTGAATCGCCACAATATAAGCCATTGGAGACAAGCTGACATTGTAAGTACATATCCCCTTGAATAGCATCTGGAAAACCGTCTATGCGATGAACGGCTCCATTTGCATCAGCTTCTTCCATCGATTCATATGCAAGGTCTCTCAAATTATCTGCTTCCTCTTCCGTTAGAGTTTCTTCTAAATCATCCCAAAATGGAGATTCCCAGGGCGGGAGTGTCCATTCATTTTTAAACTGCAGACTTGCACTGGCAATGTCGCCATGTTTGAGTAAGATAGCAGGTATTTTTATTCTTGTAAGGCTACTAACTGGTTCTGTGAAATAGAAAACATTGAAGCCATCATAGTCTTTCGGATCGTATCCCCATGGTTGCTCGGCTGCATCATAGAAAAAGGACAATAATCCATCTGTAGGTAATAAATTGTTGGTATCGTAAGGTTTGATATCCTTTACATGTAGTTGGCAAAGGAAATACAACGGTCTCTTATCGTTCGTATATGGCCACACAAAATCTGTGGGAACATCCGGACAGCCACCTATTTTTGAATGGCCAATCGGAATTTCTTCATCAGCATTTTGCTTAGCTACCATACGTATAGAGCTTCTAGTATAAGCTGCTATTTGCTCAGCCTTATGTGCTAACCCATAGTCTTTCAACCATTTGTTCCATTTTTCTGTGTTGCTCAATGCCTTCCCCTCCTACCGTTACACACGTTTTTTATGTAAGATGTATATGCTCAGCTTGGATCACAAGTGCTGTCAAGCCTGTCGTACTACCAGATTCATGCGCCTGCCCTTGATGCCAAAGTACACCCTGTCCAGATTTTATGGTGATTTTTTCATCATCTTCACCACGAACCCAGCCTTCGCCATGCATCACGATAAAAAGCTGAGGAACAGGGGCTTCATGCATACCAACTACCCCATTTGGCTCAATATAGATGAAACCGATATTCACTGGCTCTTCTGTTTTCATAATGTTCCGATAAAATGCATTGTTTGATTGATATTGATGAATTTGCTTCGCTAAATCTTGTGTATATGAGATGAATTGCATTTTTCTATGTTCCTTTCATGCTAGGCTAATTCTTCCTGTGCAAATGCTAGCAGTGTACCATCTTCTGATTTGCCATAAAAAGCAAAGGCATCATAGCCAATACTTTTTATCGTCTCCCAATCTGCTGTTTCTCCGTTGAGTAGCTGTACATTGCCATGTTCATCTACCTCATAGTCTTCTGCTTCTTCGTCATAGTCAATATTATAGAAAAATGATAGGACAACTTCTGTTGTGGGCAAAAGATATTTCCGTAGTGGACGATGGATACGCTGCTCCTCCGTAAATTCATCACAAAATAGCGCATTATAGCCATGTAGGGTTGCATCAAATAGCAAAATTTCCTCCGCCGTTAAAGGGTCTTTTGCAACGATTCTAGCGGTTGCTCCAGTAATGAAAGGCAATGCCTCACCTTCGATTGTTAGTAAATCTCCATAGTACCAAATTTCAAACTGTTTATTCCCTGTGCTGGAACAAAGCTGTAACTGTGATTCAACTGCCTCTAGCTGTTCAACATTTTCTGCATATGACTGTAAATAAGTTGGAATAGTAATATTCATAGCCTTCCTCCCCTTTTCTTCCTTATAACGTATTATAATACATTCCGCCTTCTATTTTTATCCATAAAAAAACCCAGAATTTTTTCTGGGCTTGATGACACTTACTTTTCTAACATGATTAAAACTGACGGGCCTTTGCTTCACTTCGCAAGAGGCGATTATGGAGAGTTATCTCCGTTTCACCATTTACTTGCGATTTGGATCGCTTAATCCTTGACCAGTTGCGGTGGATTTTTTGAGATTTTGGATCTAATTGTTCGAACCTACTCATTTTTCATCCTCCTCATCATTATAGATTTCATAAGTGAAATCTTCTTTATTATGACCAGCTAGGATGAATTTATACAAACGGCCATTCATCAGAAAATAGCTCTACTTTATTGCAAAATGAATGCAGGTTTTACTTGCTTTTTATTTTTTTCTCCAATAAAACTTTGACAATTTTCTCAAGTTGTAGGTCTAAAGAGTAAGGATCTTCCATGACAAACTCATCATCGAACTCACCATACATATAAACATTGCCATTTTTAACAGCAGGTGCTCCCTGCCAAATCGGACTATTCAAAATTTCTTCTGCATCTTCTTGCGAATTGACATAGACAAATACATGATCGCCTAAATACTGTGGCAATACCTCTAATGAGATATTTTCAAAGCCCTCTTTCATGTTTAAAGCTTGCTCTGTTGGAGGTAATTTCAACATCTGATAAATGGTGTTACTACCATAATTCCCTCCCTCAGCAGCTAACACAAATAAACCTGTAGGGCTTAATTGCACGACTGATACCGTTTCACCTTCTTTAATGATGCCATCGATTTGTTTTCGAGCATCTTCTACCCTCTGTTCATATTCTTCTATCCATAACTCAGCTTCTTGCTCTTTTCCAAATACCTCAGCAATTCTTCTAAATTTTTCTAACGGCCCTGCCGTCGAAAGCTCTTCCCAGTAAGGAATAAAAACAGTAGAGCCGATTTTTTCATATTGTTCAATATTTTTCTCAATCGACCCAATGATTAAATCGGGCTCTAGCATAATGAGTTTTTCAGGATTCATTGGGAAGCCACCTAAATTCTCGATTTTAGCGAGCGTTTCTTGAGGAATCCCCGCTTTCTCAATCCAACCTTCCGTTAACATGCCTTCGCGGACACCAACTGGAATAATTCCTAACTTTAAAAGCTGCCCCATATATTGATCAGCCGCTACACGCTGTGGCTGAGCTGGAATTTCTACATCACCTCTAGGCGTCGAAACAATTCTTGTCTTTCCTTCTTGTACAGCCTCTTGTCCACTATTCGCTTGTGATTCCACTTGATTTGTCGATGATGAGGCTCCATTTGTATTTGAGCATGCTGCTAGCAGCAATGATAGGCACATAAACAACGTCATAGCCTTTACTTTCATATTTTTGTACTTCGACATTTCATTTACTCCCTTTCGTTGATAATGATTTTCAATTTCATCATCAATATAACACTCGAATTGTTTTGGGAGAATAGCATATCTTCTTTTCCAAAGTGGCAATTCTTCATCTTCCAGTTGCCGCTTTTGCCTCCATGCCACTTTAAATTGTGCTGGAGATACACCCTTGTATCGTTTAAAGCTTCGGCTCAAGGAATGACCGTCAGGATAACCGACATGCTCCGCAATTTCCTGCAACGTAGCATCTGTTTGCACGAGTAATGCCGCTGCTTTATTGACACGCATTTCACCTAAATAATGAATCGGGCTTGTATGCATTTTTTCTTTAAACAGTTTTGATAAATAACCAATGCTACAGCCTA